>JAKPQM010000062.1 GCA_029546925.1 Actinomycetes bacterium
ATGGACATAGGCCTCGACGCGACCTTCGAGCGCCTTGCGCTCGGCCTTTTTCGCAGCGGCCGCTAGTCCGCGCTCCCGCAGCAACAGGGCCGCCTTCTCCATATTGCCGCCGGCCTCGTCGAGGGCCCGTTTGCAGTCCAGCACGCCAGCCCCGGTGAGCTCGCGCAGCTCCTTTACCATGTCGGTTGTGATTGCCATAAATGTCGACCTCTTGAGCTCGGCATATGGCGAGCCGGGACAGGGGCCCGGCTCGCGATGATCGTATCCGCTTGGCTGGGCGACTACTGGTCGCCCTCGTCCTCATCATCGATGATGATGAGGTCCTCATCTTCCGACGCGTCTTCGTCGTCATCCGGCGAAAAGGCGCGCTCGCCGACGTACTCTAGCTCCTCCGCCTCAGCGGCTTCTTCCTCCTCCATCACCACCCCCCGCATCTGCTGCCCCTCGATGACGGCATCGGCGATCTTGGTCGTCATCAGCAGGATGGCGCGGATGGCATCGTCGTTCGCGGGGATGACATAGTCGATGGGTTCGGGGTTGCAGTTCGTGTCCACCATGGCGATAACGGGGATCCCTAGCCGGTTAGCCTCGCGGACGGCGATCTGCTCGTTGATGATGTCGGCGACAAAGAGCGCCTCGGGAAGGCGATGCATGTTGCGCAGCCCGCCCACCCGGCGCTGGAGCTTGGTCAGCTCGCGCAACATCAGGCCGGCCTCTTTCTTGGGGAGCCGATCGAACTCACCCCGCGCCTGCTGCTCCTCCAGATCGATCATATAGTCGATGCGCGAGCGGATGGTGCGAAAGTTGGTGAGGGTGCCGCCCAGCCAACGCTCATTGACGTACGGCATGCCGCACCGCTCCGCCTGGGCCTGGATGCTCTCCTGTGCCTGGCGCTTGGTGCCCACGAACAGGATCGTCCCCCCCTCGGCAACGGTGTCGCGCACAAAGCTGTACGCCCGCTCGAGCGCACGGATCGTCTGCTGCAGGTCGATGATGTGGATCCCGTTGCGCTCA
>JAKPQM010000065.1 GCA_029546925.1 Actinomycetes bacterium
CGACGAACAGGACGTCGCCCGCATCGAGGTTGGTGAGGATGGCGGCAAGGTCGCCCGTGCGCTCGATGGCAGGCCCGCTCGTGGCATGGAGCTTCGCGTCCATCTCGTTGGCGACGATACCCGCCAGCGTGGTCTTGCCCAGACCCGGAGGGCCGGAGAAGATGACGTGGTCGAGAGGCTCGTTGCGGCTCTTGGCGGCTTGGATGAGCACGCGCAGGTTGTCGCGCACGCGCTGCTGGCCGCAGTATTCGTCGAGCGTCTTGGGGCGCAGCGTGCGGTCTTGGTCGAGATCATCGGCGGTAAGCTGGCCCGTCACGTCGCGTGCGGCGCTCTTAGGGACTTGGGCGGCATCTGCGAACAGGTCGTCACCGGAGGCCTCCCACATCATCTATCACCTCCCAAACGCTTGAGGGCGTATGAGAGCAGCTCCTTGGTGCTCGAGATGCCCGCCTCGGCAGCTCCCTCGAGGGCGAGCTCGACCTCGGCCGACGTGAAGCCCATGGAGAACAGGGCATCGGCAGCCTCTGCGGCAGGACCGCCGTGCGCGCCCTCCTTTGCGGCGGGCAGCGCGTCGGTGAGGCCGACGAGCATCTTAAGCTCTCCGTTCTTCTGGAAGACATCGGAAAGCTCGACGAGCAGGCGCGAGGCCTTCTTCTTGCCCACACCCGGCACCTGGGACATGCGCGCCGTATCCTGCAGGGTGACCACCGTGGCGAGCTGGGCGGGCGTGAAGGTGGAGAGCACGGCGAGGGCGAGTTTTGAGCCCACGCCCGAGATGGCGCGGAGCTGGTCGAACAGCGCACGTTCCTCGCGTGTGGCGAAGCCGTAGAGCTCTTGGGCATCCTCGCGCACGATCATGCGCGTGAGGATGGTGACGCCGGAGGTGCCCGCCGCAGGCAGCGATGAGGCGGTGATGGTGGAGATGCCGAGCTCGTAGCCCACGCCCCCGCAATCGATGACCGCGTGGGTGGGCAGCACCTCGACGAGCGTCCCGGTGAGCTGGACTATCACGTGGCTACCTCCGGTTGGATCGAGAGCTTGGCATGGGCATAGCCGCTGGAAAGGCGGGCGTGGCAGAGGGCCGCCGCAAGGGCGTCGGCCGCATGGTCGGGCTCGGGATCGTGATCGAGCGCGAGCACATGGCGCACCATGTAGATAACCTGGATCTTATCGGCAGCCCCGGTGCCCACGACCGTCTGCTTGATCTGCATGGGCGTATACTCCCCCACGGCAAGCCCCGAGGCGGCGCAGGCGGCGATGGCCGCTCCACGCGCCTGGGCGGTGGGGATGGCGGACCGGGTGTTCTGGCCGAAGAAGATGCTCTCGATAGCGAGATCGGTGGGAGTGTATTTCTGGATGACCCCCGTGATCTCGCGGAAGATGCGGCCCAGACGCATATCGATGGGCTCGTCAGCCGTACTGGCGATACAGCCATAGGCACGGGCGCGTGCAAGCGGCCCGCGCGTCTCGACCACACCCCACCCGGTGTGCGCAAGGCCAGGATCGATACCGAGGATGATCACGTTGCGTCCTCCACCACATACCAGAACGTCCGTTCTATCCTATCACAGACCGGCATCGCTTGTCCCATCAGTTATCGGAAAAGGGGCTGCCGAAGGACCAAGTGTCGCTCCCATCGCCGGGATGCGGACGCTGCGCAGAGCCCTTCCCCTGCGGATTCTGCATGCCGAGCCCGCCGAACAGCTCGCCCGAGAGCGCAAGATCGCGCAGGAAGGTAAGCGAGTCCTTAAGCTCCTGCTGCATGGCCGCAGGCGGGGGCATGGTTGGAGAGGAGCCGAGCAGCTGCAGGTAACTGCCCAGCTGCTGCCAGCCCTGCTCCTCGTCGTCGCGGATGCGGTCGTGCCAGCGCATACCGAAGGGTTGGACGGTTTCCATGAGCGATCGCGAGGAGACGATGAGGGTACGCGGCACGGCAAGGCGCGCCATGCGACGGATACGCAGGAGCTCGAGGACACGCTCGGCGAGCTCGCCTCCCCTATCCTCCTCGACGATCTGGGCATAGGTGCGGCCCCATTCGATCCGGCCCGAAAGCACGTAGTCGACGAACTCGAGCTGTGAATCTGCGGTGATATAGCGCTCCATCATGCCCTCGACTGCGGGAACCTTCCATGCCCGCATGGAAGGGGGGCTGATGACCTGGGAGATGGTGTTGCGCAGGCGGGCGAGGGCCACCACGTCGGAGCGGTACACGTCGGCCAAGGGCGCAAGGCCGCCCACGGACAGGACGCCTGCGCGGTTCTCGAGGGCGAGCCCCGTCTTATCGAGATTGATGAGGGCGAGCGCACCGGAGGTGCGCACGAGCTCGGCACGTTTGGATTCGGCCCAGTCGAGCGACGCGCCGTCGGGAGCCTCCGTGGCATCGATGCGCAGGCGGGCGGCAAGATCCTTTGCCGCAGCGGCAAGCTCAGGTGAGGACGCCCCGCCGACAATGGCATGGACGTTCATGGGACCCAGCGCATCGCAGGCGAGCGTGGCGACCACGGAGGATACGAGCGAGCCGTCCATGACGAGGGCAACGTCGCGCACACCCTCCGCCCTGCAGAATCCGGAGAGACCCGAGATGAGCGCATTCGTGAGCGCGAGCAGCCGATCGGGCACGTCGGGAACGAGGGGCTGCGCCAGCGGACCCTCGAAAGCGGAGTCGATAGCGCAGGAGATCAAGGCCTCTTCGAAAGAGGGCGCTTCGGCGGCAAGCTCGCCCCACGGCGTCAACACGAATGAGGCGCCCGGGAAAACCTGCGTATCGTGGACGCCGAGCGAGCCGATCGCCGCGAACCACGCTCCCATGCGCTCGGCATCGGCGATGAAACGCGATTCGGTGAGCGCGGCTGCAAGCTGGGTCGAGGGATTATCGTGGCAAAATCCATAGGTGGATGCATAGATGACGAGATCGAAGGCATGGCCGAGGGAATCCAGGGCATCGAGCTCCTCGAAGGTGAAGGCGACGGCGATGCGCATGCCATCCATCTCGAACGCGGCTATGCCGCGTGCGCTTTCATCGTCGGCTCCTTCTCCGGAGAGCTCCTGTTTGAAGGCCTCGAACTCGGCTTCCATGCGCAGCGGGTGAAGCTCTCCCCCGCGTATGAGGACGGCCTCGTAGAGAGGCGTGCCCTCGAACATCGCCGCCACGGGGATGAGGCAATCGAGGGGCGTCTCGGCGGCGAAGTCCCGCAGGCTCCGGGTGAGATCGCTCAAAAAGCCCTCCTGATCCGCCTCGTCCACCGGACAGCCGCCCGTCAGGATATGCGCGGGGAAGATGGCCAAGCGGGCGCCGGAGCCCTGGGCACGCTGTGCAAACTCGAGCATGCGCGTGCACGTCTCCTCGAAGGCGCCCGCGATCGATTGCATCTGTGCGATGGCGATGTCCATGAATGTCCCTCCGCATCTTCCTCATACCATCTTAAGGCTTAGGGAGGTGCGGAGGGACGATATGCTGCTATGAGGTCAGCAGAACGGGGCTAGCAGTCTGCTTTCCAGAGGCCGTGAAGGTTGCAGTAGGCGTAGACGACCGCATCCTCGCCGGTCTTGCGAAACGTTGCCTCGGGAGCATCGCCGGGGTTCAGGTACTTCACGGCAGTCTTGGTGCCATCG
Organism: Actinomycetes bacterium; assembly: GCA_029546925.1. Classification (GTDB taxonomy): domain Bacteria; phylum Actinomycetota; class Coriobacteriia; order Coriobacteriales; family Atopobiaceae; genus RUG721. Next base: position 3,613 of record JAKPQM010000065.1, read on the forward strand.
GCGAAGGCGATCCACTCGATGTAGTGCTCGGGAACCATGGGGTGGTCGACCGAGCCCACGCGTGCGATGACCGTCTCACCCTCGAGCGTGACGGCGGGAACGTGCTTCTCGACGGCCGCATCGGTAGCGCCGGCGGCGAGCAGCTCCATCTTCTCTCCGCAGCAGTGGGGCGTGACACCGCCGTCATTGACGACCAAGACGATATTGCCGCAATGCGCACAACGATAGAACTTGACTTCTGCCATGTGATTTCCTCTCTCTTGCAGGGTCTCTCCCCTTGGTGACAACCATACCATCAAACGGCGCCCGGAAGCGTCAGAATCTCGTGCGCGCGGCCCTCGCCGCCCTTCCCTAGACCACGCAGACGTTGGCGCAGCGATCGAAAAGCTCGGCGATCTCGGCGAGGAGGACCATGTTGTGGGCATCGATGCGCGAGGGGAGCTCCATGCGCATGGTCTCGCCCGAGGAACCCACGACCCGAAGCTCCACGCGATCCATGCCTCGGTAGCGTCCGAACATAGTGCCGAGCGCGTCCATGCGGGTGCGTGAGAGCATGTGCGCGGGGATGTCGATTTCGACGATCTTGGCGCGGTTGGCCTCGTCGGAGAGGACGAGCGCCTCGACGCTTTGGCAGATGAGCTGATCGCCGCGATCGGAACGCTCGAGCTTGCCCGAGAGCTTGACGAAGACGTTGGCGCTCGTCTCGCCCGTGTCGGCGTCGATCCGGCCGGCAAGGGCCGAGGCGCACCCCCGGTAGAGCTTGGGGAAGACGACGCAATCGACCTCCCCCTCCATGTCCTCGAGCTTAAACACCGCCATGGCGTCGCCGTTCTTGGTGGTCTTCTTCGAGAGACCCGTGACCATGCCCGCAAGGCGGATGGTCCGGCCTTCGGGTACCTTGTAGCGCGTGCGCACGGTGCCTGTGGCGGGGTTGGCGGATTCCTCGGAGCTCGCGATGTCGCCCACGGTGTAGTCGCGCGCCTTGGCGAGCGCATACTCGTAGGGGCGTAGCGGATGATCGGAGACGTAGATGCCGAGCACCTCATGCTCGAAGGCCAGCTTGAGGCTGCGGTCCCATTCGATGCCGTCGGGCTCGGGGATGTTGCTCGAGAAGCCCTCGATATCGCCGAACAGGTCGAACATGGAGAGCTGGCCCACCGCGCGCTCCTTCTGGCGGCGTGCGCTGGCATCGATGATGTTCTCGGGATTGCCCTCGTCGATGAAGCGCATGAGCTGCATGCGGGTGTAGCCGGTGGAGTCGAACGCGCCGCTCTTGACGAGGGCGCCGATAACGCGGCGGTTTGCCTGGGTGTTATCCACGCGCTCGCAGAAATCGTAGAGGCTCTTGAACGGGCCGCCCTTCTTGCGCTCGGCGAGGATGGCCTCGCCCACGCCCTCGCCCACGCCGCGGATACCCGCGAAGCCGAAGCGGACGCCCTCGGCGGTGGCCGTGAAGTCCTTGCCGCTCTCGTTGATGTCGGGTGGGAGGATGTCGATGCCCTCATGGCGGCAGGCCGAGATGTAATGGGTGATCTTGTCGGTCTTGCCCATGTAGCTCGTGAGCACCGAGGCCATGTATTCCTTGGGGTAGTGCGCCTTGAGCCACGCCGTCTGCATGACGAGGATGGCGTAGCCCGCAGAATGGCTCTTGTTGAAGGCATAGGACGCGAACTCGAGCACGTCATCCCAGATGCGCTGGGCGGTCTCGCGGGAAAATCCGTTGCGCGCGGCGCCGTTCATCCAGTGATCGCGCATGGTCTCGTCGGTACCGTCATCCCAATGCTGCACGACGGTCTCCATGAGCTCGACATGCTTTTTCGCCACGGCCTTGCGCACCTTATCGGACTCGCCCGCCGAGAAGCCGCTCATGCGCATGGAGATCTGCATGACCTGCTCTTGGTAGACGATGGTGCCGTAGGTCTCGTTCAGGATGTCGGAGAGGCGGTCGTCGTAGAAGACGATCTCCTTCTTCCCGTTCATGCGGTCGATGTAGAGATCGACCATGCCGGCACCGATGGGACCCGGACGGTAGAGGGCGATCAGGGCTGTGACCTGGGCATAGGTACGTGGACGCATGCCCTTGATGGTGGCCGTCATGCCCGCAGACTCGATCTGGAAGACGCCTGCCGTGCGGCCCTCGGCCATGAGGCGGTAGATCTCGGGGTCGTCGAAGGGGACCTTGTCCACATCGACGTCGATGCCGTAGTTCTTCTTGATGTTCTTGAGCGCCTTGGAGATGACCGTGAGGGTGCGCAGCCCCAAAAAGTCCATCTTGAGGAGCCCCATGTCGGCCACGAGGCCTCCCGCATACTGGGTGATCTCGACGCCGCCCTTGGTATCGAGCTTGGTGGGCACGTGGTCGTTCACGGGTGTGGGGGTGATGAGGACCGCGCAGGCGTGCACGCCCTCGCCGCGGGTGAGGCCTTCGATGGAAAGCGCCGCGTCGATGATGCGGTGGTTGGTCTCGTCCTTATCGGCCTCGACGAAATCGGGCGAATACTGGTCGGCGTGCTTGGGATTCTTCTTGAGCGCGTACTCGAGCTTGGCACCCGGCGAGTTGGAGATCATCTTGGAGAGGCGCTGGCCGAGCCAAACGGGCTGGCCGAGCACGCGCGCGGCATCGTTGATGGCCTGCTTGGCCTTGATGGTGGAGTAGGTGATGACGTGGCTCACGCGCTCCGCACCGTAGAGCTGGCGCACGTGGTCGACCACCTCGAGGCGCCGTTCATCGTCGAAGTCCATATCGATATCGGGCATCTCGGAACGCTGCGGCGAGAGGAAACGTTCGAAGAGCAGGCCGTTCTCGAGCGGGTCGAAGGTGGTGATGTCCATAGCGTAGGCGACGATGGCGCCGGCCGCCGATCCGCGGCCCGGTCCCACGCCGATGCCGTTCTGCTTGGCCCAGCAGACGTACTCCTGCACGATGAGGAAGTAGTCGGCGAAACCCTTCTCGCAGATGATCTTGTACTCGTACTCGAAGCGCTCGGCAACCTTGATGCCGGCGATGGATCTGTTTTTCCAATCCGATCCGTAGCGGCGTTCGAGGCCTGCCTCGCACTCCTTGCGGAAACGCTCCTCGGAGGTCTCGCCGTCCTCGAGCAGCGGGAACTTGGGCAGGTACATGTTCGACCAGTCGAGCTCGTAGGAGCATGCATCCGCTATCGCGACGGTGTTCTCGAGCGCCTCGGGGCACCAGGAGAAGAGCGCGCGCATCTCCTCCTCGGACTTGAGGTAGAACTCCGCGCCCTCCATATGCTTGCGGTTGACGTCCTCGATGTTGGATGTGGTGCCGATGCAGCTCATGATATCCTGCGTGGCGGCATCCTCGCGCCTGAGATAGTGGATGTCGTTGGTGGCGACCACCTTGATGCCGAGGCGCTGGGCGAGCTTGACCAGATGCCGGGAGAGCGATTCGTCTGTCCAACCGTTCCTGAACGAGAGGCCGTGATCTTGGATCTCGATGTAGAAATCGTCGCCGAAGATCTCCTTGTAGGTGAGGGCCCACTGCTCCGCCTGGTCCGTGAAGCCGTCGAGGATGTTCTGGGGGATGATGCCCGACACGCAGGCCGACGTGCAGATGATGCCCTCGTGATAGCGCTTGAGCATGTCGAGCGTGGTGCGGGGCCGATAATAGAACATCTCGTTCGCGGCCTCGGACATCATCTTGAGGAGGTTGTGGTAGCCCGTCTCGTTCTTGGCGAGCAGGATCATGTGGTAGCGGCGCTGGTTGGCGGAGACCTTCTCGATGGCGTCGTCGGTGATGAAGTAGGCCTCGCAGCCGAAGATGGGCTTGATGAGCGGCGCGGGTTTGACCGCATCGACATCGGCTAGGGAATGGGCGCGCTCCCAGGCGGCTACATCCCGCTCCCATTGGGCGTGGGCGCGCGCATGGGGAGCGGCGTCGGGCGCATCGGGCTTGGGCTCCTCGAGATCCCATCCCTTCTGGAAGCACTCGCGATCGCGCTCCCACTGCTTGAAATCGGCCATGCCGCTGTTGTGCTTACGGCAGGCGAGATCGAAGTTGGGGATGCCGAAGAGATAGCCGTGGTCGGTGAGTGCGATGGCGGGCATGCCCAGCTCGATGGCGGTATCGACCATGTTCGAGATACGCATCGCCCCATCGAGGATGGAGAAATCCGAGTGGTTATGCAAGTGTACGAACGCCATCGGCTCCCCTTCTCATGCAAACAACGTATATCTGTTCAGCATACCATCAAAAAAGCGAATATATGTTCGATACATCGAAGCGGTAACGCGCGACCACGGGCTCCTCGGACCCGTCCACCAACTCAACACAAACGAAGGCGCACGCGATGCTCTCGTAACCGAGCTCCATCAGCACGTGCGCATAGAACTTCGCCTGCAGGGCGTGGCGCGCGGAGATCTCATCGAACGTGAGGCCCGCATCGCCCGTCTTGTAATCGACGACCAGCGCATGCGTGGAGCCCGGATCGGTGCAGAGCAGGTCGATGGCACCTTCGAGGTATTCGCCGTAAGCGGAATCGAGCCTGAGGAAGAACGGCACCTCGGCGCGGCGGATGGTGAAGGAGCGCGTCTCCTGCCTGATCGAGGACGACCACCAGCGTTCGAGGGCAGAGGCGAGGCGCGCGCGTTGGGAGCGCGTGAGCTGCCAAGTGCGCGCGGCGGCAGCGATGCGCTCTTGGGTTGGGAACGCGTCGGCCTCGACCATGGCCTGCGCGAGCTGGTGGAAGGCGGATCCGAGGTTGGTGGCCTTGTCGGCATCGTCTGTGGAGGGCGCCGGCATGGCATCGTCATCCTCCATGGCGAGCTCAGGACGGCGGATGATCTTGTCCGGGGGCTCCTGCTCCCCATCTGCGGATCCGCGTTCTCGGCTGCGCAGGAGCTCTGCGTGGACCGAGGAGTAGCTGAAGACGCCCGCACGCATGCTCCAAGGCCGTGCAGCGAGACGTGCCTGGGCGATGCCATCGAAGACGGCAGGATCGTAGAGCGCGACGGAGGATGCATGCTCCTCGATGATATCGATCGGCTCGAACGCTCCCCCGCCGTCGAAGGGAGGGAGGGATGCGACCGCGCCGCCCTCGGCCTTCTCGACATGCACGTGGCGCACCAGCGCGGGCTCGCTGCCGCCGTACTCGAGACGGGAGAGTCCCGTTGCGGGCAGATCGGTGCCGAAGAGCGCCGTGCAGGCATCGCTTGCGAGCTGCGGCGCCCAATGCGTACCGCCGGCATTGGCCGTCTTGGTGGTCTTGACCGAGATGCAGAGGATGAGCGCCTCCTTGGCGCGGGTCAAGGCGACGTAGAGGAGCCGCCCCCGCTCGGCCTGCTCGGATCGCCGCTGGAGATAGGCCAGATAATCCGCCCAATCCTCAATGGGGGCGGAGGCGGACGAGGGGGGCTCGGCCTCGTCCGCAAGGTATGCGGACGCCGCAGTAGGGATAAGCGCCGCGAAGATATCCGAGCCGATGTTCTCGCTGACGATGATGCCGTCGGAGGCGCGGGGCGATGCCCAGAGCTCGGCGATGGCGCAGACGGGAAACTCAAGGCCCTTGGAGGCGTGGATCGTCATGATGCGCACGGCGCCCTGGGAGCCCGCATCGAGCGAGGCGAGGCCTTGGCGCGCCATGGTGAGCCAAGCGCTGAACTCATGCGCCGCGCGGGAGATGCCGAAGGTACCTTGGTCGGCGAGCTCGGCGATGAAGCGGATGGCGGCGAGCACGTTGGCTGCCGCGGCGATGCCCTGGGGACCTCCCTGCTCGAGACGCGAGATCCAACCCGATTCGCGGACGATGCCCTCGAGCACGTCCGCAAGCTGCCAGCTGCGCATGCGCTCGAAGGCGCGGCCGATCACATCTGCGGCGAGCAGGAGGCGTTCGGAGGGCCTCGCCTGCGCGCACACGGCCCCCGGGCCGCCCTCGATAAGGGCGAGGAAGCCCTCGGCGAGCTGGCGCTTATCGAACCTGCGCGTATCGGCCTCGTCGACAGGCTCATGATCGCGCGTGGCGAGCAGGCAGATATCGTTGGCATCGCAGTAGAAGAGCTCGCTCGTGAGAACCGGGTAGAGGCCCGATTTGGTCGCGTAGGGGTTGGCGAGCAGGTTCGCGAGCGCGCTGACGAGTCCGACCTCTGCCGCATCGGTGAAGGTGGAACCGCCCGAGACCACGCAGCCGATGCCGAGAACGCGCAGGGCATCGAGGTAGACCTGCACGTGGCGGAGGGTTCCCATGAGCACGACCACGTCGGCGGCGGAACCGCCGGCATCGAGGTAGGCTTTGATGCGGGTCGCGAGCTGCTGTGCTCCGATGGTGCGGCGCTCTGAATCGGTGCCGTGGGCACCCGAGGTGAGCTCGACCGTGATACGCGGGAGGCCGCGGGTCTTGTAAGCGTCCTTGCGCTCGGGCGAGGATTTGAGCGGCATGAAGCCGTTGATGATGCCGCCCGAGCAGACCCTCTCGACGAAGGAGAGGATGTCGGCATGGCTCCTGAAATTGGTGGTGAGGCTGCGTTGGCTGCCTGCGTCGACCTGCTCGCCGCGATGGGTGAAGACACCCACGTCGGCACCTTGGAAGCGGTAGATGGACTGCTGCGCATCGCCCACCGTGGCGAGGTGCTCGGCGGACGTGCCTGCAAGCGCGGCGATCATCTGCACCTGCTGCTCGTTGGTATCTTGGAACTCATCGACCATCACGAGCTTGAACTTGGTGCTGTAGAGCGCGGCGATCTCGGGATGATCTGCGAAGGCATCGTGGGTTATGCGCAGAAGATCGGGGTTGTCGACCATGCCGAGAGCGGCCTTGCGTGCGCGGAAGGAGGTTTCGACCTCGGATGCGAGGTGCAGGAGCTGGGCCCTGAGCGGTGATGTCGAGATGAGCTCCTTGGAGAAGATGAGGCGCCCGTACTCCGCGCGGAGCTCCTTCCAGCTGTCTTTGAGGTCCTTGGTGCCGAACGCCCGGCCGTTGTGGGCCTCGAGCAGATCGATGCAGGCGGCGGCTGCGGCATCGGATCGGTCTGGGCCGGAGATGAAATCCTGCACCAGCTGGATATGCTCGAGCAGAACCGCATGCGCACGATCGTTGGTGGCGTTTTTGTTGAAGCCCGTCTCGCCGAGCAGCCGCTCCATGGCGCGGCATGAGCCGAGGTACGCCTCGAGCCGCTCAGACAGCGCAGCGGCGGTACCGGGAAAGCTGAGGGAGCCGAAGCCGTTGACCCCCGAGGCTGCGGCAGCGCACAGCTGCTTGATCACGCCGACGATGGAGGAGCCCTGGTCCTGCGCCGCACGGCCCTGCTTCCGGATATCGAAGGCGGCGGAGAGCTCCGCATATTTGCTTTTGGAGGAGAGATCGCGCACGCATTCGTCGATCACGTGCTCGAGCAGCTCGGATGCGCGCGTCTCGGGAATGAGGGAGAGCTCGGGATCGAGGCCCAGCTCGAAGGCGTGGGCTTTGAGGATGCGGATGCACATGCCGTGGATGGTGCTGATCCACGCCGCATCGACCTCGAGGGCGTGGGGGGCGAGCTGCTCGTCCTGGCGCAGGCGCGCACGGATCTTCTCGCGGATCTCATCGGCGGCGGCGTGGGTGTAGGTGATGACGAGGACGTGGTCGAGCGAATCGATATAGGGTCTTCCATCTGAGCCGGAGCCCGGCGTGAGCGCCCATGCGACGCGCTCGGCAAGCGTGGCGGATTTGCCCGAGCCCGCTCCCGCCGCAACGAAGAGCGGGGTATCGAGCGTGGAGATGATGGAGCGCTGCTCGGGTGTGGGGATGGGTCTGGACATCTTAGCCGAGCCTCCTCGTGCAGCGCAGCACCGGGCAGAAACGGCACGACTCGGCATCGCGCGGAGCGGCCTCGATGCGGGCGTCGGCCAGACGTTCGATAGCCGCTGCGACGAGTCTCTCGGTGGCATCGAGCAGCTCAAGGAAATCCGTGCCGCAAGGCGGGCGCATGGCATCCTCCCAAACCTGCGCGGCGTCTTCCCCCACAATGCGCGCGAGCGCCTCGCCGGTGGCAAGGCCCGCAAGCGTATGCTTGTCGGGCGTCGCCCCCTGCGTGGAGAAGTACAGGGCGCCGACGACGTTGAGCTCGGGGTAGATCCTGCGGACGATCTGCGCATAGGCGAGCGTTTGGATATGGCGCGGAAGCTCAAGGTCTTCGAGGCGAAATCCCTCGCCGGGACCCTTCTTGGGGAAGACGTTGTACTCCGATGCAACGCTGGAAGCGCTTTTGTGCTTGTAATCGATCACGATGGCCTCGCCGCGCTCGTTCACGTCGATGCGGTCGATGGTGCCCACGAACTCCGCCCCGGCGTAATCCACCGTGCGCATGCCCTCGCCGCGTCCGAAGCGCAGCTCGAGATAGCGCGGCTCGAAGCCTGCGAGGCGCTCGTGCTCGAAGGCGAGCGTGGCGTGCAGGTCGCGACGCAAAAGCTCGATCTGGTACTGCTCGGAGGCGGTATGGGGCACCAGCGACTGGGACTCCTTGCGCAGGGCTTTCCCGCGCTGCGAGGCGAGATGATCGTCGAAGACGGCATCGAGGAGCCGCGTCGCCTCACCGAGATTGGAGGCGCTTATGCGCGCACCCGCAACATAGGCAGCCCCGAGCTTCTCGAGGGACTCATCCTCGGCGAGCAGGCCGCAGGCGACGGCAGCCCTGCGTAGCAGCTCCCCGTGCGTGCGCTCGAGCACCACGTGGGCGAAGGAGCCTTTCTGCATGTTGGTGAAATCGGCGTCGATATCATCGACCTTGATGCGGTTCTGGGTGAACCACTTGAGCGGGCAGTCGAGGTAGGTCTCGATCTGGGTGGCGGACAGCGACAGCCTCCGGGACCTTCCGGAGCCTGGATGCGGCAGGACGAGCATGGAGCGATCCTGGACATAGTCCTCTCCGGGGAGCTCGAGGACGGCCGTCTGGAGAAGGGGCGTGCCCGAAGCGGACAGCTTGGCGGCGGGTTGGTCCTCGGCGCCCATGCTGACGGGCGGCTCGGCGCCTGCAGCATAGCTCGCCAGAAGCTCGGCGAGCACCACGGCGGGATAGGTGGGCCTGGCGTCGAGGTCGTGGATGCTCATCTCGAGGACGACGGAGCGGCGCGCGGCTGCGAGAGAGCGGGCGAAGCGATGGCGGGCAAGGGCCAGCGGATCAGCGGGTACGGCGAGCCCGAGCTTGGCGAGCAGGTTCGTGAGCGCATCGTCCTTCTGCCTGAGCGGCCACTCAGCAGAGGTGAGCTGCGTGAACACGATGGCATCGCTCGATGCGGGTGCCAGCTGGGCTGCAGCGGTACGCGAGCAGATGCGCACCGTCGCAGGCTCTGCCCCCGTGCCGATGCAGAGGCTCCTGCTCAAGGAGAGCTTCTCGCACATGAAGCCGAGCAGCTCGACGAGCTTCGAGGCAGAGGGGCTCGCGTGGCCGGAGGCGGCTATGCCCAAGCGGGCTGCAGTGGCCTGCATCTGGGCGATGAGCTCGAGGACGCAGACGTCGTCGGATGCGGGGTCCGCCCCCGATTCGACGAGGCTGCGGGAGAGCAGGCGCGCTGCGGAGCCGATACGGCCCTCGACGATCAGGCGGGTCGATCGGGCGCAGGCATGCGAGGTGGTGCCCTCGCGCTGCAGGAGCGCCAGCACCTCCCGGGGGCTCAGGGCGCGGTTGCCCCGCATGCGTTTATCGAGGTTCCATGCCGCTTGCTCCGGCACGCCCGAGATGGACGAGAGGAGGAAATCGACGATCGCGCGCGGAGGCCACCACGACATGGGGGGAAGTCCCTGCCCATCGCCCGATTCCCACTGCCGGGCGGCCTCGACGAGATCGCAGACGCCCCCGGCAAAGGAGAGGAACGCGCGGCAGGCGCTCGTCAGGCACACGGGGCGTGCATCGGCTCCCTGCACGAAGAGGCCGCGCGCGGCAAGGCGCGCGGAGAGGCCGCTCCAAGCAGCACCGGCATCGGGAGCGCAGATGACGATGGAGCGGGCGCCCTCTTCGACCAGCCGCACAAGCTCGCGCACGATAAGCTCGGGCTCGGCAAAGGGCCCGGTGGCATGGGCTTGACGCACGGCACCGGTGGCAACGGGACGTGCAACGCCCTTCTCGCCCGCGCGGAAGAGAGCCTGCTCGAGCAGGGTAAGCTCGCCGGAAACGGCGGGTGGAGCCTCATGCGCCGCGCGGGCCTTCTCCGCCACGATCCCGCGTGCCCGCGCCGCACGGGTAAGGGAAGCGATCAACCCGCGTGCAAGCTCTGTCTGGGGACGACCGTCCTCGCAGATGCTCACATGGACCGGGCAGAGCGCGGCGAGGTCGGCGAGGAATTCGATGGTGGCGAAGGATGCGTCGGAAAAGCCCGTGGCCACGACCTCGGGCACGGTGATGCCCTGCTCGGCGAAGATGGATGACAGGGCGGCCATGGCCTCGCAGGGTTCGATGAAGCCGCGCTCGTGCAGCACCGCCTTATAGCGCAGGGCGAGATCGACGAGGCGCTGCTCGGGAGCGGAGAGTTCCGCTATGGCAGGTGAGGGGAGCCAGGCGAGGGCTTCGCGAACCAAACGGGACAGGCTGAGCGCCAAGCCCGGTGTATGGGAGAGCCCGTCTTGGGCCTCTTTCGTCTCCTGAACCGCAAGATGGTAGGAAAGCGCCAGACGTGCCTGCTGATCGGCGAGCGCACGGCCATCGCCCCAAACCTCCCAGCGCTCGCGCACCCATGCGTCGGGCGTGGTGCAGGTGATGCCCAGCGAGAGCTCGGGATAGGCGGCAAGTGCCTGCGAGGCCTCGAGCGTCTGCGAGAACGAGGGGGCCAGCAGCACCGCAGGGCGCCCGTCCGCACGGGCGGCGCGGAGCAGCCCGATGAGCTCGGGAGTCAGGATCTCGGGATTGTCTGACACCAGTATCTGCAGTGACATACGCGCACGCCTTGTCCGATGCTTGTTTTCCAACAATCATGATAGCGTGCGCGGCGGACAAAAGGCTGCTGGAGACCGGACCTCTGCGAGGAGCCCTCCGAATACATCCCGGCCGCCGCATCTGCCCCCTACCGCACGCGCATCTCCGCAGAAGGGCCGTCATGACTGCACAGCCGCCAAGAGCCTTGCTGGGAAGACTCGCCGCGAGGCGGACTCCCCTAGAACGGAGCGCACGCCAGCTCGCGGCTTTCACGGCACGAGCAGTGCCGCCCCGATGAGGCCCGCCTCGTCGCCGCATGCGGCAAGCGCGAATCGCAGCTCATCGGGCGCGAGCACGTAGCCCTTGGCCTTCTCATGGATAAGATCGATGAAGCGCGGATTGTTGAGCGCGACCGACCCGCCCCACACGAAGATACCCGGATCGACAACGGCTGCCACGTTGTTCACCAGCTTGGCGATGTTGGTGGCGCCGTGCTCCACCACCTCGGCAGCATCGGCGTCTCCCCCCTGCCAGAGCGCGAAGAGCCCGCGCGCATCCATCGCGCGCCCGAAGCGCTCGCTTGCCATACGCCCGAGCGCCGTTCCGCTGCACTGCAGCTCAACGCAGCCGGGGTTGAGCCCCGGCCGCGCATAGGGATCGTCGTTCACGATCATCGAGAACACCTCGGCGCCGAGCGAATGCGCTCCGCCCACGATCTTTCCCTGGTAGATGTAGCCGCCGCCCAAACCGGTGGAGACGGTGAAGAAGAAGACCGAATCGCAGCCCCTGCCCGCACCGACGAGCGCCTCGGCAAGCCCCGCCACATTGGCGTCGTTGTTGAGGAAGGCGGGTTTGCCGGTAGCCTCGTTGAAGAAGCGCACGACCTCGAACCCCTCCCATGCGGGAAGGTTGGGCGGATTCAAGAACCTGCCCGCGGAGAAGTCCGCAGGACCGGGGCCGCCGATGCCGATACCCTCGTAATCGATACCCCAGCGTTCGATGGCGGATACGAGCCGGCCCAAGTTCCTTTCGGGACCGCAAGCGGAATCGTTGGAAAACACCTCTTTGAAGAGGCGCCTTCCCCCGTCGTCGAACGCCGCGACCCTGAGCTGGGTGCCTCCGATATCGATGCCGATGCGGTTCATGCCGTCTCCTCCCACCTACGCCATCACGACGCTATGATAATCGAGTAGGCTCTATGAGAGGAAGGATGCTGCCATGAAGTTCGCCTATCTCATCTTGGGAAGCTCGTTCGATCCCGCACGCGACCGCGCAAGCATCGGAGGCGGCAGGGCGACGATCGTAGGCGTCCCGAGCATCGAAGCCGCCTGTGCGGTGGCACGCGAGCTTGCCGACGATGGCGTTGCGGCCATCGATGTCTGCGGGGGCTTTCGCGAGGAGGGTGCCCGCCGTCTCATCGAAGCCACAGATGGCCGCGTATGCATCTGCCCCGCCCACTACCTCCCCGAACAGGAGGATCTCAACAGAAGCCTGTTCTCCAAATCCTAGAATCGCCCTCGAGCTTTGCGGACGTAGCTGCAGCCCTTCTCCTCGAAACGTGCCATACTGGTAGCAGTCGGATCGCCCACAGGAGACGCTATGCCCGCATTGATCGCGCACCACATCTTCGGCCAGGATGCCGTCGCAAGAATTCCCGAGGGACTCGTCGAGGGACAGGAGGAGCTGCTCGCCTTCCTCCTCGGCAACCAAGGACCCGATCCCTGCTTCACACACGTGCTGGGCAAGCCCGCCACCACGGCAGCCGTCCGCAAGCTCGGCAAGGAGATGCACCGCTCGCACATATCCGAGGCGCTCTTCACGGCGCGCGATGCCATCGCGCACCTGCCCGTATCGGATAGCCGCGTGGGCCGCGCTTTCGTGCTGGGGCTTGTAGGCCACTACGCACTCGACAGCATCACCCATCCCATCGTCTATGCAGGCCAGAAAGAGCTCGCCGCTCTGCGCGATGACCTTGCCGATGCGGAACGCGAGCTGCATGGCCTCATCGAATCCGAGCTCGATACCTGGGTTCTCTGGGAGAAGCGCAGCCAAGATGTGGGCGATTTCTCGCCCTCGACCGCACTCGGGCGCACCGACACCATCAACCGCGTCTCAGGTGCCGTCATAAGCGCCGTGGCGCTCAAGGTCTTCGGCATCTCCATCCCCTCGGCCGAGTTCCCCGCCGCCGTGCGCGACTACGAGATCTACCTCTGTGCCATCAATAATTATGATTCCCTGGGATCTGTGGTCATCTCCTCGATCGAGACGCTCGTGCGCACGCATTCGCTCACGCGGGCCATGGCGTATCGTTCGAATCCCACCCATGAATGCCCCGCCGCGAATCTCGACCACAACGACTGGATACATCCTTGGACCGGCACGGCATCGACGGCAAGCTTCGCAGATCTCTACGATGAGGCGCTCGAGAAGTACCCGCGCATGGCAGAAGCGCTGGTCCGCGGCGACCGTGCAACGTTCGACAGGTTAAGCGCCGGACTCTCCTACGAGGGTAAGCCCGGCGCCTGATCGGCAAGTGCGTATGCGGAATCGGATCGCCCAGTGCACACGAAAGCCAGCTCGTTTGGAAAGAGCAGCAAAATGGACGCAGAGCAGTTAAAGGAAACCTGGAAAAACGAAGAGGATATCGCCCATATCCACGGATGGGACTTCTCCCATATCCATGGCAGATACACAGAGGAAGATGCTTTACCGTGGAACTTTAGAGAGGTCATTCAAAGATATCGGAAAGACAGCATGAAGCTGTTGGATATGGAAACCGGAGGCGGTGAGTTTCTCCTTTCCCTCGATCATCCCAAGGAAAACACAGCGGCGATTGAAGGCTATCCGCCCAACGTGGAATTGTGCAGAGAAGTTCTGCTGCCGCTGGGGATTGATTTCAAGGAGGCGAACGGAGGCGATAGGCTCCCCTTTCCTGACGGTGATTTCGATATTGTCACGAACCGGCACGGCGATTATGACGCTGCAGAGCTGCGGCGTGTATTAAGGACGGATGGGTTGTTCCTCACCCAGCAGGTAGGCGCTGAAAACGATCGGGAGCTGGTCCGGCTTCTCCTTCCCCACATCATAGAAGCACCCTATCCCAAGCACTATCTTGCCGTGAAAAAGGCGGAGCTTCTCGACCACGGCTTCGAGGTGTTGGAAAGCGGAGAAGCCCATCAGCCGATCCGGTTCTTCGATGTGGGTGCCCTTGTTTGGTTTGCACGGATCATCAAGTGGGAGTTCCCCGGTTTTTCCGTAGAAAGCAGCCTTGAACAGCTGTATCGTGCGCAGGAACTACTTGAAAAGACAGGCGTGATCGAGGGCAGCATCCACAGGTTCTATATCGTGGCAAGAAAGAAGCGCTAGACGGAGGTTGGATTTGCGAAGGTAGAACTACGAGATGCAGATGTACCAGGCGCTTGGCTTTTCAATACAACTTGGAGATCTACTCGCATTTGAATGACGGCTCCCAGCTTGTCTCACAAAATTCCTACGGCATCTCGCCCGTCTCGATGATGCGGACGAGGTCATCCTCCGCGAGCACGGGAACACCGAGCTCCTGCGCCTTGGCGAGCTTGGAACCGGCGGCATCTCCCGCAACGACGAAGCTCGTCTTCTTCGAGACGGAGCCCGAGACCTTGGCGCCCAGGGCCTTGAGCGCCTCGCCCGCAGCATCGCGCGTATAGCGCTCGAGCGCCCCGGTGAGCACGAAGGTGAGGCCGGCAAGCGTCTGGGGGCGCTCGGGTTCGCGGCGCTGCTCCTCGAGCACGACGCCGGCGTGCCGCAGCCGTTCGAGCACGGCCACGTTCTCGGAGATCGAGAAGAACTCCCGCACCGAGGCAGCTATCTTGGGTCCGATGCCATCGATGGATGCGGTCTCATCCTCGGGTGCGAGCATGAGGGCATCGAGCGAGCCGAAATGGCGGGCAAGCAGCTGCGCCACGTTCGCGCCGACGTGGCGGATGCCCACGCCGAAGAGCACGCGGGAAAGGCCGCGCCCCTTGGACTCCTCGATCTGGGCCATGATCTTGGCAGCGATGGTCGGTCCGATCACGATCTTCTCCCCGGCCACGCTCATCCGACCCGTCCAGACGTTTGCGAGCGCATCCTGGTCGAGCTTGTCGTAGAAATCGGCTACATCGCAGAGCATGCCCTGCTCGATCATGCGGTTGACGATCTCGACGCCCAGGCCGTCGATATCCATGGCACCGCGGCTGCCCCAGTGGATGAGCCGCTCGCTCGCCTGCGCGGGGCAATCGATGGAGATGCAGCGGAAAGCCACCTCCCCCTCATCGCGCACGACCGCGCTGCCGCAGCTCGGGCAATGCGCCGGCATCTCGAAATCCACGGAGTCAGCCGGCCTGAGCTCATGGACGTGCCCCACGACCTCGGGGATGACGTCGCCCGCCTTGCGGACCACGATGGTATCGCCGATGCGCACATCCTTGCGCCTGATCTCGTCGATGTTGTGGAGCGTGGCGCGTGCGATGGTGGATCCCGAGACGAACACCGGGTCGAACTCCGCGACCGGGGTGAGCACGCCCGTGCGGCCCACTTGGATGCGGATATCGCGCAGCACCGTGCGCTTCTCCTCGGGCGGGAATTTGTAGGCGATGGCCCAGCGCGGAGCGCGGGAGGTGAAGCCGAGCTCCTCTTGATCGGCGAAGGAATCCACCTTCACGACCACGCCATCGATATCGTAGGCAAGCTCGCTGCGGTGCGCGAGGACCTCGGCGCAGAACTCGTGCACCTCGGCGGCCGAGCTGCAGCGCCTGGCATGGGGGTTGACCGAGAAACCCGCAGATTCGAGCCAGAGCAGGAACTCCCACTGGCTGCCCACGTGCAGAGGCGCCGTGTCGGCCACGGCGTAGATGAAGGTCGAAAGATCGCGCGAGGCGGTTATCTTGGGATCCTTCTGCCTGAGCGAGCCTGCGGCCGCATTGCGGGGGTTCGCGAAGGGGCTCTTGCCCGCTGCGTCGGCCTCCTCGTTCAGGCGGACGAAGCTTGCCTTCGGCATGTAGACCTCGCCGCGCACCTCGATCGACTGCCCGAAGCCGCCGTCATCGATCCGATCCAGGGAGGTCTGGGCAAGCGCGCGCGGCACGTCCGCGATGGTGCGGATGTTATCGGTGACGTTCTCGCCCGTGATGCCGTTGCCGCGCGTGGCGGCGCGGGCGAGCTGCGCATCGCGGTAGGTGAGCGCAACGCCCAGGCCATCGATCTTGAGCTCGCAGGTGTAGGCGACCGGGTTCGCGGGACTGGATCCGAGGGCCGCATCGGTGCGGGCGAGCCAAGCATCGAGCTCGTCGAGATCCATCGCATCGTCCATGGAGTACATGCGGGCAGCATGGGCGACCTCCTCGAATTGCTTGGAGACGTAGCCGCCGATGCGCTGCGAATACGAATCGGGTTTCACCAGCTCGGGATGCTCGGACTCGATATGGAGCAGCTCTTGGAGCAGGCGGTCGAACTCGGCATCGGTCATCTCGGGGGCATCGAGCGCATAGTAGGCGTAGGCCGCTTGGTCGAGGATGCCGTTGAGCTCTGCTGCGCGCGCAGCGGGGGTCTTCGCGACGGGTTCCTCGTCGAGCAGATCGCCGAACAGCGTGGGGCCTGCTCCCCTATCGTTTGCCATATGCCTTCTCCTTGCGTCGTTCGAACACCCGCTATTATCGCACGACTGCGGGCAACGGGAATGGCGAACCAACACGGGCGAATAACATACACTGTAATGCGCCATCTGGGCTTTCTTCCAGAGAAAAGGCCAGTTGGGCTCCTAGAGTGTATGTTATTCGCAACGCACAGAGGAAGCCGACCCCATGGGGCCGGCTTCAGGGAAGGAAGCGCGGGCGGAGATGCTCTTGCACCTCCGCACACCAGACACGCTACGCTTGGACGGCCGTGAGGGCGGGCACGCAGTACTTCGCGGTGCGCGCATCCTCGATCTTGCCCGCGTAGTTCAGGCCGAAGCCGAAGTCGTAGGCGTTGCTGTCGGCATCGACGTAGCACTCGACATCGCGGGGAACGTCCTCGAGCTGTTTCTCGACCGTGATCATGTCGAGCGGCATCTGCATGGGCAGAAGCCCGGAGGGCTCGTACTTGCCGGCCACGATATTGCACGCGGCCTCGGTGGAGCCGGACATGGAGACGAGGATGGCGTCGACCTCGGGCTCGAACTCGTATACGCACATGGGCTGCATGATGTCGAGGATGACGATGCAGGGCTTGCCGGCCTCCTTGGCGAGCGCGGCGGCCTCGAGGATCTGATCGAGCTGGGCCTCATTGGTCACGAGCGAGGAGGCGCCGAAATAGGAGCGGTTCTCGCGGGTGCCGTCGGGCAGAAGATCGCCGGCGATGGAGGTCTTGCGCACGAACTCGCTGTCGGCGGTGTAGGGGCGGTACTGGACGGACAGGGGGATCCACTCCATGTTCTCGTTGCGGCCGTCGCGGGCAGAGGCGTTCACGGGTGCGGCGGCGCAGACGAGCACGTAATCGCAGTCGGCGATATCGGCGGCGGTGAGGCGCGTCACATCGGCAAGGGCAGGCATGGGGTTGCCGTCGGCGTCGGCATCGCCGGTGAGATCCTCGGCCAGCGTGTCGGTCACGACCTCGAAGTACTTCTCGAGCGTGCCGATGGGCAGCGGAAGCGCACAGGTCGCAGGATTGTCCTTCCACGCAGAGGTCTCCATGGTGCCGGCGACATGGGAGGCGGCGGTATAGCGCAGGGGCACGTAGACCTTGGGCTTGTCGTCGCCTGCAGAGGCCTTGATGACGCCATCCTTGTTCTTGAGCATGACGATGCCCTTGATCTGGGCCTCGAGGGCTGCCTTGGCGCTCTCCTCGTTGCCCTTGTCGATATCGGCGCGGGCGGCATCGACGTCGACATAGGGGTCCTCGAACAGGCCGGTGTTGAAGTAGGCGAGCAAGAGGCGCTTGGCGGAGGCGCGGAAGTTCTCGTCGGCCTTATCCTGGCCGAGATCGGCGACCATGTCCTCGTAGGCGGAGTAGAGCAGGCCGGGGTCGTTCACGCCGCCCATCTGGTCGACGCCGACGCTCACGGAAAGGGCGGTGCGCTTGGCGGGGTTCCACTCCTCGCCCTCGAGACCCCAGCAGCGGTAGCTCGGGGAGCCCGTGTCGCTCTTGTCGTTGACGACGAACCAGTCGGTGCAGGCAGCGCCCTCGAAGCCGAAGCGCTCGCGCAGCGTCTGGCGGATCTTGAAGTTGGAGAAACCCGAGCCCACGAGCTCGCCGTACGCCTCGTCCTCATCGAAGGCGATGGTGTAGGAGGTCATGACCTCGGCAGCGGACCCCGTCTTGCCGTCGAGGTTGAAGGCGCCGTCGACGAAGGGGATCATGAGGGCTTCGAAGTTGTTGCCGGGATAGATGGCGTACTTGCCGCCCTCGGGGTGGGCCTCGCGGCCGCCCTCGCTCGCGCCCTCGGCGGGCCAGTGCTTCACCATGGAGGCGACGGAGCCGGTGCCCCAGCCGAGATCCTCGCCGTTCTCGCTCACCGTGGACTGCAGGCCGTCGCAGAGGGAGCGGCACATGTCGCGCGAGAGCGCGGGATCCTCGCCGAAGGTACCCGCATAGCGCTGCCAGCGGGGATCGGTCGAGATGTCGGTCTGGGGGCCGAGGAACGTGGTGATGCCCATCTCGCGCAGCTCGCGACCCATCCCCTGGCCAGCCTGCAGGGCGATATCGGGATCGAAGGTGGCGGCGAGGCCGAGGTTGCCGGGCCAATCGGTGCAGTTCTTGCCGTTGCGCGGATCGGAGGCGAAGTTGATGGGAACCTTGTAGCCGGAGGACTCGACGTACGCCTGGAGGCGATTCGCGAACTCGGCCTGCTTGAACGCGGGATAGCCGGAGAGGGCGTTCAGCACGGCGCGGACATTGCCGTCGAGGAAGGCCTTCTGCTCATCGGTGATGTCATCGCTCTCGATGTCGCGCTGGTGCGCCGAGAAGCACATGAGGCCGGTGATCTGCTCGATGGTGAGGCGGGATGCAAGGTCGGCTGCGCGCTCGTCGGCCGAGAGGCGCCAGTCGGCGTACGGTACGAGCTCGCCGGTGCCCTCGAAGTCCTTGAAGGCGTAGCCGTCGACCTCGATGAGTCCCAAGCCCGACTCCGGGGAGTACGAGAGGCGGGCGCCATCGCCGTTATCGACGATGGTGTAGCCGAAACCGGAATCGGCCTCGGTGTAGGATGCTCCAGAAGATGCGGGTGCATCCCCGCCCTGGCCGGCATTGCCGGTGCACGCACCGAGGGCAGCCGCGGTGACGGCGGTGGATGCCGCGAGGAACTTCCTGCGAGACATGGAGTTTGACATCTATGACCTTCCTTCCCTGATAAGACCCGTAACGGGTGCAAGCTTGGCCGTATTGTAGGAAGGATGCCGCACGCCCCGCCATATGCGCTGCACGGATTGCGCGTCTCAATTCGCAACTTACCCGACGGGAATGGCGAACCAACACGGGCGAATAACATACACCGCAGCGCGCCATCTGGGCTTTCTTCCAGAGAAAAGGCCAGTTGGGCTCCCAGAGTGTATGTTATTTGCGGCGCATAGAGGAAGCCGGCCCCGTGGGGCCGGCTTCGGGGCGGGAAGCACGGGCGGAGATGTGCAAGAGAGCTTGCCCGGCGCGGACCCAGCTGGATGGCTATGCCTGGATCGCTGTCAGGACGGGCACGCAGTACTTCGCGGTGCGCGCGTCCTCGATCTTGCCCGCGTAGTTCAGGCCGAAGCCGAAGTCGTAGGCATTGCCGTCGGCATCGACGTAGACGTCCATGTCGCGCGACGTATCCTCCGCCTGCTTCTCGACGGCGACCATATCGAGCGGCATCTGCATGGGCAGAAGCCCGGAGGGTTCGTCCTTTCCGGCGACGATCCGGCAGGCGGCCTCGGTGGAGCCGGACATGGAGACGAGGATGGCGTCGACCTCGGATTCGAACTCGTGGACGCACATCGGCTGGGTGATATCGAGGATGACGATGCAGGGGATGCCTGCCTCCTTGGCGAGCGCGGCGGCCTCGAGGATCTGGTCGAGCTGGGCCTCGTTGTTGACCATGGAGGACTTGCCGAAGTAGGAGCGGTTCTCCTGCGTGCCATCGGCAAGTTTGTCACCGGCGATGGAGACCTTGCGCACGAACTCGCTGTCGGCGGTATAGGGGCGGTACTGGACGGACAGGGGGATGAACTCGCCATTCTCGTCTTGGCCACGGCGAGACGATGCATTCGCGGGTGCTGCAGCGCAGACGAGCACGCAGTCGCAATCGGCGATGTCGGCGGCGGTGAGGCGCGCGATGTCCTCAAGCGCGGGTGTGGGGTTGCCGTCGGCGTCGGCCGCACCGGTGAGGGTCTCGGCGAGGCTATCGGTCACGACCTCGAAGTACTTCTCGAGCGTGCCCTGGGTAAGCGGGAGCTCGCATTTGGCGGGATTGTCGGTCCACGTGGCTACGCCCATAGCAGACGCGGTCTTGGCAGCAGCGGTGTAGCGCATGGGAACGTAGACCTTGGGCATGGCATCGCCCTCAGCGGCTTTGATGGCGCCCTCGTGGTTCTTGAGCATGACGATGCCCTTGACCTGGGCGTCCAAGGCGGCGGCGATGGTCTCCTCGATGCCCTTGTCGATATCGGCGCGCGCGGCATCGACGGAGACGTAGGGATCCTCGAACAGGCCGGTGTTGAAGTAGCCCAGCAGCAGGCGCTTGGCGGAGGCGCGGAAGTTCTCCTCGGCCTTCTCCTCGCCCAGCTCGGCCTTCATATCCTCGTAGGCGCTCATGAGGAGCTGCGGGTCGTTGCAGCCGCCCATCTGATCGACGCCCACCTCGACCGCCTTGGAGGCGCGCTTGGCGGGGTTCCAGACAGCGGTGTCCTCGAGGCCCCAGCAGGTCCAGATGCCCTCGTCCGGGTCGTTCAGGACCGCCCAGTCGGTGCAGGCGGCGCCCTCGAAGCCGAAGCGGTTGCGCAGCAGGTCGGTGACCTTGTACTTGCTGAAGCCGGAGCCCACGAGCTCGCCATACGCCTCGTCCTCGCTGTAGGCGATGGTGTAGGAGGTCATGATGGTGGCGGCGGACCCCGTCTTGCCGTCGAGGTTGAAGGCGCCGTCCACGAAGGGGATCATGAGGGCCTCGAAGTTATCGGAAGGGTAGACGGCGAACTTGCCGCCGTCGGTATGGCCCTCGCGACCGCCCTCGCCTGCGCCCTCGGCCGGCCAGTGCTTGACCATCGAGACGAGCGAGCCGGTGCCCCAGCCCTGATCCTCGCCGCTCTCGCTCACCGTGGACTGCAGGCCGTCGATGAGGGCGCGGCACATGTCGCGCGAGAGCGCGGGATCCTCGCCGAAGGTGCCGTTGAAGCGTGCCCAGCGCGGATCGGTGGATATGTCGGTCTGGGGGCCGAGGAAGGTGGAGACGCCCATCTCGCGCATCTCCTTGGCGATGCCGGCGCCTGCCTGTTTGGCGATCTGGGGATCGAAGGTCGCGGCGAGGCCGAGGTTGCCGGGCCAATCGGTGCAGTTCCTGCCGTTGCGCGGGTCGGACGAGAAGTTGATGGGGATCTTGTTCTCGGAACCCTCGACGTAGGCCTGCATGGCGTTGGAGAACGTCGCCTGCTTGAAGGCAGGGTAGCTGGACATGGCATTCAGGACGGCGCGCACGTTGCCGTCGAGGAAGGCCTTGCGCTCCTCGTTCACGAGGTCGTCGTCGACGATCTCGCGCTGGTGGGCCGAGAAGCACATGAGGCCGGCGATCTGCTCGATGGAGATGCGCTGCGCGAGATCCTCGGCACGCTCCTCGGCGCTCTTGCGCCAGTCGGCATACGGCACGAGCTCGCCGGTGCCCTCGAAGTCCTTGAAGGCATAGCCGTCGACCTCGATGAGCTTGAGGCCGCTCTCGGGCGAGTAGGAGAGGCGGGCACCATCGCCGTTGTCGACGACGATGTAGCCGTCCTCGGTCGTGGTCTCGGTGTATGCTCCCGATGCACCCCCATCTTGGCCGGTATCGTCGGTGCAGGCTCCGAGGGCCGCCGCAGTAGCGGCAGCGGATGCTGCGAGGAAGTTCCTGCGAGATATTGAGTTAGACATCTGATGACCTTCCTTCCCTGATAAGACCCTCAACGGGTGCATGCTTGGCCCTATTTTATACGAAAGGAGCAGCTTTATACGGAAGGAGTATCCAAAAGCACGAGGTGGCGAGCACAAAATATGCGTATCAGCCCATATCCTGCGGATCTGAAGCCGCCCCATCGGCGCAGGGGATGAGGATGGCGAGCGAGAAATGCCCGTCGCCGGGCGTGATGACCATGTTGCCGCCGAGACGATCGACGATCATGGTGATGCTCTTGAGGCCGAAGCCGTGATAGCCGGAATCGTCCTTCGAGGTGAGGGGGAATCCATCGACGAGCTCCACGCGCCCGGCGCAGGTATTCTCGACGCTGATGCGCGCGAAGGCGCCCTGCCGCCCCACATGGAGGCTGATCATGCGATCTTCGGGATCGTCGAGCTGCTCCGCCGCCTCGATGGCGTTGTCGAGCGCATTGCCGAAGAGCGTGTAGATGTCGACCGTCCCGATGCCCGAGAGGCAGGACTCGTCGACCATGCAGGTGAAGTCGATCGAACGGCTCTCGCAGAGCAGGCTCTTCTCGGTAAGGACGGTATCGAGGGCGGGATTGCCCGTGCGCGACACCGAATCGTAGATGAGGACGGCCTGCTCGAGCTCGCCGATGGTACGATTGCGCTCCTCGCCGGAGGGCATGTCGCGCAAGGCGGCGATCTGGTGCTTGAGGTCGTGGCATTTGACGTTGATGAGGTCGACGTTCTCTTGGGAGAGGCGCAGCTGCTTCTCCCGCTCGGCCATGAGCCGTTCCATGATCTGACGATCCTGCTCCATGGATGAGTGCCTGAACACGTCGAACTCTATCATGAGCAGCATGAGGTTGCAGAGGATGGCGAAGAGGGCCACGGGGGGAACCTGCAGCCCATCCATGCGCACCCAGGTATTGAGCACGTTGGTGACGAGCAGGGTGAGCACCACGAACGAGAGCATGAAGATGTTGCTCACGCTGGGCTCGTGCCCGCGCGGATAACGCCGCACGAGGTAGGTGTAGACCAGGAAGGCGACGATGACCGACAGGGCGAGCTTGAAGAGGAAAAGCTCAGGTCCCTGGATGGGAAACGACGGGAAGTAGCTGTCGATGCGCCTGATATAGAAGATGAGGTTCTCCGTTGCATAGCCCGCCGCCCCGTAGAAGAGGGCGATGCGCTTGGAGCACGAGAAGACCGCGTAGATCATGGCCACCGAAGCGGCGAATATGACCAAGGTGGTTGCCGAGACGAACCATCCCGTCCCGAAGATGTTGTTGATGATGCGCGAGTTGAAGGCCGTGAGGAAAACGAGCGAGACGGCGATGGCGCGCCGCCTGCCCCCTCTCAGGCTGAGCATCGGCACGCAGAAGAGCATCTCGCACGCGAACAGGATGGTGCTGAAGCACTCTATGTAAGACCAGAGATCCGGCACGGTCAGCTCCCCATGGGCCGCGTGAGCGCATCCATGAAGCTGCGTTTGCGCCCGCGGCTCATCTTGAGCTCATCTCCCCCTTCGACCGTCACCATGTCCTGGGATACGGCAACGACGTGCGCGAGGTTGACGAGATAGCAGGCATTGCAGAGGGCGAATCCGAACGGCTCGAGCGTCTTGCAGACATCCTTGAGCGTGCCCCACGCCTCGAACGACCCCCTCGTGCCGTGGTAGATGAGCTTGTGTCCCATGACCTCCACGTAGACGATGTCGTCTGTGTCGATATAGCGCAGCCCCTCGCGGGTGCCCACGCCGATGCGCGAGCTCCCTTTGCGCGATGCGGCCTCGACTGCACGGCGGAATTTGAACGCGAACGAGGTGTAGCGCACGGGTTTCACGACGAAATCGAGGGCGCCCACCTCGTAGCCCTTGATGGCATAGCGGGCCATGTTGGTCACGAAGATGATCTCGGAAGAGACGCCCCCCTTGCGGAGCAGGCGCGCGGTATCCATACCGTTGATCCCGGGCATCTCGATATCGAGGAGCACGATGTCCTCGACAGCACCGGATTCGATGAAGCCCCTGCCGTCGGCATACTCGTTCACCAGGATGCGCACGCCGTGTTCGTCGGCATAGCGTGCGATCAGCGAGCTGAGCTCCGCCCGCACCTCGGCTTCGTCATCTACGATGGCAACCCTCAGCATGCGCCCTCCTCCCCCTATAGGCAGACACAGTCTTCAGGATAGGCTGTCCAGCGTGCCGAATGCCATGCCCGATGCGCAGATCGCCCGTCTCATAGCCTAGTATGCATCTATCCAGGGCTGCGCGATTCCCAAAAACCATCCGAGCCGGCACGCAACTCAGGCAACGGTCGCCTTGAAGCCCGCGCCCTCGACCGCGCTCACCAGCTTCTCATCGCTGGCGAGCATGCCCGCTTCGAGCGTGGCCGTGCCGTCCTCGAGCGAGACCTCGACATTGCGGACTCCGGGGACGGCTTCGAGCGCGGCTCTGGTAGCGATGACGCAATGCTGGCAGTGCATGCCCTCGACCTTGAGTTCGACGTTTCTCATGATGACCTTCTTTCTTGGAGCCGTTCGATTATGGGGGAGCACTCCGGTTCCCAGATCAGAGCGCCTTGATCTGCCCCGGCTTCCAGAGCCGAAGCCTGAGCGCGTTGGTGACCACGAACACGCTCGAGAAGCCCATGGCGGCGGCACCGATCATGGGGTTCAAGGTGATGCCGAGCGGTGCGAGGACGCCTGCCGCAACGGGAATGCAGATGATATTGTAGAAAAGCGCCCAGAAGAGGTTCTGGCGGATAGTGCGCATGGTTGCGCGCGAGAGCTCGATGGCATGGGCGGCATCCGAGAGATCGGAGCGCATGAGCACGATGTCGGCGGATTCGATGGCGATGTCGGTGCCCGCACCTATGGCGATGCCGACATCGGCACGCGCAAGGGCGGGAGCGTCATTGATGCCATCGCCTATCATGGCCACCTTATTCCCCGCTGCCTGGACCGCGCGGATCTTCTCCTCCTTCTGGTTGGGCAGGACCCCGGCGACCACCTCGTCGACGCCGATCTCGGAGGCGACGGCATGGGCCGTGCGCTCGGCATCGCCGGTGAGCATGACGGTGTGCATGCCGAGATGCTTGAGACGTGCGAGGGCGGACGCGCTCGTCGCCTTGACGGGATCGGCTACGGCGATGAGCCCGAGCGCGCGCCCGCCTGCGGCGAAGAAGAGCGGGGTCTTCGCCTGATCGGCGAAACGTGCGGCTGTGGCTTCGAGACCCGCGATATCCACGCCGCCTTCGGCCATGAGGCGCACGTTGCCGGCAAGGGCCTCGCCATCGTCGACGATGGCGACGAGTCCCGCGCCCTCCACCTGTCCGAAACCCTCGACCTTGGCATCGCCATCGATGCCGGGGGCAACCGCATCGACATGACCCGTGATGGCTGCAGCCAGCGGGTGCTCGCTCTTACGCTCGAGCGCCGCAGCCGTGCGCAAGAGCTCGTGCTCGGTCGCGCCGTCGGCTACGACGATGTCGGTTACGCGCGGAGCGCCCTCGGTGATGGTGCCGGTCTTATCGAGCACGACGGCGGATACCGAGCACGCCGTCTCGAGCGACTCGGCATCTTTGATGAGGATGCCGTGGGCGGCACCGCGGCCCGTGCCCACCATGATGGCCGTGGGCGTGGCCAGACCGAG
>JAKPQM010000072.1 GCA_029546925.1 Actinomycetes bacterium
GAAGAGCTCGGGGATCGTCGCAACGCGAGGCCCAACCCCAAGCACGTTGGTGGCGCCGGCTGCGAGGAGCGCGTCGCGCACTGCGAGCTCCCTCTCCCTAGTCCTGTAGAAGAGATTCACCTCGAGCGGGGCACCCGACTCATTCGAGAGCTCGACCAGCGCCCCTGGCACAAGGGCGGCAGTGTTCCCGTTGACAGATATCACCGGATGCGACGCCAGCAGGAGCGATGCGGCGGCAGCACGTGCCGCTGACAGGGCGCTGGGCATGGATGCCTCTCCAATGAGGTAGTCGAAAGCCTCGCCTCTGCCGTGTGCGAAGAGGCCCGACTTGGTTACGACCGATCTCTCCTCGCCCTCGAGGAGCCTCTCACGGACCCGGATGGATTCTGCCCTCGGGTGGTTGTTGGGTATGTTGAAATGCGGCTCCATCATTGTGCGCCCCTATTTGCTACCTCAGTTACGATGAGGCCTATCCCCTTGCTGCCGCGGAGCGTGATAGGCATCGGCGCCTCCGCCTCCGGCGGCTGGAAGCCAAGCCTCTTCGCGACTGCGGGCAGCTCATCGCGGCATATGACCCCGAAGACGACGCCCTTCTTTGCGGATGGGCATTCGACGCCCGCATCCTCGAAGAGCCTGATCGCGGCGTTCATGCGCCCCTCCTCGATGCCGACGTCCTGCCAGAAGAAGCGGGACTGACGCATCATGTTCTCGATGCTTGGAGATTCTATGAATGCCGCCATGGCACGGGCGCCCAGCTGGTTTATGCGTTCAACGTACCTTCTTGCGGTGATCATGGTCTTGGTCGGGAATCTGGCAACGGGCGCCGTCACGACGACCCGCCCCTCCGGGTGCGGGAGACGCCGCACCTCGCCTATCCCAGGGGCGCCAGGCTTTAGCCTGACCTCCAGCCCGCCGGCCAGCTGAGCGGAGACGTCGCCCAAGCCGGTGAAGTTCGCGACCTCGGCCTCGTGCGCAAGACGACCGACCTCGTTCACCGAGAGACCTAGGCCCGCGGC
>JAKPQM010000074.1 GCA_029546925.1 Actinomycetes bacterium
CGTCAGCATACCGCAGATCGCACCCGTGATAAGGGCCGCTACCATGAGCACCGGTGCGGCGAGCCATACGAAGCGCGTCCCGAGGAGGACGGCCGCGACGAGCATCTGCCCCGCCGTATGGGCGACGGCACCGCAGACAGACACCATGACCCGATGCATGGAGGGTATCCTGACCAAGATCGCCATGAGGCAGAACGCGAGAAGCGAGCCCACGAGCGAGTAGACGAAGGTGAGCGGAGATCCGAAGAGGAGCCCTTGGGCAAGCACCTTGATAAGCATCACGAAGAATGCGGCGCGGGTATCGAGGCGCAGAAACGCCAGGAGGATGGCTATGTTCGCAAGTCCGAGCTTCACGCCCGGGACAGGTATGGGGATGAAGGTCTCGAGATAGCCCAACGCGAGCGCGAGCGCAGCGAACACGCCCACGCGCGACCAGCGCAGCATCTCGTCTGCAGACAGGGTCGCCATGGCCTATCGCGCCACCGTATCGACATCATCGGGATATGCCACGGCATCGATGTCCATCTCGCCCGCAGGGGAGCTGCCTGCGGGCACGATCTCTATCCACAGCTTGTGCGGCAGGCAGATGATCTGCTCGCCGGGGCGGGAGATGGCGCGCTGCCTCGTGCAATCGCCCTGCGGGCAGTCGGCTGCGGATATGCGCACGGCCCCATCCTCGACCACGATGGTATTCGAACCGAATGCTGTCGTGACCTCAAGGGCGACGTCATCCGAGAGATCGAGCACGTGGATCTGCCCGTCTGCATCGTGGATGAGCGCGTTATAGCGCTCGCCGCCCGTGCCGCCCCCCGCCGAGGCGATCACGTAGACGGCGAGCAGGATGGCCGCGAGGATAGCCGCGGCTATGAAGGTCGCCCTGTAGCGTTCGAGCAGACGAGCCATTTTGACAAGCCCCTCCCTTCGGAGCATTGCCGTCATAGTAGCGCATACCCGCACCATAGTCGCACAAAACGTACCCGAGTTGCCGTCGCAGTACAACATATCCTCTCCGCAAGGTAGAATCAGATGCGAGATACCTGTAGTTAGGAGATCTTCGTGGCACGCTCATCCAAGTCAGGTTGCGCCCCCTTCCTCATCTTCGGCGGGATCATCCTCATCTTTCCCGCCCTCATGTTCCTCATCGTCTTCTTCCAAGGCATATTCCAACGTGATGCCGATCTCATCGTGGGCGGTCTCGTTTTCGGCTTCCCGCTGTTCTTCACCATATACACCCTCATCCGAAGGGGCCTCGCAGGCGGAGAAGAGGACAAGGACGATGACGGCGATATTCCGGATAACGGTCAGATCATCGAGGTCACGACCGTTGCCGGCACCGCTCCACCCGAATACAAGGCGATCGGCCCCCAAGCTGCGGTCGTGCCTGAAGCTGGCCCGATCGCCGCAGGGGCGGCGATCGGAGGGGCGGCTTCCGCTCCTGCGCCCAGCCCGGAACCCGTACCGGCTGACCTCCCTTCGCGCACCGGGCTCTATCCCTCCGAGAACGCCCAAGGCACGTACGCCATCGAGAAGCTCGTGCTCCGCTCCTCCGATGTCTTTGCCACGCTCAAGGATTTCGCGGCCCATCCGCAGGCAGACCCCTATGACGCCGCGCTCGCCGACATGCTCAACGCCATCGGCATCGCAAGCTGGTCCGACGCACCCAAAATCGAGGCCGTCAAACTCGGCCGATCCAACAACTTCTGGCTGGGCTCGGGCACCGACGAGCTTTCCGACGAGGCTTTCGACCGCTATCTGGGCATCGAATGCGCCCTCAACGTCAACCAGAGCATGCGCGAGCGCAGCACAACGGCAGCCGAGGTCTTGAAGTCCGTCGGCGATCTCGAACCGCTCCCTTCCAAGCGCACTCTGCCCGGTATCGCAGAGGGTGCCGACGAGGACGGCGAATGGATGACCCGCCTACGCTTCGCGGAGTTCGCCGAGAACGTGCCCGTTCCCTACCGCCTCGCCTTCGGCATGCAGGCGAATGCGGCCGAGCGCATCCTCGTCATCGACCTCACCGTTCCCAACCCCGGCTCCATGGCATTCTATGCGACCGACCGTGCGGGCTGCATCTCTGCAGCACGGGCATACGCCCTGCGCTCCGCCCTGCTCTGCGCCCGCAAGGCCCTTGATCTGAACCCGCCGCTTGAGCAGGTGATCGTGAACTGCGGTATACCGCGCGGTGCCGAGACCCTGCTCTCCTTCGATCTCGACCGAGCAGCTGTCGAGAGGCTCCTTCCCACGCTGCGCGATGCCTCGATCGATGCGGCCGGCTTCCCCTCCGATCCCGCCGTCCGCGCGCTATTCGATGACGAGAGCTGGTTCCAGAAGATAGAACCCTTCTGCCCTATCGACAGCGAGAGGGTCGCTCCGCCCGAGCGCCACGAGCCCGTCGAACTCGACAACAGCCCCGCTTCCGCCAAACTCAAGGCTGCCTGCGGCGTCGACGCGGTCTCGGAGATCGGCATCAACGAGAACGCCGGGCGCGTCGGCACGTGGAACAGCTATGTCAGCACCATGGGAGCGACCACCGGCGATGCCGTGGCACAGCTTGTCGCCATCCGCAATGCAGCCCGAGACGTAAGCGTCGCCGAGGCTGCCGACCGCGTCAGCAAGGCGCTCGTCGAAGGCAGCGTGGATGTTTCCGACAAGCAGACGCTCGGCAAGCTCTTCGTCGACGGCGGCTCGCTCGACAGAATCGCCGGACATGCCACCGAGGCCTTGGACGATCCCGACCACGCCGATCTCGAATCGATCCTCTCCTCGCTCGAGGAGGCGCTTGCCCCCATCACCGCCATGGGCGCCTACCTCGATGACAGCGACCAGGTCTACCGCTACTTCAATTCGCTGGCGGAGCGTATATGGTTCAATCTCAATCTCGCCGACCATATCCGCGCGGTGCGGCTCGTACCCGATTCCTATTACGCCGCGCATTCCTGTGCCGTGCGCATCCTCTCCCTGCTCGACCGCAACGAGGAGGCCCTCGCCCATTCCGATGAGCTCGTGCGCATCGCTCCCGCTACACCCGATGCGGCGCTCGTGCGCGTGCGCATCCTCGAGAACATGTCGCGCATCTACGATGCCGCCGATCTGCTCATGGAAACCATCAACCGTTGTTCCACGGTGCGCGATCTAGCCGTCTGCTTCTACCGTCTTGCATACATGCAGTGGAAGCTCGGGCGCAACGATCTGGCGGCCGCCTGCTACGAGCGCGCCATCATGCTCAAGACCCCGATCTTATCCCAAGCCGAAGACGAGTTTGCCGATCTGCTCGCATCCGATGAGAGCCTGAAGCGCCTTTCGGGGGATGAGACGCTCGCCGCTCTCGAGGCCGCAGGTATCCCGCTCGGAGATCCGGAGGGCATGTACGCACGCATAGCGCGCGCTGCCATCGCCACGACCGATGGCAACCTCCACGGAGCCGCTGCGCCCCTCACGGGAACGCTGCTCGATATGGGGCGCGACGACGTGCTGGTGGACGTCTATCACTCGCTCAGGATCTCAGGATAAGAGGCTTTATAGCCTTCGTACGACACGAGGACCCGCGTCACGTACACACGGGTCTCTTGGTATTCGATCGCATCCATGAAATCGCCTCCTGCGGCGATCCAAAGATGCACGGGCGTCAAACCTGCGTTGTAAGCTGCGATGACCTGCTCGGTGGTCTCGAGCTCACGTGAGAGATAGCCCAGATAGGCGCATCCATACTCGATATTGGTGGCCGGTGTCGCGAGGTCATCCACCGGGAAACGGGCAGGATCGACCAAGTCGAAGTTCACCATGGTCTGTGCGGTCTCGGGCATGATCTGCATGAGCCCCTCTGCCCCCGCATCCGAGATGGCATGCTCATCCCAGCCCGACTCGCACGAGATCACCGCGCAGACCAGATAGGGATCGACACCGTGGCGCTCGGACGAGGCTGCGATATCGCTTTCGTGGGAGATGGGATAGAGGAAGGCGTTCGAGATGCGGGGCATGACGAAGGGAACGGCGATGAGCGCTGCCGCCATGGCCACGATCAGGATGAGCATGCGGATAAAGGGGTGCGTGCGCGTCCGTGCCATGTCTGCCTTTCGAATCCGTTACCCGCTGTGCCGCGTGCGGCGCTTCCACCACACGAGCGCGGCCTCGGCGAGCTCGGCGGGAGTACCGCTGTTATCAAGTATGGTGTCGGCACGCGAAAAAAGATAGTCTTCTGACGGCTGGCCGCTATCACGCGCATCGAAATCCTCTCCGGACATGCCTCGGGAACAGGCCCGCTCGCGGCGAAGCCCCCGTGGAACATGCACGTAGACGATCTCATCGGCGCGGAAGAGCATGTCGTCGAGACGGTCCAGCAAAGGGACCTCCACCACGGCAATGCCCTCCTGGCCGGCCAGCTCATCCAAGAGCGCGATGAGGCGCTGCTTGATATAGGGAAGCTCGATGGCTTCGACGAGCTCCGTTGCGGCAGGCGTCGCGAAGGCGCGTTCTGCGAGAAGGGCGCGGTCGAGCATGCCGGTCTCCTCGTCGAGGATATCGTGGCCGAAGGCCTCGGCAAGCGCCTCGGCGCAGGGGCTGCGCGGCTCGAGCACCCCGCGCGATATCTGGTCGAGATCGATGCGCTTACAGCCCAGATCCTCTAGGACGCGGGCAGCGCTCGACTTGCCCGAGGCGATGCCGCCCGCAAGGAATACCACGTACATGCGCGCCCCCTATTCCGGATCCTGCGATCCTACACCGATAACATCGTAGCCGTCGAAGGAGCGGCGCTCATCCCTATCGTGGGTGACCCACAGGACCGCCCTGCCTGCAAGATAGGGCTTCATGACCTCAAGGACCCGCTCCCTCGTCTCGCCGTCAAGACCCGTGAGCGGCTCATCGAGCAAGAGCACGTCGGAGGACGCCGCAAGGGCGCGGGCGAGGGCGACGCGCCGCTTCTCTCCGCCCGATAGCTTTTTGACGGCGGTTGAGGAGCGGTCGCCGATACCGAGACGTTCCAGGAGTTCTTCTGGCAAGCGGCTCTTGCGATCGGAACATACCAGACGCACGTTAGCTGCAGCAGAGAGATTC
Organism: Actinomycetes bacterium; assembly: GCA_029546925.1. Taxonomy (GTDB): domain Bacteria; phylum Actinomycetota; class Coriobacteriia; order Coriobacteriales; family Atopobiaceae; genus RUG721. The sequence goes on from JAKPQM010000074.1 coordinate 5,053, forward strand.
TCGCAGAGCCGATCCTCTTGGAAGACATACGAGAAGCGCACACCGGCGAGCCGGTCGATGCCTCCACCATCGGGTGTCTCGAGGCCGCAGGCGAGCCGCAAGAGCGTGGTCTTGCCTGAACCCGAGGGGCCTTCGATGAAGGTGAGCGTACCGCGCATGAAGCTGTGGCTGAAGCCGTCGAGCACGCGCTTGCCGTCGAAGGACTTGACGACTGCGTTGAAGGTGACGAGGGCATCCATCAGGCATGCGCCTCCACGTATGCCACCGCACGTGAGATAAGGAGGCGCACGGCATTCTCGATGAGGATGGAGAGCACGATGATGGCGAGCGTCCATGCGAAGAGCGAGGGCGTATCGAGGTAGATTTTCGCAGCATGGAGATGGTCTCCGATGGTATGGTCGGGAAGGCCGATGACCTCGGCGGCGATACCCGCTTTCCAGCAGAAGCCGAGTGCCAGCGAGCACGCCGCCTCGAACGAGGGCAGCACCTGAGAGAGGTACACCGAGCGGATACGATCGAGGGTGGAAAGGCCGAAGACCCGGGCCATCTCGAGCATGCCGGTATCGGTGGCGCGGAGCGCCTCGAGCACGTTGGTGTACATGATGGGAAAGCCCATCAAGAACGAGATGATGAGCGAGAGATCCTCCGAGGAGACCCAAACCAGGACCAGGATGATGAAGGACGCGACCGGAGCGGCCTTGATGGCGCCCACGACGGGCACGAGGAGACGTCGAACGGGATCGAACGCGAAGCTGAGCGCCGCAAGGCACAGGCCCAGCAGGCACGCGAGCGTAAAGCCCAGTGCGATCCGAATCAGCGAGCGCGCCACCGATGACCAGAACTCGGCGGTTGAGGCGAGTTCGCCGAGACGTGCGAGGGACTCGAGCGGCGATGGGAGCAGGACGGGCTGATCGAGCAGGTATGCGGCGAGCGCCCAGACCGCAACCCAGACAAGGATGGGCCACAGGCGCTCGGCAAGATCGAGCGCGGGATGAGGTTGCCGCCTACCGCTCACGGCAGGGTGTAGAAGCTCTCGGAAGGCACCGAGCCACCCACCGACTCGGGATTCGCCTTGACAAGAACCTGCAGGTAGCCGTCGAGCATATCATGAAGCTCGTCACCGGTGATGCAGACGATGTTGCAGTAGGGCAGGGCCTTCTTGGCAACGGGCTCGGGAACGATATCATAGCCGCCGATAAGGGCTGCCGCCTCGTCGATGTTGCCGTTGACCCAATCGACCGATGCGGCATAGTGGCCCATGAAGGTCTTGAAGGCCTCCGGTTTGGAGAACGCGAAATCGGCGCGGACGATGGTGGCACCGGTGATGAGCGCCGTATCCTCACCGACGGCCTTTGCCGCGTTCGCCCATTCCTCGTTGAGGTCGAGGGCTATGCGGATGGTATCGTCCTGCGTCTGCGCGACGGTCACGAAAGGCTGCGGGAGCATGGCAACACCCGCGGGATCGCTGGCAAGGGCGGCGACGCACTCGGTGTGCTCGCTCTTCCACTCGATCGTCACGCTCTCCGAAACACCTGCACCGTCGAGCACGTAGTGCAGCGCGTACTCGGGCGTGGCGCCCTTGCCGCTGGCATAGATGGTCTTGCCCGCAAGATCGGCGATCTCATGGATGGCGTCGCCCTTCTCGCAGATGTAGAGTATGCCGAGGGTATTGATGGCGGCGGCGCGGATGCCGCCCTCGGTCTTGGCATAGAGCACCGCCGCGAGGTTGGCGGGCACGCACGCGATATCGACCTCGCCCTTGAATACCTTGGGTGCGAGCTCATCGGGGGAAGCAAGGATCTCGAAGCTGTAGGCGTTGCCGTCGAGGGGCCCCGCCTCGGCATCATCCATCAACTTGACCATGCCCATGGCGGTCGGGCCCTTGAGGGCGGCGATACGCACGTCAACGGACTCGATTGGCTGGTCATCTTCGGTCTGGGCATCGAAATCCCGGTCGGCATCCTCGGGCTCCTGCTGGTTGTTGCAGCCTGCAAGAAGCATCGCGGACGAAGCGGTCATGAGCTTGAGAAACGAGCGTCTATCCATCACGTGTCCTCCCTACTTTGCCAGCCTCGTGTACCTATCCGCTCTACCCTAGCACAAAAAACGGGGCTGTCGGTCAGACAGCCCCGCGCGGGTACGCGATCGTGTGGGGGATTACTCCTCCTCGGTGGGAGCATCCTCGGCGGGAGCCTCCTCGGCCGGAGCCTCCTCGACATCCCCTTGGGCAGCAGCCTCGGCATAGGCGGCATCGACATCGTCCGAGGCGGGGGCAGCAGGCTTCTCGCCCTCGGGCAGCGGCTTGACCTCGACATCGATGCCGAGCGTCTCTGCGGCGGCCTTCATGGAGAGGGAGATGCGGCGACGGTCGAGATCGATCTCGCGCACCATGACCTTGACGACATCGCCCACGGAGCAAACCTGCGAGGGAGCGTCGACATGGGTCTTGGCCATCTCGGAGATGTGCACGAGACCTTCGATGCCATCGCCCAGATCGACGAAGGCGCCGAAGGTGACGAGCTTGGTCACGGCACCCTCGACGATGGCGTCGACGGGATACTTCTTGACCAGCGAGCGCCACGGATCCTCCTGGGTCTGCTTGAGACCGAGGGAGATGCGCTCGCGGTTGAGATCGACCTCGAGGACCTGGACCTCGACTTCCTGGCCGACCTTGACGACCTCGGAAGGATGGTTGACGTGGTTCCAAGAGAGCTCGGAGATGTGCACGAGGCCGTCGATGCCGCCGAGGTCGACGAAGGCGCCGAAGTCGACGATGGAGGAGACGGTGCCCTTGAGCTTCATACCGGGCTGGAGCTTGCCGAGGATCTCCTGGCGCTCGGCCTTGCGCGCCTCCTCGAGGACGATGCGGCGAGACAGGACGACGTTGTTGCGGTTGCGGTCCATCTCGATGACGCGCGCCTCGACGCGGGTGCCCATGAAGGCGGTGAGATCCTTGACGCGGCGCAGGTCGACGAGGGATGCGGGTAGGAAGCCGCGCAGCCCGATGTCGAGGATCAGGCCGCCCTTGACAACCTCGATGACCTCGCCCTCGACGGTCTCGCCGGCGTTGAACTTCTCCTCGACGGCATTCCACGCACGCTCGTACTCGGCGCGCTTCTTCGAGAGGACGAGACGGCCTTCCTTGTCCTCCTTCTGGAGAACGAGGGCCTCGATCTTGTCGCCCAGATTGACGATCTCGGCGGGATCGACGTCTTTGCGGATGGAGAGCTCGCGGGCGGGGATGACGCCCTCGGACTTGTAACCGATATCGAGGAGAACCTCGTCATGCTCGAGCTTGACCACGGTCCCTGTGACAAGATCGCCTTCATCGAAATCGGTGACGGTACCATCGATGAGGCTGTTCATCTCCTCGTCGCTGATGTCATCCATGGAGAAGACGGAGGAATTCTGAATCTCACTCAAAGTGGACCCCTTCCAAAAACGGGGCCCCGGTCACCATGGTCGTCCTCGCAAAACGAAAGGGTTATGCTGGAAACTTGCATGATCTCGGGGACCTATAGATACGATGTATGGACGGGATTGTCCATACGGAAGGACATTGTAGTTGAATAAGCTGCCGTTTTGCAAGGCACAGCCGCCAATTCGCGGCAAATTACGCCATCTGGGTGCGCGGATGGAGCCGGGCTGTACAGCGATTTTTCCGCGCTCGCCCTATGGAGCGGAACGGATGACGGCTGTCCTGCTGTCCGTCTGAGCTCGTGCTAGGTGAAACCGGCATTTAGCAGATCGAGCTTTGGCTATTCGCCGGACAGGCCGGAATGGGTGCCGGTCCGAGAAGCGATGGATATCGGCCGCCCCTTGTCAACTGCGCGCAACCCAGCGGGCAAGCATGCTAAGGACGGTTAGGAACGCGCTCAGATCCCGAGCCCTCCCATCTGCGCAGCTTCGAAACCCTCATCCACCAGCAGCTCATCGCCATCGGCTGCCGTAGTGGCAAGCTCGTCGCAGCGCTCGTTGAGCTCGTTGCCCGCATGGCCCCTGACCCACCGCCAGCGCACCTCATGCGGAGCTGCGGCCACAAGCAGCCGCTGCCAGAGGTCGATGTTCTTGACGGGCTTCTTGTCGGCACCCTTCCAGCCGCGATGCTGCCAGCCGCCGATCCAATCCTTGTTGAAAGCGTTCACCACATACTGAGAGTCTGAATTGATCTCAACGGAACAGGGACGCTTCAGCGCCTCGAGCGCGGCGATGGGAGCGAGAAGCTCCATGCGGTTGTTGGTGGTCATGCGATAGCCGCCCGAGAGCTCGAGCCTATGCTCTTCTCCGCGGGTATTCCTGTAGACGAGCACCGAGCCGTACCCTCCGGGGCCGGGATTGCCGCGCGACGATCCGTCGGTGAAGACGGTCACCTTCATGAGCGCATCGCCCGCCACTACTTGGCCTCCGCCCAGGTCGGCCCATAGCTCACGTCGGCAACAAGCGGCACCGAGAGCTCGACCACGCCCTCCATGATCTCGCGCACGAGCGCGGAGAGGCTCTCGATCTCGGCTTCCGGGACCTCGAAGTCAAGCTCGTCGTGGATCTGGAGGATCATGCGCGAGGCGAGCCCCTCCTCGCGGAGGCGCCGTGCCACGCGGACCATGGCGATCTTTATGATGTCGGCCGCCGTGCCCTGCATGGGATGGTTCATGGCCGTGCGCTCGGCGAACGAGCGGTCCTGGAACTTGGGGGAGTTGATATCGCGCGTATAGCGCCGTCGCCCGTACATGGTCTCGACATAGCCCTCCTCGTGAGCGAAGGCGATCTGGGCATCGAGGAAAGCGCGGACGCCGGGATAAGCCGCGAAGTAGCGGTCGATCATCTCCTGAGCCTCATACCTTGGAATCTTGAGATTGGTGGCGAGGCCATAGGCCTGCTGGCCGTAGACGATGCCGAAGTTGACGGCCTTGGCGCGGCTGCGGAGCTCGCCGGTGATCATCTCGACGGGAAGGCCGAACACGCGGGCTGCCGTGGCGGAGTGGAAATCGGCGCCATCGCGGAAGGCTGCGATGAGATGCTCGTCGCCCGAGAGGTGCGCGAGCAGCCTGAGCTCGATCTGAGAGTAGTCGCAGGCGAGGAAGACCTTGCCCTCCTCCACCGTGAACGCCGTGCGCACGCGGTGCCCGAGCTCGGAGCGCGTGGGGATGTTCTGCAGGTTGGGATCGGAGCTCGAAAGGCGCCCCGTGGCGGCAACCGTCTGGTTGAAGGTGGTGTGGATGCGCCCGTCACCTTGGATGAGGGCGGGGAGCGCATCGAGGTAGGTGCTCTTGATCTTCGCCCGCTCGCGGTATTCGAGCACGCGGGCCACGATATCGTAGCGGGCTGCCAGGTCCTCGAGCACCTTGGCGTTGGTTGAGTAGTAGCCGCGCTGCGTCTTCTTGAGCCCGGTCGCGGGAAGACGCATCACATCGAAGAGGATGTGTGAGAGCTGCATGGGCGAATCGATGTTGAACCTCTCGCCCGCCTCGACGTAGATCGCCTCGACCATACCATCGATCTCATGTCCGAGTTCCTCGGACTGCCGGCGTAGGCGTTGCGGATCGGCGAGCAGGCCCGCGCGCTCCATGGCCGCAAGCACGGGCAGCAGGGGCAGCTCGAGGTCGTTGTAGAGATCCCGGGCCCCAACTTCGGAGAGCTTCTTCTCGAGCGGGTCCTTGAGCAGGCGCGCAGCATAGGCCTTGAGCGCGGAAGCATCCACCTCATCGCCGATCTCGGGCAGCGGAGAGCCGAGATAGGCCAGCGCAAGGCTGGCGGCATCATAGGAGGAACGTTCGGAATCGATGAGATAGGCGGCCAGCGCGTTATCGAAGATGCGGGCGGTGTCCACCTCCTCGGCGGAGATGCGCTCGGGCTTGGAGGAATCGGCCGGCGAGAGCACGCGGATGAGCGCCTTCACATCCATCGAGGCTATGCGGCCCGCACGGAAGAGCCTCTCGAGCACCGGGAGGGATGCCTCTCCCTCGAAAGCGAGCAGGGCCTCATCTGTGCTGACGTAGAGCGCACCCGCAGGCTCATCATCCTCGAAGTGGAGCGCAAGCTGGCCGCTCGGGGCAGAATGCTCGGCAAAGGCGACACCTGCCCAAACGTCGTGCGCGAGCGCCGCATCAAGGATAGCCGAGGCTCTCTCTCCTTTGAGCGGCATCAGGGCCTGCCCGTCAATCTGCCGGGCCGCCTCAGCAAGCGCCTCGGGGCCGGCCATGCGCATGAGGCGTCCGGTGAGGCCGGTGAAGCCGAGTGCCGAGAAGGCGCTCTTGACCTCGGCGGGATCGAACGTGGGGAACGTGGCGTCGGCGAGATCGAAGTCGATGGGGGCATTCGTCATGATGGTGGCGATCTTGCGCGAGATCAGCGCGTCGTCGATGTGCGCGCGCAGATTCTCGCCCATCTTGCCGCACACCTCATCCGCATGCTCGATCACGCCGTCGAGCGAGCCGTACTGCACGATGAGCGCCGCCGCCTTCTTGGGGCCGATGCCGGGCACGCCGGGGATGTTGTCGGAGGAATCTCCCTTGAGGCCGTAGAAATCGGGCACGAGGTCGGGCGTGATGCCATGGTAGAGATCGTCCACGCTCTCGGGATCCATAATGGCGACGTCCGAGACGCCCTTCTTGGTGGAAACGATCTTGATGTTATCGGTGGCGAGCTGATACATATCGCGATCGCCCGTGAAGAGCAGCATCTCGTAGCCCGCTTCCTCGCCGCAGCGCGCGAGCGTGCCGAGGATGTCGTCGCCCTCCCACCCCTCGAGCTCGCACACGGGCACATCGAGGACATGCAGGAGCTCCTTCACCATGGGGAACTGGGCGTGGAGCCGCTCGTCCATGGGCGGGCGCTGGGCCTTGTACTGGGGCAGCATCTCCATACGCACGAGAGGCTTGCCTTTGTCGAAAGCGCAGATGACGCCGTCGGGTCTGAAGGTCTCGACCATCTTGATGAACATGTTGAAGAAGCCGAAGAGAGCGTTGGTGGGCCTGCCATCGGGCGCATTCATGGGCTGCATGATGGCGTGGAACGCGCGATGCATGAGCGAGTTGCCGTCGATGACGGCGATGGTGCGGCGCCCGGTGGTATCTTCAGCCATGACTGCTCCTTATGTCGGATTCGCTGCCTTCGATTGTACCGCGCGCCGCGATAATCCAACCCGCCGGGCAGGATCCGGTGTCACGCCGATTCGTCTGGATGGCGAAATATAACGGTTTTTTGCCGATTCAGCATCCCGATTCTCCATCGGGTGAAAAGGACACCTCTGTTTTCCCAGATCAGAGACTCGGAAATGCAACCCCGTTTTCCACGGCACTGCTTTTCCACAAAAAAGCGTGGTATTTCGCCATTCCGGCATTATCGCATGACAGTACCGTGCATTTTGCACGTGCGGACGCTCCCCATGCGCCGCAACTCCTCGCTCCTCTTCATTCCCCCGTAACAAAAGGAGGTTAGACTGATACACATATCATCCGGACACGGGCGGGTTTCGTGCGACGATAAGGCGTTATCCGATCGAAGGGGCGGCAATGGCAAAGAACCGCGTGAGCAGCGTGTACGGCAGCCTCGTCTTCACCGAGGCGGTCATGCAGGAGCGTCTGCCCAAACCAACCTACAAGGAGCTTTCGCGCGTCATCAACGATGGCGAGTCCCTCGATATCGATATCGCCAACGAGGTCGCCCACGCCATGAAAGAATGGGCGCTCGAGAAGGGCGCCACGCACTATACGCACTGGTTCCAGCCCCTCACCGGCATCACGAGCGAAAAGCACGACAGCTTCATCACCCTCAAGGCCGATGGCAACGTGCTCATGACGTTCTCTGGAAAGGAACTTGTCCAGGGCGAGCCCGACGCATCGAGCTTCCCCTCCGGCGGCATCCGCTCCACCTTCGAGGCACGCGGTTACACCGTCTGGGATCCCACCAGCCCCGCCTTCATCAAGGACGAGGTGCTCTGCATCCCCACGGCCTTCATCTCCTACACGGGCGATGCGCTCGACAAGAAGACGCCGCTTCTGCGCAGCCAAGTCGCCCTCGAGAAGCAGGCCAAGCGCCTGCTCGCCCTTTTCGGCCGCCATCCCAAGCGCGTGCTCACCAACATCGGTCCCGAGCAGGAGTATTTCCTCATCCGCGAGGAGGATTTCCAAGCCCGGCCCGACCTCGTGCTCTGCGGCCGCACGCTCTTCGGCTGCGAACCCTCGAAGGGGCAGGAGCTCGACGAGCATTACTTCGGGGCCATCCGGCCCACGGTCAACGAGTTCATGAAGGAGCTCGATGACGAGCTGTGGAAGCTCGGCATCCCCGCCAAGACCAAGCACAACGAGGTCGCTCCCTGCCAGCACGAGCTCGCGCCCATCTACGAGCAGGGCTCCGCCGCCGTCGACAACAACCTCCTCGCCATGGAGAAGATGAAGCTCCTCGCCTCGCACCATGGCCTGGCATGCCTGCTCGCCGAGAAGCCCTTCGCCTATGTCAACGGCTCGGGCAAGCACAACAACTGGTCGCTCTCCTCCGATGGCTACAACCTGCTGGAGCCCGGCGACAACCCCGAGCACAACCTGCAGTTCCTCGTCATCCTGGCCTGCCTCGTCGCCGCCGTCGACGAACATGCCGACCTCATCCGCGCGAGCGTCGCCTCCGCCGGCAACGACCACCGCCTGGGCGCCAACGAGGCCCCTCCCGCCATCGTCTCGGTCTTTCTGGGAGACAACCTCTCCCCCGTCGTCGAGGCCCTCATCACCGGCACCCACTCCAAGGCTCATGGGCGCGAGCTCATGGATCTCGGCGTGCCGGCGCTGCCCGATGTCATCCGCGACAACACCGACCGCAACCGCACCTCGCCCTTCGCCTTCACGGGCAACAAGTTCGAGCTGCGCATGTGCGGAAGCCAGCAGAACATCTCCGACCCCAATGTGGTCATCAACACAAGCGTCGCCGAGCAGTTCGACCGCTTCGCCACCGATCTCGAGGGCGTCGGCGCCGATGAATTCAAGGCGCGGGCCATGGCATGGGCGCGCGAAACCTTCAGGAACCATCAGCGCATCATCTTCGAGGGCAACGGCTACTCCGACGACTGGGAGAGGGAGGCCGAAGAGCGCGGCCTCGTCAACCTCAAGTCAACGCCCGAGGCCCTGCCCGCCCTCATCGAACCCGAGAACATCGCATTCTTCGAGAAGTATGCGGTCCTCAACGCCGCCGAGCTCAACGCCCAGTACATCTCCAAGTGCGAGCAGTACGAGAAGCTTCTGAACATCGAGGCCAACACCATGGCCTACATGGTGCGCCACCTCTACTTGCCCGCACTGATCGACTATTCTGGCAACGTGGCCACCTCGGTTGCCACCAAAGCCGAGATCGGCATCGAGGCCTCGGCCGAGAAGGAGATCGTGCGCACCTTGACCGCCGGCATCGACACCATCTACTCCGCTGTCTCCGATCTCGAGGCGGAGAACGCCGAGGCGCAGGGCAAACCCACGCCCCAAGAGCAGTGCGACTACTATCTTTCCGTGGTCATTCCCGCGATGGGGCACATGCGGCGCACGGTCGATGCCATGGAGCGGCTCTGCGGCAACGACTACTGGCCGGTACCCAGCTACAACGAGACGCTCTTCTACGTATAAAGGCCGTACGATTGCTAACAGTTGGGAACAAGGGCGTGCCTCCATGCGCGCACCTGCGCGTTTGGGGCTAGATTTGACCCACTGCATTTCGGAATCGATTGGAGCTTCCATGGCACGTGTCTACAACTTCTCCGCAGGCCCCGCCGTCCTTCCCGAGGAGGTCCTCTCCGAGTGCGCTGCGGAGATGTCCGATTACCGGGGTTCCGGCCAGTCCGTCATGGAGATGAGCCATCGCTCCGCCGTCTTCCAGGCCATCCTCGACGAGGCCGAGGCCGATTTCCGCGCCCTTGTCGGCGTGCCCGAGAATTACAAGGTCCTGTTTTTGCAGGGCGGCGCGTCCCAGCAGTTCTCCGCCGTGCCGATGAACCTCTGCGCGCTACCGGGCGCGACGCGCAAGGCCGACTACCTCATCACCGGCCAATGGGCCAAGAAAGCCTATCAGGAGGCCGCGCGCTTCATCGACGCCCAAGCGGTCGCCAGCTCTGCCGATGAGACCTTCTCCTACATTCCCGACTGCTCCGATCTGCCCATCCGCGAGGATGCCGACTACGTCTACATCTGCGAGAACAACACCATCTACGGCACCGTCTACCACGAGCTCCCCAACACCAAGGGCAAGCCGCTCGTCTCCGACGTGAGCTCGATGCTCCTCTCGCAGCCCCACGATGTCAGCCGCTACGGCGTCATGTACGGCGGTGTCCAGAAAAACGTCGGCCCCGCCGGCCTCGTCATCGCCGTCATCCGCGAGGACCTCATCCCGCAAGACGATATCGCGCTCTGCCCCACCATGCTCGCATGGAAGACCCAGGCCGATGCCGGCTCGCTCTACAACACCCCCAACTGCTGGGCGATCTACGTGTGCGGCAAGGTCTTCAAGTGGCTGATGCGCAAGGGAGGCCTCGCGGCCATGCAGGAATACAATGCGGCCAAGGCCCAGATCCTCTACGACTTCCTCGACGGATCCGAGCTCTTCAAGGGAACCGTCCGAACCTGCGATCGCTCCATCATGAACGTGCCGTTCGTGACCGGCGACACAGAGCTCGATGCCGAATTCGTGAAGGCCTCCACCGCTGCCGGTCTCGTCAACCTCAAGGGCCACCGCTCGGTCGGCGGCATGCGCGCCTCGCTCTATAACGCGATGCCGATCGAGGGTGTCGAGGCGCTCGTCGCAGCCATGAGGGATTTCGAAGCCCGCCACAAGAACTAGGAGCAACCATGTTCAAGATCCACTGCATCAACAACATCGCCAAGATCGGTACCAGCCGCTTCGGCGACGATTATAGCTTCGTCGACGAGGTGGCCTGCGCCGATGCGGTCATGGTGCGCAGCGCGAACCTCCACGAGATCGAGATGCCCGCGACGCTGCTCGCCATCGCCCGCGCAGGCGCCGGCGTCAACAACATCCCGCTGGATACGTGCGCGCAGATGGGTATCGCAGTCTTCAACACCCCGGGCGCCAACGCAAACGCCGTCAAGGAGATGACCATCGCCGGCCTGCTTTTGGCCTCGCGCGATATCGTGGGCTCCATCGAGTGGATCCGCACCCATTCGGATGACCCCGATATTGCCAAGAAGGTCGAGAAGGTCAAGAAGAACTACGCGGGTACCGAGCTCGGCGGCAAGACCATCGGCGTCATCGGCCTCGGCGCCATCGGAGCCCAAGTCGCCAACACCTGCCGCCAGCTGGGCATGAAGGTCATGGGCTACGACCCGTACCTCTCGGTCAATGCCGCATGGGGCCTCGACCGCCATATCATGCACGTGAGCAAGCTCTCCGATATCCTGGCGGAGGCCGACTACATCACCCTGCATGTCCCCGTCATCGCGGCCACCAAGGGCCTGCTCGGCGCCGATGAGATCGCCGCCATGAAGGACGGCGTGATCATCGTCAACTACGCACGCGATCTGCTCGTCGATGAGATCGCCCTCTCCGCCGCGCTCCAGAAGGGGCATGTGCGCCGCTACGTCACCGACTTCGCGAATTCCGTCTCCACGCAGATGCCCAACACCATCATCACCACCCACCTCGGCGCCTCGACGCGCGAATCCGAGGACAACTGCGCCGTCATGGCGGCCGACGAGCTCAAGGACTTCCTCGAGAACGGGAACATCACCAACTCGGTCAACTTCGGCCACGTCGATCTCGGCCCCAAGAACAGCCATCCGCGCATCTGCATCTTCAACCGGAATGTCCCCAATATGATCGGGCAGATCACCAACACCATCTCGGAGGCTGGCCTCAACATCGAGAATATGGCGAACAAGGCGTCGGGAGAGGTGGCCTACACGCTCCTCGAGCTTTCGGGCGGCACGGTCGAGCAGGCGCTCATCGACCGTCTGAACGCCATCGACGGAATCATCCGCACCCGCATCATCGAGTAGCCTGCTTCTCCGAGCATGGGCGTGCACTCCCTTGGATACCCCTACATGGCGGGTCCCCATCGAGAGGGGCGCGGCATGGGAGAGGTCGCATCATGCGAAGTGCGCCCCCGTCCCGTCTGGATATAGGTTTTCAGACAAAAAAGAGGCGATTCAAGTCTGAAACCCTATATCCAGACGGGACGGGGGCGCTTATAGGGGCGGTACCAGAAGCGCGCTTCTGGTACCGCCCCCCCGCTGGCTGATGATCTTACAGAACGTGGACGTCCTCGGGCGAGAAGTCGACGTAGGCCTTGTCGCCAACCTTATAGATCTTGTGGTTCTTGGGGTTGAAGTCGGTGATCTTGACGCGCGAGCCGCCGACCATGACATGGTAGTTCTGATAGTTGCCCATGAAACGGGAGAGCGTGACCGTGCAGGGCAGGACGCCCTTGTCGGCAAGCGTTGCGGACTCGGGACGCAAAACCAGCGTGCAGTCGTTGCCCGCGGCAAGGCCCCCATGGGAGGAAACGGGAACATCATAGCCCTCGATGACCGCAATGCCCTTATCGCCCTCGACGGAGGAGACGGAGCCTTTGAGGAAATTGGACTCGCCGATGAAGTCGGCCACGAACTCGTCGTTGGGCTGGTAGTAGACCTCATGCGGGGTGCCGATCTGGGCGACGACGCCTTTCTTCATGATGATGATCTGGTCGGAGATGGCCATGGCCTCGGACTGATCGTGCGTGACGTAAACGGCCGTGATGCCCGCCTCCTGCTGGATGCGGCGGATCTCGTTGCGCATGTCGACGCGGAGCTTGGCATCGAGATTGGAGAGCGGCTCATCGAAGAGCAGCACGCCCGGCTCGATAACCAGGGCGCGGGCGAGCGCGACGCGCTGCTGCTGGCCACCGGAGAGCTGGTTGGTCATGCGGTTCTCCATGCCCTCGAGGCCGACAAGGCCGAGGATGTCGGTGACCTTCCGCTTGATGGTGGCTTCGTCCATCTTGCGCAGCTTCAGGCCGTAGGCGACGTTATCGTAGATGTTGTAATGGGGCAGCAGCGCATAGCTCTGGAACACCATGGCGGTGTCGCGCTTGTTGGGCGTGAGCTCGTTGATGGCCTCGCCGCCCAGATAGATCTCGCCCTCATCCGGTGACTCGAAACCGGCGATCATGCGCAGGATGGTGGTATTGACGCAGCCCGAGGGTCCGAGCAGGCAGACGAACTCGCCCGGCGCGATATCGATATTGGCATCGTGCACCGCATAGAAATCCTGGCCCGTCTTGGGATCCTGGTAGATCTTGGAGACGTGCTCGATCTTCACGCCTTTCTTTTCCTTAGCCATCGTTTAGTCCTCCTCTTGGGCTTTGCTGGTGCCGAAGTACCTGATGAAGATGTTCATCGCAAGAACGGCAGCATAGGTGATAAGAATCAGGATGGTCGAGAACGCGCAGGCCACCGCATACTCGCCACGATTGGCATACTCGTTGATCTGGACCGTGATGAGCAGCGTTGCCGGTGTGACGACGAGGATGACCGCGGAGATCGCCGTGATGGAGCGCACGAATGCCGTCACGAGGCCGGAGAGGAAGGAATCCTTGATGAGCGGCAGGGTGACGGTCATGAAGACCTCGAAGCTGTTCGCGCCCATATCGTAGGCGGACTCTTCGATCGACTTGTCGATCTGGCGGAGTGCCGAGATGCCCGAGCGCGTGCCGGTGGGCAGCGACCTCACGATGAACACGATGATGAGGATCGCCGTCGTGCCGTAGATGAACTGCAGCGCGCCGGTGCGGAACAGGCCGTTGGCGTAGCCGCGGATGAAGCCGACGCCGAGTACCGTGCCCGGAACCGCCATGGCAAGCATGGAGGCGAATTCGATGAAACCCTTGAGGGCGAACCTCTTCTTGACGACCAGGTAGGAGATGATCATCGAGAGAAGCGCCGTGAGCGGGCTGGCGACGAGCGCCATGACAAAGGAGTCGGTGAAGGCTTGGCCGCCGCGGTAGTTGACGAAGACCTTCTCGTACCACTTCCACGTGAGGGTGTAGTCGCGGCCCCAGGTCTTGATGAGCGAGCCGTACGGCACGCAGATGTACATCGCGATGACGAAGATGGCGACGGCGCTGCAGAGGATGACCAGCGGTATGCGCACGGATCTGTCGGTGATCAGCATGCGCTGGCGGCTGGCCTTGCCGGTGAGCGTGGCGGTCGCCTTGGCCTCGAGGATGTATTTCTGGACGAAGAACATGATGAAGGTGATGGAGAGCAGGACCACGGCCATGGCAGCAGCGCCCTGCTTGTCGTAATTGCCCGTGATCTGCAGGTAGATCGATGTTGCGAGCGTATCGACGTTACCACCGATCATCATGGGGTTGGCGAAGTCGGCGATGGATTCCATGACCGTCACGAGGAAGGCGTTGCCGAGGCCCGGAAGCAGAAGCGGCAACGTGACGCTGGTGAAGACCTTCCAGCGCGAGGCACCCATGTCGCGGGCAGCCTCCTCGAGCGAGGGGTCGATGTTCTTGAGCAGGCCTTTGAGCATCATGTAGCAGACGGGGAAGAACGTCATGGTCTGGATGATGATGATCGAGCGCATGCCGTAGATGTTGGAATCCTGGATGCCCAGCAGCGTCTTGGAGATGATGCCCGAACGTCCGAAGAGCAGGATCATCGAGAGCGATAGGACGAACGGCGGGGACACGACGGGCAGGATGGAGACGACTTTGAACAGCCTGCTCACGACTTTGGTCCGGAGCGCAACGTACTCCTCGACATATGCGAAGAGCAAGCCGATGAGGGTGGAGAGCACGCCGGTGATGGCACCGATCACAAGAGTGTTCACGATAGCCGTGCGGAACGAGGCCTTCGAGAGGATGCTCTTGAAGATGTCGAGCGTAATGCCGGAAGGTCCGACGATACTGTCCACGAGAAGGATCACGAGCGGATAGATGATGAAGAGCGTCAGGAACACGACGAGAACCACGATGGTCGTGACCATGATAGGATCGGCAAGGAGCTTCTTGCGATCCAATGACGCGCCTTGAGCTGTTGCCATCAGGCGTCCTTTCTCGTCAACGGATAGATACAGGAAAGCGGGTGGATGGGGTCACCCATCCACCCGCTTACGATCACGTTACCACAATGGGTGCGATTCCACGATATGCGAGGTTACTCGGTCTTGAAGCGCTCGTCTCCGCCGCCGAGGGCAGCCATGACCTCTTCCTTGTACCGGGCGGTATTGGCCATCATGTCGGCGAAGTCGAAATCCATGACGTTGGTGGGGTCGACGCCCATGTCGAGGGCAACCTGCGGCTGCTTGCCGTTATCGATGACCAGGAACTGGTAGGAACCGACTTCCTGGGCCTGATCGACGCATGTGGGGGTGAGGACGTACTCGAGCCAGAGCTTGGCAGCGTTCGGATGGGCGCAGCCCTCGAAGCCGGCAGAGGCTCCGACCTCGTAGGAAGCACCCGAGCTCGGGGAGACGAGGCCGATGTTGTCGTAGCCGTTGTCGACGATCTGATACACGCCATCGTGCAGGAAGTTGATGCCGATGGTGCACTCGCCGATACCGATGGACTTGGACGGGCCGCCACCGGATTTGGTGTACTGGGCGATATTCTTATCGAGGTCGACCAGATACTGGATGCCCTCGTCATGGCCGTACTTCTGGATGACCGTGTTGAGGATCAGCTCGGCCGTGGAGGCGGTGTTGTAGTTGGAGGACCAGATCAGGCCCATGTACTTGGGGTCGAGCAGATCGGGCCAGTCGGCGGGGGCGTCGATGCCCTTGGCCTCGAGCTCTTCCATATTGGTGAGGAAGCCCAAGATGCCGGTGTAGATGCCGACCCAGGTGCCGTCGGTGGACGTGAAGTTGGAGTTGGTGATATGGGACAGGTTTGCAGGGCTGTACTTCATCAGCAGGTTGTCGTTGGCAGCCTGGACGTAGGAGGTGCAGCCGCCGCCGAACCAAACATCGGCGGAGGGATTGCCGTTCTCCTCCTGAGCCTTGGCGAGGACCTCGCCGCCGCCCAGACGCTGCCAGCTGGTCTTGATGCCGAACAGCTCGGTGAACTTGTCGCATGCAGCGATGATGTAGGGCTCCTCGCAGGTGCCGATGACGACGAGCTCGCCCTCGGCCTGAGCTGCAGCCACGAGGTCGGGATCATAGCCCTCGACGCCGGCGGACTGGCCGTCCTCGGTACCGCCCGTCTCGCCGCCTCCGCCGGTGCCGCCACCGCTGCAGCCATAGAGGCCCAAGCCAGCGAGGACACCGGAAGCAGCAAGGAAGTCCCTACGTGAAAGTGTCTTGCTCATACTTACATCCCCTTTTCCCTAGACAATAGGAAAATCGTCCGTCTGGAGCCTATCTCCAAACGGCCACTCATAGAATTGTGGAACAAATCCTGAACTAATTCCAATAAATTTCGTGCAACTAATCGATGGACGGTGTATTAGCCTGCGTCTATGGAACGCTGCTGGGAGCCTATTGACCTTTTCGACGATATGTGCTGCGAATCGCATCGTGTATTCCGAAGGTGGTGGGCATGCCCGCGGACGTGCCGAAGACCTGTTCCGTTCAAGCGCCGATGAGGATGCACCGGAGCTCGTCGAGCGTTTCGGCGATGGCAGCCGCACCGGCCTCCTCAAGCTCCTCGCGCGATGCCGTCTTGCCCCAAAGCACGCCCACGCAGGGAATCCCCACGTTGGCGGCCGCCTCCACATCGAAGTAGCGGTCGCCGACCATCACGGCATCGCCGACGTGCGCGCCCAGCAGCTCGATTGCCTGGATGATCGCCCCCTCCTTGGTGGCGGTGTCATCATTCGTCTTGCCCACGATAACATCGAATGCATCGAGGATGTCGTTGTCTCCCGCTTGGCGTATCACAAGCTTGTGGCGCTTGGAGCTGGCGACCGCGACGAGCTTACCCGCGCCTCGCAGGTCGTCGAGCAATGCGGGGATGCCGGGAAAGATGGGCCATTCCCGTACGCCGCCTTGCTCATAGCGCATGCGGTAGCGCCGCGTGACCTCGGCAGCGTCCTCATCGGAGAGCCCGTAGACCATCGAATAGGCCTGCGGGAACGGCGGGCCGACAAGTCTGGAAAGGTCGCCGAGCCCATCCTCGGGCATGCCCCAGCCAAGCAGAACCTCGCGGGCAACGGAGGTGATGCCGGGCATGGTGTCGGCGACCGTACCATCCCAATCGAATACGATGACGCGGCGATCAGTCACGTCCACGCCTAGTCTCGCTCGAACAGCGGCGTGGAGAAGTAGCGCTCGCCGGTATCGGGAAGAACCGTGACCACGCGCTTGCCGGGCCCGAGCTCGCGCGCAAGCCTGAGCGCGGCGCACACGTTGGTGCCGCTCGAGATGCCGCACATGAGGCCCTCCTCGCAGGCAAGGCGCCTGGAAGTCTCCAGAGCCTCGTCATCGCTGACGATGACCACGCGATCGTAGATTGCGGTGTCGAGGTTGGCGGGGATGATGCCATCGCCGATGCCCATCTGGACATGCGTGCCGATCAATCCGCCCGAGAGGATGGCGGCGGCCTCGGGCTCGACGGCCCAGATCTGTATGTCGGGGTTGGCTGTGCGCAGGACCCTGCCCGCGCCCGAGAGGGTGCCTCCGGTGCCGATGCCGCTCACAAAGCCGTCGATGGGCCCGTCGACATCGAAGAGGATGCGTGCGCCCGTCTCCAAGATGTGCGCCGCAGGGTTATCGGGATTATCGAATTGCTGAGGCACCCACACGTGCTCGGGATCGGCGTCGCGCATGGCCAGCGCCATCTCGAGGCAACGCGCGATGCACGCGCCGATATCGCCCTCGTCATGCACGAGCACGACCTCTGCCCCATAGGCCGTGCAGAGCATGCGGCGCTCCTCGGAAACGGAGTCGGGCATGATGATCCTGACGCGGTAGCCCTTGACCGCGCCCACGAGGGAGAGGCCGATGCCTTGGTTGCCGCTGGTCGGCTCGATGATGATGCTATCTTCCCGGAGCAGACCGCGTTTCTCGGCCCCCGCGATCATGGCTGCCGCGACGCGTGTCTTGATGGAGCCGCCCACCTCGAGCGCCTCGAATTTGACGAGCACTTCGGCAGAATCCGGTCCGACGAGCTTATTCAGGCGCACGAGCGGCGTGTGACCGACGGCTTCGAGAATGGTGTTATAGATCATAGATGCTCTCCTAGAAGGCCCCCGTTTGCACTCTATACGATAGCACGCCTGCGGTGCCATGAAATGTTAAGAAACAGCGCACGGGCACGCATGTCCTACATGTCCCGTTTCGCCGCGATGTGGAGAAGTTATCAAATGTTGATTTATCAACATTGAACGAGTATTGTTGCATAGTCAACAAGTGAGGATCAGCGCGGCGCATGCCGGCGACGATCTCTGGGACGGGAAGGGCCATGGACGCCAGATTCGAGGACTTCGTGGGAGTCATCTCCGCCCTCAACAAGGAGATACAGCGCGTCAAGCTGGCCAAGATGCGCGGCTTTGGCCTCAAGGGGACCGATGTGATGGCCCTCCACCGCCTTGCACGTGAACAGGACGGCATGACGAGTGCCGATCTCGCCCGATCCATCGGCGTCGACCGCGCAGCAGTGTCGCGCACGATATCCGGCCTTATGCAAAAGGGACTTGTCAGCGCGGAGGAAGATGCCAGCGGCATCAGGTATCGAGGGAGGGTACGCCTCACCGACTCGGGTATGGAGATCGCCCGCAGCTGCGATGCCCTTATCGGAGAAATCGTGGGCAAGGCCGGTGCGGCCATATCCCCGGATGACCGTGAGGCCATGTACCGCTCGCTCGGATCCATCCTCGCTGCACTGCGAAACATCGACTGAGAACGACGTAACCTGACCGGAGAAAGGATCTAGACATGGCAGTACGCATATACACCGACTCGGCATCGGACATCGTGGGAGAGATCGACCCGCTTGTCCGGGTGGTGCCCCTGAGGGTCAGCTTCGGCGATGACGAATACCATGACGGCGTGGACCTCAGCCACGAGCGGTTCTACGAGCTGCTGGTAGAGTCCGACGAGCTGCCGAAGACGAGCCAGGCCACGCCCTATGAGCTCGGCAAGATCTTCGGCGAGGCTGTCGATGCCGGTGACGAGGTGGTCATGGTGACCCTGTCGGCCGAGCTGTCGGGTACCTACCAAAGCGCTGTGACGGCGGCTGCCGAGTTCGACGGCAAGGTGTTCGTGGTGGACTCGCGCACCGTCTGCGTTGCCCAGCGCATCCTCGTCGAGCTGGGCCTCCGCCTGGCCCATGAGGGTCTGTCGGCTCGCGAGATCGCCCAGGAGCTCAACCGTCGTCGGGAAGACGTGCGCATCGTCGCCCTTCTCGATACCTTGGAGTATCTCAGGCGCGGCGGGCGCATCTCGGCAGCCACCAGCGTGCTGGGCGAGATGCTGTCCATCAAGCCCGTGGTAGGGGTGGAGGATGGCGTGGTTAAGCTGCTGGGCAAGGCCAGGGGTTCTCGTAACGGCAACAACTTCCTCAACCAAGAGGTGGAGCAATCCGGCGGGATCGACTTCTCGATGCCCTTTGCCCTGGGATACACCGGGCTCTCGGACAAGTTGCTGCGCAAGTACGTGGAGGATTCCCGCAGCCTGTGGGAGCACAAGGTGGACGAGCTGCCGATCCACACCATCGGAGCCGCCATCGGAACGCATGTGGGGCCGAACGCGATAGCTCTCGCCTACTTCCGCGGACGGGACTAGGCGCCGGGTTCTGCGGTAATCACGATCACCGCAGTTTCCAAGGCGAGAAAAAACTGCGGTGATCGTAAACGCGCAGGTAGAAGGCATGCCCACTCATACCGGCAAGAGCAGGAACTGCGGTATTCGCGAATACCGCAGCAGTCCGGATACCCGGTAGCGCGGTATTCGCGATCTCCGTAGTTTCCAGCATTCGGGATTCTACGGTACTCGCAATCACCGCATCATCGGAAGCGGGATAGCGCGCAAGCAGGCAATGAACAAGTAGGGCTGTGATTCCGTATCTATTCCCGGAAGTCAGATGAGCGAAGCACGACGCAGCTGTTCTGATAGGTATCCTGCGCCAGCTGGGCTAAATCGACATCCTTATCACCCAAACTACTATAGACCTCGAGGAACATGCCGAGGTTGAGTCCTGTCACAATGTCTATTTCGAAGCTATGCATGAGCGGGATCATCGCCGAGCAGGGGCTACCGCCAAAGAGGTCCCCCAGAACCAAGAACCGCACCTCACCTTGATACGACACGCGCGTAAAATCCGCCGCAATCTGTTCACGCCACACATCGGGCGAGACCCCAGGCATGAGCCCGTACACGAGCACGCCCTCGACTGGCCCCAATATCATCTCAGAGGCCGCAACAAGGCCCTCGGCATACTTTCCGTGCGAGCAGACGACAAGCTGCGTTCTCATGTGCGCATCACTTCCCAATTAGTTACCTCCTTTGCCCAGCAGCGGCAGGCCACCACGAACTGTTTCATACGAACAACAACCATGACCGGACACGTAATACCTGCAGATCATGTATCCGCGCGAACGATAAACCTTGGCTTTTTGAACAGCATCGTGTTGCCATCGGGAATCGAATTCTCGTTCAGCCGACAGAAGAGCCTATGCGTCCGCGCAAAATGAACGGCTAGCAGCTGGATTCCTTCGATATTCTGTTCTTCTCCCCGCCGCGAGCAGCGCGATGCTACATAGCGGGCGACTCCAGCCAACTCGCGGAGCTCGCCCCCTTTATCCACGGTGCCCTCCTCGGGCATGAGCTGGGAGAAAACCGTACAATGCGCGTGGTAGAGTGAAACGAAGCTGTGCATGATCTCTTCACCCAGCATGCGACGTCCCGTCTCGGCTACCACCGCCGCCTCAAGCGATACCTTTACCTTGTCGGGTACCCTTCTGCTCCTCCGCCACGTGCGCATAGCGTCGTAGCAGAGAGCAAGGGCTATCTCGACAGAAAGGCGCGCATCGTTCCTGTCGAGATCAAGAGCGGAAAAGACCTTTTCGTCGGTCATGATCGACCCACAGCCCGCCCCGATAAGCTCGCTCCATGTCTCTACATACTCATCAAAGCTGAGGAGCAGCTCAGAATGGTGTCTGGGAAGAAGGCCCTTCAAATTGGCAGCCATATGAGAAGTTGCTTCCTACTCAAGGTTTGCATGACGGTCTTTAATGGAATTCTCAGTCCAACCACGCCGCTCCATGACTTCCAGCGCCACCACGTCACCCAACAGAAAAAGCTCCTGCTCGAAAAGGGTGGACATGGGCTGGAGAGACGGATAGTTGTGGGAACCCGGAAGCTTGGTTCGGCCGGGGAGAATGAGGTGCAGATCGGCAAGGCGATCTACGGAACTGTCGGGCGAGCAACCAATATAGGCCAACGCGACGCCTAAGCCTTTCGCAATCTTGGCGATGGCAACAGGAAGCTTGCTCTCGCCCGAAGCAGAAGCAACAAGCACCAAGTCGCCGGGGCCGACGGGAAGCTCTGTCTCATCTCCTACGTAGTTGATGTCCATGTCAAGGTGACGCATGCGCTTCACCCATGCCTTGAGGGAGATAAGCACGCGGCCCACACCCATCACCAGAATGCGGCGACCGGGCACGGTAAGTGCATCGACCAAGGCGTCGAATTGCCCATCATCAACAGTCGGAAGGGTCGAGGAGAGTTCGTCGAGAACAAGTTCGGTTGCCTTGGAGCGCATGTCTCTATGCCCCCTCGCTGTAGATGGCCTTGCAGATAGAGATGGATCGGTCGTAGATGCCTCGGGTTAGCGCAGGCATATCATCAAGATTGGCGCGATGTGTGATGAGGTCGGTCACACGCATCTTGCCCTCATCGATCATCCGCACCGTAAATGCCCACTCGTTGACAGTGTCATCCAGATAGTGAGAGTTCCATACACCCTTAAGGGTGATCTCGCGTCGCAGGATGGTGGAGTGCTGCGACAGCTTGAGGACGGTATCACGAGCGGGGTTGCCCATGAGGGCAACGGTACCGAAGGTCCTGCTGCACTCGATAGCCTGCCCGAACGCAGCAGCGGAGCCGGTGGCCTCAACGGTAATATCGGCAAGTTTGCCATCGTTTGCGTCGCGTAAGGCTGTCTCGACATCATCCTTCAGCCCATTCACTACCAAGATACCCTCGTCATTCACGCGCTCGCGCGCGAATTCAACCTTCTCATCAACGACTTCCGAGATGATGACGGTGGAAGCGCCGAAGATCTTCGCCCAGCGAGCCTGCATGATGCCGATTGGACCGGCGCCAAAGATCAGAATAGATTGGCCCGCCTTAAGACCCGCATTGCGAAGGGTATGCTGCGCAACGACACAGGGCTCCACCACGCCGAGAGCATCGCCAGGAGTGTTCGGATTGTTCACGGGAACGAAATGCCACGCAGAGGGAATAAGGCAGTACTCTGCAAGGCCGCCATCGGAGCGTGACCCTAGGTAGTCATAGTCTTCGCACATGGCATAGTTACCGCTCAGGCAGCTCGGACACTTCATGCAGGGAATGCATGGGAAGATGGCGCCGCGCTTGCCCACAAGCGATTGATCAGCTTCGGGACCAGCCTCGACGATAGTGCCGCCGAATTCGTGGCCGATGACAAGCGGGTAACGCTGTTTGCTTGTGCCGAGAGAGTAGATGCGGGGTATGTCGGATCCACACACCCCGCATGCGGACACCTTCACCAGCAACTGCTCGCCAATCGGCTTGGGTATGGGAATCTCATCGGTCCTAAAATCGCCTATCGCATGCTCTCGGCACGCCTTCATTGTCTTGTCGTGAAACGCACTGGGTGAAAAGTACATGCTGAAGTCCGCCATGATATCCTCTTTATATCCTTGCAATTTTGATATATTGTCAACGCCTACAGCAGCGAGCTGACCTCATGCATGCTCTGGGCTGGAACGATCTGGATTTCGATGCGTACTCCCTTGTCGGTAAGCTCCTTGCAGATGGCGCGCTCTTCATCGGACATGGAGATGTTCTGGAAGAACTTCTTCCTCCCAGCCGACATACCCATCCCACCGATATTGAAGAAGTCGATATCGATGCCCGCATCGATAAGGCGCTTGATGGTGAGCGGCTCTTTCACGATCATGACGGTAGGCTCGGCAAGGCCGGCTTCGAAGGTCTTCACGGCATGGTCGACACTCTCGACGCTGATGGTAACCCCTGCGGGAACGAGCAGCGAGAACATCTTCTGCATGAACGGGTCTGCGCTGGTCTTATCGTCAACGATAAGGATGTGCTTGCTGGGATAGGCCTTCAGCCAAGCGGTCATGACCTGACCGTGAATGAGGCGATCATCGACGCGACTAAAAACGAGGTTGTTAACTGCCATCATTTTCTCCCTGATACGTGGCGCATGCGCCTGTTGTGTTAATGCCCGGTGCTGCAGCTTCTTTTGCAACACCCTAGTCGCTCAAGTAAGCGCTCCATCCCATGAGAGGTCCTCCAGATAGTGCTCATAGTTCTTCAAGAATCCTTCGGGTCCATCCTTCATGAGGGTGGAGGTTCCCACGATAAGTCCGGTAGCACCTGCAGAAAGCATGTGCTTGGCATTCTCTACCACGGTGTTACCGTCTACCACTATGTCGATGTGATGATCTGCGGAAGCAACGATATCACGGATGCGAGCAAGCTTTGAAAGGTGATCGGGCGTCATGCACTGGCCCTTAAATCCGGGATTGATCGCCATGACGACCACGAAATCGAGTACCGCAAGGCTGTCTTCCACATAATCGCACGAGACGGCAGGGCTGATGGCATATCCAGTCCGCAGGCCCATCTCACGAAGACGCATGAGCAGACGGTACGGCTGATGACACACCTCAGGATGAAAGCTCGCCCAGTCACCTGGAGAGAACTTGAAATAATCGATAAAATGCTCGGGCTCGGTTGCCATAAGATGAACGTCTATGGGCATGCTGCTCAGCGAACGCAGCGCAAGAAACTCCTCGGAGCTGCACATGACATTAGGGACATAATGGCCATCCATAACGTCGAAGTGGATCGCATCAACCCCAGCGAGCTCGAACTCACGCACGTAATCGCGTATTTCCCACGGTTTCGCGCACATGATCGACGGCAGGATGAGAGGGCTTTCCATGGTGTTCCTCCTTGAAACGGACAGATGATGCAAAGGTGCTTTTCTGCATCTCGTCTCACATGGGGTTGAGCCTCATGCGGGTCTTCCGCCGCTGATGCGGCGGAAGACCCGGCAGAGCAAAGCTACAGGGCATTACGCATAGGCACCGCAGAGGCTCTTGATGCCGACGAGCAGGAACCCCAGCGCGAACATAATGATGATCAGCGTCATGGGCTTAACTTTCTTGCGCAGCAACGCCCAAGTGCCAAGCACCACCAGAAGCGGCAGCAAGCCAGGCAACAGTGCGTCGAAAACGCCGGACTGGACGTTGAATTCGATATCACCAAGGGCGTTAGACCATGTGAAGTTCATGAACGAGAGGTCGAGTCTCACGTTGGATGCAGTCATCGAACCAACGACCATGAGACCCACGATAGAGACAGCATCAAGCAGTTTGTTGATGACCCCGGTAGACAGGAGATCAACGATGGCATCACGGCCCTTGTTGTAGCCCAACATGTACATGTTGTAGCCCAAGCCGAGCATGAGAACCTTGTAGGCAATCTCAAAGATGATAGGGCCTGCAAAATTGCCGGCAAGCGCAAGCTGTATGCAAATGCCCGCAAGAACCGGATAAGCGATGGACTGCGACACGGTGTCGCCGATACCAGCCATAGGACCCATGAGTGCAGAACGTAGCGTGGTGATCTCATCGGGAGTAATCTCGGCGCCGTTTGCGCGTTTCTCTTCCATGGCGGCAGTGATGCCGTTGATGATGGTGCCCATCCAAGACGGCTCGGTGTTATAGAACACTAGGAAATTCTTGAGCTCCTCGGCTTGCTTGGCCTCGTCACCGGGATAGAGTTCGCGGATCACGGGCACGAAGGCGTTCGTGTTGCCTAAGCCCTGAAGACGCTCGTAGTTATAACAAGTCTCGGATGAATAGGTAAGCAGCCAATTCTTAACGAGAGTGGCGTTGCTGAGCTTCTTCTCCTCTGCCATACTTACTCACCACCAATCAGGGAAGAATCGGGTTTGCTTGCCTGGTTGTAGAGTAGGACCGCTATAACAGCGCCAATGGCGGTAATCATCATGGTGCTGAGACCAAGGAACTGCGCAAGAATCCAACCCAAGAAGAAAAACGGGGTCAACTTGGGCTTGTCGAGATACTGGAGAAGCATTGCGATACCGAGAGCGGGCATAATGCCGCCGATGATGCCGAAGGCATCGACAATCCACAGCGGGAAGCTCTGGAGCCAAGCGCCAAAGGGGGCACCGAGCATAACGATCAAGAACGCAGGGACGCCGTTGATGAGCAATGACACGAAAAACGAGGGAACGTAGTTGCAGAAGCGCATGGCGCGGATATTGCCTTTGGTCAGAAAATCCTCAGCCATATGCACCCAAAACGCATTGACCGACATGTACACAGTCCAGACCAGAACGGTAACGGAGCCGAGGATGACCCCAACCGTAGTCGCCGTGTTGATGTCGAGACCGGAGACAAGCGCAAGAGCGGTTCCCACGGGCCCTGCAAATTGAGGGTTGCCCGGCATGGAGCCACCAGCGGTAATGAAACCGACATACGGAAGATTGATTGCAGCAGCAATCATCATGCCCTCAAGAGGCTTACCCATGACAATGCCCACCAAGAAACCGGACCAGATAGGGTACAGCCATGTCCTAGTCACAGCGTGACTGAACCACCACGTACAGCACGTCGTAATCAGAGCAACGAGAACTGCTTGAAAGACCATGTTGTATCACCCCTTCTTCCTTTCGTAATCTATCGATACGATATCGTGCCTTTGTCAAGTCTCTGTTTAGCTAACGAGGGGACGTCGGAATCAAGGACGTTCCATTTCCAAGTTGAACCCTTCTTCCTCCTATTCTCTTCATCTTGGTTAACGTTAACTTTTTTCTTCAAACATTGACTTGCTTATGACACGGCTCTTCATTGCTCCGAGAGGCGTCGCAAAACGTTCTATTCGTTACCCTTTCGAAGCCATACGAAAGTTTAGCGTCGTAATTTCGAAAAATTACGTAAATATTAGAATAAATCCGTAAACGGTATCTTATGCGTTTTAACTGTTGTTGAGAGATTACCAATCATTTTCCGGCTTATTAAGATAGCATTGCAATGAACATTATCAGGTGTGGCATTTGCAACACCCCATCCAGGAGAAGACAGGCACCATGGCAGCAGGCGTCAACAAGCTCGCGGTAGAGAGACAACGCCGTATCTGCGAGCTACTGGCAGAACGCGACAGTGTGACCACCTCGGAGATATGCTCCCTTTTGGGCGTGTCACCCGTAACAGCCCGAAGCGATCTTTCATTCCTCGAGCTCGAGGGCAAGCTTGTGCGGGTGCGTGGAGGAGCGACCACTCTGAGCAGGGCCACTACGATCGCCCTGCCAAAAAAACGCCAATCGGTAAACAGCGATGCCAAGCGCACAATAGCCCGGCTGGCATGCCCACGCGTCCATGACGGTGATTCGCTGTTTGTGGATAGCGGCACAACCACCTACGAGTTCTTGAGAATGCTGGGCAACAGGCGCGATCTCACCATAGTCACGAACGACATACGTGTTGCAGACCTTGCCGACACTACTTTGGCCCATGCATCGATTATCCTGCTGGGGGGAAACTACCGGCCAAGCCATCAACTCACCTACGGGATCTTCGCCACGATGGCAATCGAGATGATCCGTGTGGACGCGGCCTTCATGTGCCCAAAAGGCTACATGATCGGACAGGGCTGTATGACCGAGCATGAAACTTCAGCACCAGTGAAGTCAGCAGGCGTCAAACATGCGAACCACCGCTACCTGTTGATGGACACCTCGAAGATCGACAAGGGCTCGTTCCTGACCTTCGCTACACTTGCAGATTTCGATGAAGTCATCCTTGAAGACGACCCCGGGGAAGAATTTATGCAGGAAGCACGTGCGGCGGGAACGCGCGTCACCTTCCCCGCAAAGGCATGAAGACGCGCAGCGATAACGAGAGCGGAATACCTATCGCGCGGCATCACCGGATGGAACAGATGCCGGATCACTGACAAAAGATCCTCCCGTGACCAGCCGGGAGGATCTTTCCTATCACCTGCATTTTCTTGAGAAAGCGGAATGCGGCGTCAAGAGCCCGCTTCGCTACCGCACATCCCCATAGGGCATACCGTTGATCGCAAGCTGCGTCCTGCGTGCCACCGTCGTTACCGCAACGCGCGCATCCCCGAGCACCTTCGCGAGATTCGCCTCGTTGGGATTGGCCGTCTGGGCATCCGCTACGCTCTTGATGAATGCACGGCGCAGATCGCTCGCGATGTTGATCTTCACCATGTTGTGCTGTTTCATGGCCAAGATGGTCGCATATTCGATCCCCGAGCCGCCATGCAGCACGAGCGGACAGGGGCTGACCGCAGCGATCTTCGCCAAATGTCCGAGGTCGATCCGCGGCGTATCTTCGAGGCCGTGCACGTTGCCGATGGAGACAGCTAGGGTATCGCAGCCGGTGCGCTCGACAAACTCCGCCACTTGCCCGGGATCGGTCTTGCAATCCGCCTCGGAAACGTGATCGTCCTCCTTGCCGCGGATAGCGCCGAGCTCTGCCTCCACAGATACGCCGCTCGCATGGCAGAAGTCCACTGCCCTTCTCGAGAACAGGATGTTCTCTTCGAATGGCAGGGCAGCGCCGTCGATCATGATCGACGTGAAGCCCGCGTTGACGGCCTGCCGCACGTCATCCAGCGTCTTGCCATGGTCAAGGTGCAACACCATGGGGGTGATGTAGCCGGACATAGCTCGATGCACGACATCGGCAATGTGCTCATAGCCCGTGAGCTTGACGTTCGTGGGAGCTATCTGGATGATACCCGGCATCCCATTCGCCTCGAAGGCATCCATGATCGCAAGGGTCATCTCCATGTTGGTCGTGTTGTACGCAGGCAGCATCACATCGTTTTTATGCGCTATATCGATCAGCTCGTTCATATCAAGCAGAGGCATATTCTTACTCATCCTTTCCATCATGCATCGGTATTCAATCGCCGTATATGCCCACAAGGGCATCGTGCATGCGCAGATACCGCCGGTATCTATCATCGTGGCGTCGTGCGGCCCGCTCATCGGCGGTAAAGACGGCGCCGGGACGGACGGAGGATGGCAACGCTCGCTCAGAGCCGCCTCCCCCCAGGGCTATGCGTGCGAGAAGAGCCGCGCCGTATCCGGCCCCCGTCTCCCCTTCCATGCGCTGCATGGGCCGATCGAGGATATTCGCGAGCGTCTGCATCCATGCGTCGCTTCGGGCTCCTCCACCCACCGCACGGACAGGATCGCGCCCGCCTGCGAAGCCCATCTCATCCATAAGCTGCCTGAAGCCGTAACCCACGCCTTCCATCGCCGCGCGATCGAGCTCCGCAGCGGTGACCTCGGGAGAAAGGCCCACAAACGCGCCTCTCAGCGAAGCGTCGCCGAAGAGCGTCTTCTCACCGGTCATGTGCGGGAAGAACAGCACCTCTCCCGTTCCGGATTCCCTAGGCACGAAGGCCTCCTCGGCCTCTTGATGGGAGATGCGCAGCACCTTTTCGAGCAACCAATCCCGTGTAGAGCCGCACGACTGGACCACCCCCTGCACCAAGGTCGAAAACACGCATCCATCAGGGGAGAAGGCGATGCGTTTGCCCTTGCGCCGAGGGCCCTCGGCATCGTCGGCGCGCAAGCCCATGACAACGCCGGAGGTCCCGAGCGAGATGACCGTCGCTCCTTCGGTGATGCAGCCGGTGGGGATGGCCGCTGCAGGGTTATCCCCCGTGCCGACGATGACAGGGGTGCCCTCGATAAGCCCCGTCAGGCTCGAAGCCTCGGATGTGATGCCCCCCGCTACCTCGCGAGAGCCGCGGATAGCGGGAAGCAGGCGCGCGGGCAGACCGAGAGCGTCGAGCGCGGCATAGGACCACCCATGGCTCCCGAAGTCGAACAAAGACGAAGTCGATGCCTCGCAAAAGTCCGTGCCCAAGATGCCGGTGAGCTTGAAGACGATCCAGTCCGGCCCGATCACGAAGCGCTCCGTGCGCTCAAAGGCCTTCGGTTCGTTGTCGCGCAGCCAGCAGAGGTTGAGCGCCGGGCTCCCCGTCGAAACCGTAGCGGCTGCATCCCGCGCTCCCCTAGCAAGGAGGGCATCGCGCGCGGGCGCCACCATCCGGGCAGTGCGCACGTCGTTCCACATGAGTGCGGCGTGTGCGGCGCAGCCATCCGCGCCCACGGGAACGAGCGTGTGCATCTGCCCTGTAACTCCGATAGCGCGCACCTCGAGCGGCGCGATCGCGCCCAGCAGCTCGCGCAAAGCAGCCACCGTCTCGCTCCACCAGAGCTCGGGGTCGATCTCCCGCCAACCGGGCTTGGGCAGGCTCAGCTCATAGGTCCGGGATGTCTGCCCGAGAACCGAACCCCCCTCCCCTATCGCCACGATCTTGACCGACGAGGTTCCGAGATCGATTCCTAGGTAGGCGACGTTTGCAGGCACGGTCCTCACGCTCCGAATCTCACGATGACCTTGTAGGAGTCCGGACGGAGGGCCGTGTCCATGGCAGCTTGGAACTCCGTGAAGTCGAACACGCCCTCGATGAGGGGGGTCGGGTCGACAAGACCTTTGTCAAGCATCTGCACGGACTCGAAGTATGCACGGATGGTCGGGCTCACGGCGCCTGTTACCGTGACCTGCATGCTGTGAATCCTTCCCGCATCCATGGGGACATCCTCCCGGGGATGGATGGAGCTGAACATCACGCAGATGCCGCATGCAGCCGTCATTTGGACCGCTTGGGCAGCGATTGCGGGGTGGGAGACGGTGTTGTAGACGAAATCCGCCCCGCGGCCGCCCGTCAGGTCCCGCGCCTTCCGAACGGCATCGCCCTCAGATGGATCGAACGCATCCGACGCCCCGAGCTTGAGGGCCATCTCGCGGCGCGCCTCCAAGGGCTCGCTCACGATGACGCGGGCGCCGCGCAGGCGCAGCAGCATCACGTGGAGCAGTCCCATCGTGCCCCCGCCGATCACCAAGCAGTCCTGACCGAAATGGACATCGGTGCATTCGATGCTATTGATGACGCAGGCCATAGGCTCGGTGAGCGCCATCTTGATGAAAGATTCCTCATGCTCGAAGACCATGATGTCGTTCGCTTTGGCGATGACGTACTCCGCAAACCCGGCGTAACCCGAGATGCCATCCTTGGAATGGAAGATATACGAGTGCGGGTGCTCCTCGCAGATATTCTCGTGCCCCGTATGGCAGAAATAGCACTCCTTGCAATCCTCGATGATGTACTTGACCACACGTTGCCCCACATGGAAGCGCTCGGCATCGACGGCGCTTCCGAGCGCCTCTATCGTCCCCGCGAACTCATGCCCGCCGATACGTGGATATGAGTAGTCGCAATCCCCCAGATAGTCGCGGATATCGTTCGTGCAGATGCCGGAGGCCCTGACCTTGATGAGGACCTCGTCCGGATGTGGCACGGGCGTGGGGATCTCGGTGAGCTTGACGTTTCCA
>JAKPQM010000077.1 GCA_029546925.1 Actinomycetes bacterium
CAGCGAGAGGAGGAGGAGCAGGACCACGACACCCACGATGAGGGCCAGGCGCACGGAAAGCGCATTGTGCTCGGATATCCAATGCCGCATGGTGCTCAACCCTCGGCCTCCATCGAGCAGAAGAGCGACGTACTCGAGAGCGCACGCGCAAGCGGCCGCCCCAGCAGATACATCACAACCGCCTCGCCGATGCCCGTGGTGATGAAACCGAAGATATACATCAGGAGATATGAGTCATCCAGCGCGATGCCCGTGAAGGGGATCGTGTAGAAGCCGAGGCCCTTGAGCAGAAGCGGCAGGTAGGCCGGGATGATAAGGGCGTTCGCGATGACCGGACCCGCGAGGGCGAGCCGGGGCCTGCTCCGGAAACGCCAGGTGAACGTGGCGGCAAGAGCGGTTGCAAGCGTACCGAAGACCACATCGAGCAGGCCCAGCGTGCCCAAGCCCGCGATGGCGATGTTGGCGATGTTGGCGATGGCGCAGCCGAGGGCAAGGCCGGGGATGGCGTCGGCGGTGAAGAGCGCGAACACGCAGACAGCCTCGGAGATGCGGAACTGGATGGGTCCCCACGCGAGGCCGCCCAAGAAGAGCATGGTCGCAAGGGTGAGCGCAGCGTAGATGGCGGCGATGATGCCGGAACGCGCCACGCTTCTGGAATGAGCAGCGCGGGCATGAAAATCGGGCACTGCGTCGTTCTCTCGTGCGGTCAAATGTACTCCTTGGGGAATCGCGCTGCGTAGTATGTGTACCGTACATCTTAACCTAGGACGCGGAAAAGGGCTAATGGCGTACGGGGTTCACCATATGCTCCACGTGGACCGGACACATCCGCTGCCAGAGCCCCGCCGCCGGAGCTCCCTATGCTTGGGTTTGGACGAACGCCACGAACTCGTCGACCTCGGCCTCCGTGGAGAAGCGCGCCATATAGAACGAGTTGCCGAGATCGTCGGAGAGCGCGTCTGCCATGCGGCCGCTCATGCGGATGGCGTCGCCGTATGCTGCGCGGATCTCCTCGTCGCTGTGCGCATAGGCGTACCTATCGCGTCGCGATGCGTACACGCAGAAGCCCCGATCCCTGCTGTCGGGCAGGCGGCGCTCGTCGAAGCAGACCATGTCCGCCCAGATCTGGTAGACATCGGTGGCATGCGCGAAGTTCATGATATCGGGCGTGAAGCCTCCGGGCGGGCGCACGTTGACCTCGAGGCCGATGTAATCGCCCGCATCGCCGAGGCCGGGTTTGGCCTCTGCGAGGCGGAAGAATTCCATGTGCACGAAGCGGCTCGTGATGCCGAATGCCTTGACGGCAGCGCGGCCGAGCTTCCGGAGCCGGGGGTCGACCGTAGGACGCGAGAAGTAGCTCACGTCGAGCTGCAAGCGCACGATCTCCTCCATCGAGGGTGGGAATTCCTCCTGATTCTCGAAGAGCGGCTTGCCCTGGCTATCGATGATTGCATCGTAGCTGCAGATATCCCCGGTCACGTACTCCTCGAGCACATAGGGCATGTCCCCCCGCCGGGCGAGGAAGGCTTCGAGGTCGGACGCGCCCTCAACCTTGAAGGCGCCCCCCGAGCCGACGCCCACCTCGGGCTTGGCGAAGAGCGGATAGCCCGTCTCGAGCGCGAACGCGCGGACCGAATCGGCATCGGTCTCGCCCGCCACGCGGATCTGGCGTGCCGTGGGAATCTTGCCGGCAGCATAGAGCGGCTTCATGCGGGCCTTGCTCTGCCATGCGGCCATCTGCGCCGCACCGGCGCCGGTGGTGATGTGGAAGTCGTCGCGCAGGCGCGCATCCTGGCCCAGCCAGTACTCGTTGTTCGATTCGAGCCAATCGATCTTGCCGTACTTGAACGAGAAGAACGCGACAGCGCGGAAGACCTGATCGTAATCCTCGAGCGACGCTACCCAGTAGTACTCGGTGAGCGCGTGCTTGAGCTGCTCGGGAATGCTGTCATAGGGCGTGTCGCCGATGCCGAGGACGTTCGCGCCGTTGCGGCGGAGGCGATCGCACCAGTTCCAGTACGTCTCGGGGAACTGAGGCGAGATGAAGACGAAGTTCACGGGGCTCCTTCCGAAGGCCTACCAATCCTGCTCGGCGGCACGCATGCGCTCGATGTCCTCGAGCACGATGGGGAGGAAGTAGCGGATCTGCTTCTTCCACCACGGCCAGTCGTGGTTGACGTCGTGGCCCCAGTAGTCGCACCATGCGGAGATGCCTTTGGCGCGGAAGGCCTCGTCGAGGACGCGTTGGGAGCGGATGCCGTCTTCCTCCCATGCGCCCTGGCCCACGCAGAGCACGATCTGGCGCTGGTTGTATATCTCGACGTAGGGATGCGTTGCGGGCATGTTGGGCAAGAAGGCGGTGGGGCTGTTCTCGTAGAGGGTGCCGTCCATCCAGCCGCCGAAGAAGTAATCGGCATCGTAGACGCCCGAGAGCGCGATGCAGCCTTGGAACAGGTCCGGGCGGCGGAGCGCGGCGATGGCGGCATGCGTGGCGCCCATCGAGCAGCCGACTGCGAGCGGGCGCAGATCGCTGCCATTGCGCTCGTGCACGAAGGGAACGACCTCCTCGGTGATATAGGCGAAGTAGGCCTCTTGGCGCTCGGCGCGCCATGCGGGGTCGGCATCGCGGGCCGACCAGCTGTCCTCATCGAAGTTGTCGACCGAGAAGAGCTGGATGGTGCCGGTGTCGAGGTAGTCCGAGAGCTCGGAGACCATGCCGAAATCCTCGAAGGCGTTGCACTTGGACCCCTGGGTCTGGAAGACGATGATGGGGTATCCGCCCCGACCGTAGACGATCAGGTTGGCGTCCTTCTGCAGATGGTCGCTCCACCAGGAGACGGGTTCGCGGTTCATGGGCACCTCGTTTCTCGCACAGCCTTCTCATCACCCATGGTAGCGCAGCTTGCGCCCCACATAGCCGGGGAATATATGAGGCATCAGCTAAGCTATCCACCCGCTTCGTTAACGATATTGGTAAATATTCGATGGCGGTATTGGCAGTTTCTTGCTACCGGTTTTGGCACTGATATTAGCCTTTATCGGTATGTCGGCAGACGAAGCCGATTGCCACCCTCATGGCACCTCACATGAGAACGGAACCGTCCCGACGGTTTTTCCGAGCAGATCCCCGAGCTCGTGCTGCGGCATGTCCTTATTGCACGGTGAAGGTTCCGATGACGGTCGTGCCGTCTTCGGTGTAGACGGGCAGATCACGCGGGCCGCGCGAAGAGCCCTCCAAGGCCTCCTCGATGGAACCCGGCTCCGACCCGAACAGCTCGTCCCAGTACACGTATCCGACGGGACCCTCGTTCGACGTGACGAGAAGCAGGTCGGGCATGTCATCGCGATCATACTCCGCGTCCGACCCGTAGTAATCGTCCGGCATGAGCGGACCGTAGGTCTGGCCTGCGGCATTCGTGGAATACCCATGCTCCCAGACATACTCCTCCGACAGCACGTCCACATCGGGGGTATTCCCAGCCGTATCAGCGGATGGCTGCAGGGAAGCGCAGCCGGCTATAAGCAGTGCCAGAACCGACACAGACAGTAGATGCAGCGACGATTTCACCGATGAGAGCGTTTTCATGCAATCACCTCCGGCAGCTGTCCGGGTAGTGCTAGGTGTATTGCATATCTATGTGCCCACGCGGTTCGCACATAAGCGCAGAACGGTAATGATCATACTTCGTTTCTAGACAGTTCTTCTTCTCCATGATGGTATCGCTTGGAATTTCCGGAAATCCGGAGATGATGATTCGGACGGGCTCTCCAACCGTATGAGTTTCTACAGTCCCGAAGACGTGTCCGTATTTTCCAATTTGGGGACTATTCACGTTGCTTTTCCCCTAGAGCACATGCGCCGTTCGATGCTATGACGTCTTTATAGTACGTAAAGGAATCTTTCCGAATGCGTTTAAGCGTGCCTTTTCCTTCGTTATCTCGGTCAACATAGATGAACCCGTAGCGTTTGGCCATCTCGCCTGTCGAAGCGCTGACAAGATCAATCGGTCCCCACCAAGTGTATCCGAAGAGATCCACGCCATCCTCGATAGCGTCTGCCATCGCCCTGACATGCTCCTTGAGATAGTGAGCGCGGTAATCGTCATGGATGTGGCCATCGTCGGATATCTGATCAAGCGCTCCGAGGCCATTCTCGGCGACGAACAGCGGGATGCCGTACCTCCCATAGATTTCGTTGAGGACCCATCGCAGGCCTTGAGGATCGAACGCCCATCCCCACTCGGACTTTTTCAGATAGGGATTCGCAGAACCGAGATTGAAATTACCCGAATCCGTATCGATGTCCTCTAAGTCAACGCAGTCGGTACCTGACGTGTAGTAGCTGAAGGAGTAGAAATCGACCGTTCCCTCTTTAAGGATGCGGGCATCCTCCTCCGATACTTCGAGCTTAACCCCCCTATCGGCAAGATAGCGCTCGATAAAATACGGATACGCTCCCCGAACCTGAACATCACCGCAAAGCCAGAGTTTGCGCATGCTGTTCTGCGCCGCGAGCACATTGATCGGATTGCACGAGTAGGGGTAATGCGCATCGCTCGCAACCATGCACCCAATCTTGTTTTCGGGATTGATCTCGTGACCAAGCTTCACAGCGAGGGCACTTGCCACGAACTGGTTATGCAGGGCCTCGAATCTGCGCGTCTCCCGCTCTGGGGAAAGGCTCTCATCGCTCAAAAGATTTATATCAAGCACCCGCGTCCCGTTGGAGAGAATCCCGCTGCCGAATATGTCGCCGAGATAGTTTGCGGTCATATTGATTTCGTTGAAAGTGATCCAATATCTGACCAAGCTCTTATATTCGCGGAACACCGTCTCACAGTATCTGACATAGGCGTGGATGGTTTCCCTGCTCAACCATCCGTCTTGACGCCGCGCAAGAGAAAGCGGGGTGTCGTGATGCATGAGGGACACCAGCGGCTCAATATCATAGCGCCTACACTCTTCGAATATCTTGCGATAGAATGCCAAGCCTGCGGCGTTGGGCTCCGCATCATCCCCATTAGGAAAAATTCGCGCCCAAGAGATGGACATGCGATATACCTTGAAACCCATCTCCGCGAAGAGGGCTATATCCTCTTTGAAACGATGGTAATGGTCGATGGCAATCTCTGCCGGATAGAACGTTCCCTCCTCGATGATTTCGGTAAAGCGGCGCGGCGCCGTGCGCGATCCCGCTGTAAGCAGGTCGGTCACCGCAAGGCCCTTGCCGTCCTCCATCCAAGCCCCCTCGCATTGATAGGCTGCGGTTGCTCCACCCCACAAGAATCCCTCGGGAAAAGGCTTGCCCATAGCATGACTCCTATCTTTCGTTCCTTTAAGGAAGGCGCTCGATGCCGACACGCAGGCGATTGAGACCTTCGTGCAGGATGGCAGCGCTCGTGGCAATACAGATCCTCACATAACCTTCCGACATGTCGCCGAAGAACTGGTGGCCTCCTGGAATGACCGCAAGATTGACCTCCTTCTTGAGATACTCGGCAAAATCAGCAGATGCCATTCCCAAGTCACGGATATCGACATAGAGCAGATACGTTGCCTTTGGCCGATAAACATGTAGCCTGCTTATATGGCTCAGCTGGTCAACCGCACAATTGCGATTCTCCGTCAGATGCCTGACAAACTCCTCCGCCCACGGATAGGAATCTCGCATGGCGGCAATGGCAGCCACTTGGGAGATTGATGCCGCTCCGCCAGCTGTGCTCATCACATCGGAATGCTTCACAAGCAGCTCGAACTTATCGGGATCTGTCGTATATGCGCATCCGATGCGCAAGCCCGCGAGGCCGAAAGTCTTGGAGAAGCCGAAGACGCTCAGCACGCGCCTGCATCGGTCCTCTCCCAAGCAGTAAATGCTTTTGAAGCATGCGTCCGGATAGATGATGTCCGACCAGATCTCGTCGTTCATGATGAGGAGATCGTACTTCTCACAGATCCGCATGATGAAATCGAGTTCCTCTTTGGTATAGGTCAGACCATAGGGGTTGTGCGGGTTGCAGAGCCCTATCATCCGGGTACGCGGGGTGATGGCATCCTCGAGACGGCTCAAGTCCATCGTTCGATGCCGCATATCAAGCTCCGCCTGATAGCTTACAGGAGTGGCGCCCGCTGCTAGGCACGACTCGCGGAACAGGTAATCGCACGGGTCGAACACCACCATCTCGTCTCCGGGCTTGAGAAACGCCTTGGCTATCACGTACATAGCGCGTGCCGCGCTATCGAGAGGAAGAACCAGCTCGGGAGGGACTGGCTCCCCCTTGCGCTCCCTCACCGTAGCGCTGAAAACCTCCTTGAACTCATCGAGTCCCAGCTTGGGGGTATATGAAAAGTATCCTCCCCTGACATAGTCGATGATTGCATTCTGGATTTGGGGAGCGCAGGGATAATCCGGATCCGCCGCAGTAAGGGGAATCACCCCCTCATCGACCTCAGCCCATCGGTAGTTGAAGGCACGTTCCTTGAGAACACCGAGGTTGACGTTTGAGTCATCGAAATAATTCATCGGTTTTTCTCCCTATAAAATCGAGGAGCCGTGTCTTTTTAAGACCAAGCTCCTTGATAGCCCTACTTTCCTTCGAGAGCTTTCAAGCGGCTATCTATAGATTCTGCAATCTCGATCAGATGCTCCGCCAAAGTCATCTCGCTGTAGACGGTCATGCACGTATCTTGAGCATGAACCACGAGGACAGAGAACTCTGGATCGTTCCCTTCTGCCTCGCGTTGAAGCTCGACAGTCTGATAGGTGTGGGCCTCAGTAATCTCCTTCTTGGCCTCAACCAGCGCCTCTCGTGCTGCTTGGAAGTCGAACCCCGCCAGAGCCCTAAGGGCCTCCGTCGTCCTAAGCCTTGCATCCCCCGCATGAAGGATTATCTGCATTGCACCTTCAGCTCGCTCTTGTGAGATCATGCGCTTTCCTCCTCGTGTCGTTGGAATGCCGGATGTGTCAATCGGGCTAAACGATGCCCTTTGCCTCCTGCTCGGCAAGCTCCTCTGCAGCAGCTTGACGCTCGAATGCCTTGAAGAACGGGAGCCAGATGAACCAGCTGATGACAAAGAGGACGACCACCAGGATGCTGCCGCTGATGCTGCCAGTTGCCAAGAAACCCTGGATGATGTTGGGCAGATACCACATCTGCATCGGTGCCGCAGGGATAGGAACCAGCCCGATGCTCATAGTGACGAACATCACGGTCGGAATGGCAATGGAGTTAAGGCACAGCGGAATCATGAGAATAGGATTCCATACGACCGGCGCACCGAACACGATGGGCTCGTTGATATTGAAGATCGCAGGGAACAGCGTGACGTTGCCGATCGCCTTGAGGCGCTTTACCTTGGACATCATGCACATGATGACGAGAGCAAGGGTGCAGCCTTGTCCGCCGATATAGGTGATGCCCATGACGGTTTCCATGAGATTGATGTTGGTGGCAGCTTGGCCTGCAGCAACCGCGACCATATTGGCGTCCATGCCTTCCATCCAGATAGCCCATGCAATCGGGAAGATAATCCACGTGAAGCCGAAAGAGTATAGGAAGCAGGTCAGGAACGTGATCATAATGAGGCCGAACCGCGTCTGCCCAAAGGACGAGATGGGAGAGAACAGGCTTCGGATAAAGAGCGGTAGATCGAAACCCAAATTCATGATGACGAGGCCCGCTGCGAGACAGATGGTGACAGGAACGAGCGCATCAATCCAATTGACCACCATATCAGGCATCACAGTGTCCTTGCGGAAGAGAGGGTGCTCGGACGCGATGTTAAACACCCAAGCAACGAAGATGCCAACCACGACAGCAGTGAGCATGCCGCCGGTTCCAATCTTGCTCATGATGAAGGCGATCGTCTCAGCATCGCCGTCGATGGTGGGAATAGTCACAATGAAGAACAGGGCCAAGCTCGTAAGCATGGACGAGATCTTGAGCTTCTCGTGGCCTGACTTCTCTAGCACCTTCATAGGAAGGAGGATCGCGAGGAAGATCGCGATCAACCCAAATGAGAACGTATTGATCTGGGAGATGTCTGGAAGCCACGCAAGAAACTCAAATTTTTTGAGAACGCCCATAATGGAGGCAACCGAACCGATCATGATCATGGGAAGTATGCTCATGATCGACTGCTGGACTCCGGAGATATAGATATTCTGGGTTAGCTTGTCTAGCTTGGGGGCCAGCGAGTTGGTAATCCAGCCCATAAGGCCCTTTGCCTCGTCTTCAGGCACAACGGTAGGCGCTTCCTTAGCCTGAGCCACTTGCCCGCTCTCAGGTTGGACCGCCTTGACAGGAACCTCTTGGACACCTGCATTCCCCAGCGCCTTGAGCACTTGGGACAGCGCAGCCGCACCATCGATCTTGCCGTATGCATCTTTATCGAGGAACACATAGGGGACGCCGTGAATCTCAAGATCTTTCTTGAGCGCTTCCTCCTTGAATTGGAGATGCGGGCCGAAC
The DNA here is from genome assembly GCA_029546925.1 of Actinomycetes bacterium. Classification (GTDB taxonomy): domain Bacteria; phylum Actinomycetota; class Coriobacteriia; order Coriobacteriales; family Atopobiaceae; genus RUG721. The sequence continues at coordinate 8,469 of JAKPQM010000077.1, forward strand.
ATGACCAAATCGGTCCCTGCAAGGTTAGCGATCATCTCGGCCTCGCTACGGGCGAATATTTCGAAGCCTTCGAGTCCCATCTCGCTCGCAGCTCTACGCATTGCCTGCGCCATGAATCCGCTTGAAGCCCCAGCGCCACACATCAACAGAATCCTCATGCACAACCTCTTATCCTTAATCTCGTCACATACCCGGTGACTTATGTCCTGTAATACGAACAATTGGATATGGGGCATAATTTCCAGACGGCGGGGATCGCGTAATGCTCGCACCTAAGGCTTCTTGTCCTTTTTTAGGAGGCTCG
>JAKPQM010000141.1 GCA_029546925.1 Actinomycetes bacterium
CATCAAGGACGTCTGCACGCGCATCCGCGACCTGCGTGCCTCGGGTTCTTCCCGCGCCGAGATCCTGCGCGCGCTCGCAGCCATCCAGTGCGTGTATGTGCCCTCGCTGTACAAGCAGGTCGTCGATGCGCATTCTACCCGGTGGGGTTATGCGGTTCCGAGCGAGTCCGGAATCGCTCCGGAAGTGGTCTACAAACGCTGCGAGGCCGATCTCGCCTCCACCGAGCCCATCGCCGCTCGGATCGTGCCCTATCTCGAGACGGTGCACGACCGTCTCTCCATCGAGGTGCTGCGCGGTTGCGCCCGCGGTTGCCGCTTCTGCCAAGCGGGCATGACGTATCGTCCGGTCCGCGAACGGCCCCTCGGCCAGATCGTCGAGGCTACCTCGCAGGCCCTTGCCGCCTGCGGTTACGATGAGGTCTCGCTCTCATCGCTCTCCACAAGCGATCACTCCCAGTGCAAGGAGATGCTGCACGAGCTCTCGAAGCTGGTCGACGATAGGGGCATCCGCGTGTCTCTGCCGTCTCAGCGCCTCGATTCGTTCGGTGTCGATATGGCCGCTGCCGCCTCAGGAGGTCGCCGGAGCTCCCTCACATTCGCTCCCGAGGCGGGAACCCAGCGCCTGCGCGATGTCATCAACAAGAACGTGACCGAGGATGACCTTGAGCATGCGGCCCGCAACGCATTCCAGAACGGCTGGCGCAAGGTCAAGCTGTACTACATGATGGGGCTTCCCACCGAGACCGACGAGGACGTCATCGCCATCGTCGAGACCGCCAACCGCATGCTCGAGATCGGCCGCGAGGTGGTGGGGAAGGGGCGCAAGAGCGGCATCTCCATCTCGGTGTCCGTTGCCGTGCTCGTTCCCAAGGCCTACACCGCGTTCCAGTGGTGCGGCCAGCTTTCCCTCGATGAGGTGAGGCGCCGCCAGCAGCTTCTGCTCGCAAGCGCGCCGCGCGATCGCGACCTCCGCATCTCCTATCACGACGCACGCGCCTCGCTTGTGGAGGGGGCGCTCTCGAAGATGGGGCGCGAGGGCTTCAAGCTCATCCACGAGGCATGGAGGCGCGGATGCCGCTTCGATGCCTGGACGTCGCAGTTCTCGTATGAGGCTTGGGTCGAGGCGGCTCATGCCGTCGGCCTCGATCTGGAGGATATCGCCACCGAGAGCTTCGGCCTCGACGTGCGTCTTCCATGGGAGCATACCTCGCCGGCAGTTTCCAAGGGCTTCCTCCAGCGTGAATGGCGCCGCGCCCTTGAAGGGGTCGCAACGCAGGACTGCACCATGGCGTCGTGTACGGGATGCGGGGTCTGCCCCACGCTGGATGTCGCGAACGTCATCCAGGGGGTGAGGTCGTGAACCCCGATCTCCACCGTCTCCGCTTCGCCTATCCCAAGGGCTCGCGCCTGGCCTTCCTCGGCCACCTCGAGCTGGTCTCCACCATCGGGCGCTCGATCAGGCGCGCTGGCCTTCCCTTCGCGGTATCCCATGGCTTCGCACGGCGCATGCGCATCCAGTTCACCTCGGCCCTCCCCGTGGGCGTCTCCTCCCGAGCCGAGTATTTCGACCTCTTCCTTGTCGAGCAGCTTGGCGAACGCGCTGCTCTCGAGCGGCTCTCCCGTACCACGCCGACCGCATTGCGCCCCTTCGAGGCGCGCTATGTGGAAGCTGCGCTGCCCGCACTCGAGGCGTGGCTCGACCGATCCTCGTGGCGTCTCGATCTCGGACGGGGGCTCGACCGCGCCATGGTCGACGATGCCATCGCTGCGCTCTGCGAGCAGGGGACGTTCACCTATATGCGTGGGGAGAGGGAGAAGATGGTCGATGTCCGGGCGGGGTACGTATCACACGAGGTGGCGTGCGAGGAGGAGGGCCTCGTGCTCGGCCTCGAGACGCTTCTGGGGCCGACCGGTGCGATGCGGCCCGAGGCCTTCATCCGTGCTGCTTTTGCCTGTATCGGCCACGCCGAGGCGCTTCCCGGATACCTGCGCTGCGAGCGCGTCGCCCAATACCATCTCGATGATGGCGCTCTTGTGGAGCCGTTCCAACTTTCATTGCCACAATTCGTTGACTAGCTGCATAATCGCTGATAATATATCGTCTGTTGCACATAAACCAGCAATGAAAGGCATGTCATGTACGCAATCGTAGCAACTGGTGGCAAGCAGTACAAAGTTGCCAAGGGCGATATCATCTCGGTCGAGAAGCTCGATGCGCAGCTTGGCGATACGGTCGATCTCGACGTCCTTTTCCTCAACGATGGCAAGAACACCATCACCGACCCCGACACCCTCGGCTCCAAAAAGGTCACCGCAGAAGTGCTCGAGCAGTACAAGGACGAGAAGATCCTCGTGTTCAAGATGAAGAAGCGCAAGCGCTACCATCGCCTCAACGGGCATCGTCAGAACCTCACCAAGCTCCTCATCACCGCCCTTCCCACCTCGCGTGCCGCAGCCAAGGCTGCCAGCTCCGAGGATGCCGCTGAAGCGGCCGAGTAAGCAAGATAAACGAATAAAGGCAGGTGGAGAACCATGGCACACAAAAAAGGTCTCGGCTCGTCCCGTAACGGCCGCGATTCGCAGGCGCAGCGCCTCGGCACCAAACGCTACGGTGGGCAGTTCGTGAAGGCCGGCGAGATCCTCGTCCGTCAGCGCGGCACCCACATCGCCCCCGGCGATAACGTGGGTATCGGCAAGGACGACACCCTCTTCGCGCTCGAGAGCGGCGTCGTCGAGTTCACGAGGGGCGTCAAGCACCGCGTGCACATCCGTACTGTGTAGAGAACGTATTACAAGTTCGAGGGCCCCGGTCATGCGCCGGGGCTTTTTTTTGTATCCTTATATCCGTTGGACGTTCGGGCCCTATGGGAGGAAATGCGTGTCCACCTTCACCGATTTCTCACATATCAACGTGCGCGGCGGGGATGGCGGCGCAGGCTGCATGTCGTTCAGGCGCGAGGCCTATGTTCCCAAAGGCGGTCCCGACGGAGGGGACGGCGGGGATGGCGGCAGCATCTACTGCAGGGCCGATGCCCAGCTCTCGTCCCTTATCGACTATCGTTACAAGCATCATTTCCGCGCCGAGCGCGGGACGCATGGACAGGGTGCGCGAAAACATGGGAAGGACGGGGAGGACCTCTACCTCGATGTTCCTTTGGGCACCGTCATCCGCGAGCTCGATCCCAAGACCATGGAAGCGCTGTACGAGATCGCAGACCTCACGCAGCCCGGCGAGATGGTCTGCGTGGCACCGGGCGGCCTGGGCGGTCGCGGCAACATCCACTTCGTGACCTCCGTGCGCCGCGCCCCCGCCTTCGCCGAGAAGGGAGAGCCCGCGATCGAGCATTGGATCGAACTCGAGATGAAGCTCATGGCCGATGCAGCCCTCGTGGGCCTGCCCTCGGTTGGGAAGAGCTCGATCATCGCGCGCATCAGCGCAGCACGCCCCAAGATCGCGGACTACCCCTTCACCACGCTCGTCCCCAACCTCGGCGTTGCCCGCACGCCCGATGGGCGCTCCTTCGTCGTCGCCGATGTGCCGGGCCTTATCGAGGGTGCCAGCGAGGGCAGAGGTCTCGGACACGAGTTTTTGCGCCATATCGAGCGAACGGCACTCATCCTCCATGTGATCGATCTCACGGGCGGTTTCGAGGGCAGGGATGCCGTCGAGGACTATGAGACGATCAACAACGAGCTCAAAGCCTATGCCTTCGAGCTCTCCGAGCGCCCCCAGATCGTCGTCGCCAACAAGTGCGATATGCCCGGCACCGAGGAGGCGCTCAAGGCCATCGAGGCACGCGCCGCAGCCGACGGCCATCCCTTCTTCGCCGTTTCCGCCGTTACGGGGGAGGGCCTCGACGAGCTGGTGCTCGCCTGCGCGGACATGGTCTCGGATTTGAGGAGCGCCATCGAGCCCACCGTGCCCGTCGACAGCATCAACGAGGCGTGGGAGCGTTTGCGCACCAAGCACGACACGTCGATCAGCATCGTGCGCGAGGACAAGCACGCATGGCGCGTCTCCGGCGGCCAGATCGAACGCATGGTCGTCCAGACCGATTGGGAAAACGACGAGGCTGTCGCCTATTTCCAGTATCGGCTCGGCCGCATGGGAATCGACGATAGGCTTGCCAAGATAGGCTGCGCGGACGGCGATGAGGTCAGGATCCTCGGCTATGCCTTCAACTTCGAGGGCGCCCGCGACGAGGAGCATGCTTCTGCAGACGATCTCGGGGAAAACGGGGGATGAGGATATGACTGCGCCCGATCTCATCGTGGTCAAGGTCGGATCCTCGACGCTCGTCGATGACGGGGGAAAGCTCGACCGCGGATTCATCGATGCGCTCTGCACCCAGATAGCCGAGCTTCGCACACGCGGCAAGCGCGTCATCGTCGTCTCATCGGGTGCTGCAGCAGCAGGGCGCGAAGTGCTCGGCTTCGCCTCTCCTCCGGCCGACATCCCCACACTCCAGGCGTGCGCTGCCACCGGACAAGCCAAGCTCATCGAATCCTATGAGAAGGCGCTGGCGAGCCATGACCTCTCATGCGGACAGGTGCTGCTCACGCGCCGCGACGTGATCGATCGCATGGGCTATCTCAACGCACGCAACACGGTGGAGCGTCTGCTCGATCTCGGCGTTGTCCCCATCGTCAACGAGAACGACACGGTCTCGGTCGCCGAGTTCACCTTCGGCGATAACGACATGCTCGGAGCGATCGTCTCCGCGCTTGTGAGCGCCGACCTCTACGTGATCCTCTCGGATGTCGCAGGCCTCTACACCGCAGACCCCTCCCTCGACGACAACGCGCGCCTCATATCCCGTGTCGACCATATCGATAAGGAGCTCTTCCGCATCGCCGGCTCGCCTTTCTCCTCGTACGGCACGGGCGGGATGTTCTCCAAGGTTTCCGCTGCGCGCATGATGATGGCGGCGGGCATCCCCACCTTCATCTGCCATGGTCGTATGCCGAACTGCCTCATCGCCTGCGTCGACGAGACGGCGCGCGGAACCCTCTTCAAGCAGAACGGCTCGATCGCCCACGAGAACCCGCGCAAGCTCTGGATCGGCCTCGCCGAGGTCCCCCAGGGCACGATCACCCTCGATGCGGGGGCGATGCAGGCTGTCCTCTCCCAAGGCGCCTCGATCCTGCCCGTGGGTGTGACAGCCTGCGAGGGATCGTTCAAGGCGGGCGATGTGGTCGATGTCAACTCATTCGACGGCCTCCTCATCGGCCGTGGGACGATTGCGTACGATCTTTCGGATCTCGAACGCTTCAAAGGCCTTAAACTCGATGTCATCGCCCGCTTCGCGGGCGAGTCGGGCGCTCTTCCGGCAATCCATCGCGACGACCTGTTCATCTTCTAGCAAGGGGGTAGCAATGGCACTGGCACTCATGGCGGCACAGGCAGCGAAGAAGGCGTGCGCACGCGTTGCGCAGGCAAGCGACGCACTGCGCAGAAAGGCGCTTCTTGCCGCTGCAGACCGCATCCTCGCAGATTCCGAGGCCATCCTCGCGGCGAATGCCCGCGATATGGAACGCGCCCGCCGGGGAGGCATGGGCGAGGCGCTCCTCGATCGCCTGGCGCTGAACGGGGCGCGCCTCGAAGATATGGCCTCCTCGCTCAGGGAGATCGCCGGCCAAGCCGATCCGCTCCACCGGATCGTCTCGGGGCATACGCTCGAGTCGGGGCTCCGTATGGAGCAGGTGACCGTTCCCATGGGCGTCGTCGCCATGATCTACGAGGCGCGTCCCAACGTGACGGTGGATTCCTTCGCGCTCTGCCTCCGCTCGGGCAACGCCTGCGTGCTCAAGGGCGGCTCTGCGGCCCGCGAATCCTGCATGGCTCTCGCCGCCTCCTGCTGCGCCGCGCTCGAGGAGGTCGGGCTTCCCTCCGACGCCCTCTGCTATGTCGATTCCACCGACCATGCCGAGACCGAGGAGCTCATGCGCGCCCATGGATACGTCGACGTGCTCATCCCGCGCGGCGGTGCCTCGCTCATCAGGGCATGCGTTGACAACGCCACCGTCCCCACCATCGAGACCGGCACGGGCAACTGCCATGTGTACCTCGATGCCGCAGCGGATCCTGCGAAGATCGTCCCCATCGTCATCAATGCCAAGACCTCGCGCCCCGGCGTCTGCAACGCGATCGAGTCCCTGCTCGTTGCCGATAGCGCCGCCGAGCAGCTTCTTTGCGACGTGCTTCCCGCCCTCCATGCGGCCGGCGTGGAGCTCTGCGGAGATGAGAAGGTCTGCGCTATCGCACGCGAGCTCGGGGTGCCCATGGAGGCGGCGACCGAGGAGGACTATGCAACCGAGTACCTCACGCTCAAGATGAGCATCTGCTGCGTCTCGGGCGTCGATGAGGCGGTTGAGCACATCAACCGCTACGGGACCGGCCACTCCGAGGCCATCATCACCGAGGATTATGCTGCGGCCGAGACCTTCCTCGCAGGCGTCGACGCCGCCGCCGTCTACGTGAACGCCTCAACGCGGTTCACCGATGGCGGCGTCTTCGGCCTCGGCGGCGAGATCGGCATCTCGACGCAGAAGCTGCATGCGCGCGGTCCCATGGGTGCCGCTGCGTTGACCACCACCAAGTACATCCTCCGCGGAGAGGGGCAGATCCGTTGATGGACACGGCGACCGATAGGGCCATCGAGATGTTCGACCTGCCGCATCTGGGGCAGGATCCCGCGCACACCTACCGTCTTGGGATCATGGGCGGCACCTTCGACCCCATCCATAACGGCCACCTCGTGGCAGCCGAGCAGGCTTATGATGACCTGGGCCTCGATCTCGTCGTCTTCATGCCTGCGGGCAATCCCGCCTTCAAGCAGGATAAGCGGGTGACCTCGGGCGAGGACCGCTACGCCATGACGCTGCTCGCGACCTCGGACAACCCCCATTTCACCGCCTCGCGCTTCGAGATCGACCGCGATGGCGTGACCTATACGGCCGATACCCTGCGCTTGCTCCACGGCCTGTACCCCGATAACGTCGCTTTCTTCTTCATCACGGGCGCCGACGCCATCGCCGATATCGTGACTTGGCGCGATGCGGGCGACATCGCCCGCCTCGCGCATCTTGTCGCCGCCACCCGTCCCGGCTACGACCTATCGTATGCCCGGCGCGTCATCGAGGGCTCCGCATACGATTTCGATGTGACCTATCTCGAGGTTCCCGCGCTCGCCATCTCCTCGACCGACCTGCGCGAGCGCGCCGAGCTCGGCCAGAGCCTGCGCTATCTCACACCCGATTCCGTGATCGGCTACATCCGCAAGCACGGTCTCTACGATGTGGGCGATGCCTTCCAGGCTCCCCATGCAAAGGGACAGGGCTAAGATGGAGCTGACCTCGGACGAGCGGGATGCGCTGCTCGGGCGCATCGAAGCGGATATCGCGCGCCAACTCAAGGATAGGCCGCGCCGTCTCGAGCATTCCCACCGCGTTGCCGAGACCGCAGTCAAGCTCGCGCAGATCTACGGCGTCGACGAATTCGATGCTCGTGCCGCCGGACTGCTCCACGATCACGCCAAAGCCTATTCCAGCGAGGAGCTGCTGGGGAAGGCCCGCGCATTCGGCCTCGATTTCGGTTGCGATCTTGCGCTCGTGCTCCCCATCCTCCACGGTCCCATCGCCGCGTGCGAGCTCAAAGGCATCTATCCTGAGCTCGACCCCGCCGTTTTCGATGCGATCGAGCGCCATACCGTGGCATGCCCCGCCATGTCTTCTCTCGATATGATCATCTACATCGCCGATGGCTTGGAACCCGGGCGGCCATCGACACCGCGCATCGAGCGGCAACGAGCCCTGATCGGTGCGATCAGCCTCGAGGAGCTGTTCCTCGAATCGTTCGCGGGCAGCATCGCCTACGTTCTCGAGACAAAGCGCTTCCTTTGGCCCGGGATCGTCGAGACGTATAATCACTATGTCCAGAAGAGAACCCGCTGAAAGGAAATCCATGGCTTACACACCGCTTGAGCTTGCAAAGGTTGCAGCATCCGCCGCCGACGCCAAGAAGGCTATCGATATCGAGGTGCTGGATCTGACCAAACTAAGCGATGTGTGCGACTACTTCCTGATCTGCTCGGCCTCCAATGCGCGCCAAGCGGACTCTTTGATCGACGAGATCGAGGAGAAGGTCTTCAAGCAGTGCGCGGTGAAGCCGCTTTCGATCGAGGGCAGGGCAGGCCTTTCGTGGGTGCTCATGGATTACGGCTCAGTCGTTATCCATGCGTTCCTTCCCGAAGCGCGCGACTTCTACCGCCTCGAGCGCCTGTGGGGCGAGGCTCCGCGCATCGAGTTCGGATTCGACGGGCAGCCTGCCGGAGCTTAGCGGGAAATCCGCTTACGCATCCACCTTCCCCAGAGGGGCGGTATCCGAGACGCGTTCGGCAAATCGCAGGTCGCGTCCGTACCGTAGGGCATCGTCGCCAAAACGCTCCTTGACCAGATCCGTCGTCTTCGAGAGCTTTTCGTTCCGGGCATCACGCTCGGCGAAGGGGATCGGCTCGGCCTTGGGATCTGCGAAGTGCGAGATGCCCACGCCGATGAGCCTGACGGGTTGGCCTTCTTTCCAAAGACGCTCGAGCAGGCCCGTGGCGACCGCCCCGAAGAGATGCTCGTCATCGCTTGGGGTGGGAAGGCGCGTCTGGGCCGTATGCAGGCTGGTAGGGGAGTGCTTGATCTTGAGCGTGACCGTGCTTCCCTTGAGCCCCTTCTTCCTCAAGCGCCTGCCTGTCATGGCGGCAACGTGCATGATGGCCGCCTTGATCTCGCCCGTATCGTAGAGATCCGCCTCGAAGGTCCTCTCGCATGAGACCGATTTGGGAGCATCTTCTGCATATACCGAGGCAACGGCGCTCTCCTCCGTACCGAGGGCGCGCATCCTCATGGTCTTTGCCAAGCTGCCGAATACCCGCGCAAGGTCGGCATCGTTTGCGCGGGCAAGCTGGCCCAAGGTCTTGATTCCCAGAGCAGAGAGGGCTTTCTCGGCCGAAGATCCGACGCCGCTCAAGCTGCGGATGGGAAGCGGTGCCAGAAAGCCCTGCTCGGAGCCGGGGAACACGATGGTGAGGCCGCGGGGTTTGTCGCGCTCCGAGGCGATCTTGGCGATGCTTTTCGTCGTGCCGAGGCCGATCGAGCAGCTTATGCCGAGCTCGGACACGCGCGCCTGGATGCGCGCGCAGATCTCGTAGGGTTCCTCGCGGGAGTATCTTCCGGGCGTGATGTCGAAGAAAGCCTCATCGATGGAGACCTGCTCCACGAGCGGTGTCTCGTCAACGAGGATGGCCATGACCTTGGCGCTCATCTCGCGATAGCGTTTGAAGTTGCCGCTCGTCCAGATGGCATCGGGGCAGAGGCGGGCCGCCGTAGCCGAGGTCATGGCGGAGCGCACTCCGTATCTGCGGGCCTCATAGGATGCCGTGGAGACGACGCCGCGCTTGGAGGGGGAGCCGCCCACGATGACGGGAAGGCCCCGCCATTCGGGATGATCGAGCTGCTCGATCGAGGCGAAGAACGCATCGAGGTCGAGTAGGCCGATCGCCTTGCCGACCCAACGCAGTGATGCCCCCTGTGATGTGCCATCGAACATATGTTCATTATACACGCGGCAACACCAAATAATCAAAAATCAGAGAACTGCGAGCTTGCGGCGAGGTTCGTATATCGTAGAATATATAAGTTGGTTTGCGGTGCGCCTTCCACCAGTATCCGATGCACCGCTCGTCTAGAGGAGTTTTCGTTGGCTGTTAAGATCCGTTTAGCCCGTCATGGCGCAAAGAAGCGTCCGTACTATCGCGTCGTCGTTGCCGATTCCCGCATGCCCCGCGATGGCCGCTACATCGAAGAGGTAGGCAAGTACAACCCCATTGCCTCCCCGAAGATCATCGATCTCGATCTCGAGAATATCGATGAGTGGATTGCCAAGGGCGCCCAGCCCACCGAGAGCGTCGCAGCTCTCATCAAGCTTGCACGCGAGGGCGTCCCCGCCAAGGACAAGAAGGCCAAGCCCTCCAAGAAG
>JAKPQM010000142.1 GCA_029546925.1 Actinomycetes bacterium
CGTGGCTTTTTTGAGGATCTCGCGCGCTTGGTTGGGATGCTCCTCGAGATAGTCGGCGAGGCCCTGGGACACGATGCGGTTGGCGAGCGTGCGCATATAGGAGCTGCCGAGCTTGGCCTTGGTCTGGCCTTCGAACTGCGGATCGGGGAGCTTGACGGAGATGACGGCCGTGAGGCCTTCCTTGATGTCATCGCCCGTGACGTTGGCATCCTTCTCCTTGATGATGTTGGCTTTGCGGCCATAGTCGTTGATGACCTTGGTCATGGCCTCGCGGAAGCCGGTGAGGTGCATGCCCCCCTCATCTGTGTAGATGTCGTTCGCGAAGGAAAGCACCGTCTCCGAATAGTTGGTGTTCCACTGTATAGCCACCTCGACCTCGCCGCGCTGATCCTCGGGGGCATCGGGAGCCGATTTTCCCTCGATATAGATGGGTTTGGAAAGGCCGGGCAGGATCTCTTTGCCGCTGTTCAAGAACTTGACGAAATCCACGATGCCGCCGGCATAGCAGAATTCCTCGACGCGGGGCGTGAGCTCGCGCTCGTCGGTGAGGATGATCTTGAGGTTCTTGTTCAGGAAGGCCGTCTCCTGCAGGCGATCATGCAGGGTATCGAAGTTGAAGGCGGTGGTCTCGAAGATGAGATCGTCGGGCCAGAAGGTGATCGTCGTGCCGGTGGCCCTGAACTTGCCCACCACCTCGAGCTTCCTCACCGTCTTGCCGCGGGAGAACTCCATCTCGTGGATCTTGCCGTCGCGCCTGACTTGGGCGACGAGCTTTTTGGAGAGCGCGTTCACAACCGAGATGCCGACGCCGTGAAGACCGCCTGAAACCTTGTAGGCGTTGTTGTCGAACTTGCCTCCCGCATGCAGGATCGTGAGGACGACCTCGAGGGTCGACATGGTGCGCTTCTGCGGGTGCCTCTCGACGGGAATGCCGCGGCCGTTATCCTCGACGGTGACCGAGTTATCGGGATGGACCGTCACCTTGATCTTGGTGCAAAAGCCGGCCATGGCCTCGTCGACGGAGTTGTCGACGATCTCCCAGACAAGGTGATGGAGCCCTGCAGAGGAGGTCGTTCCGACGTACATGCCGGGACGCTTGCGCACGGCCTCGAGGCCTTCGAGGATCTTGATGTCTTTGCCAGCGTAATCGCCCGACTGGTCCGTATTAGCCACGTTTTTTCCTCTCATGAGCATGGGGCATACCATGGATATTTTACTCTTTTTCGAGGAAAATACAATCAGACGACAATAAAAAATAAGAGAACGGATGTTTTATATTGCCCTAGAAGACGCTCTGAGCCTGTTTTAGGCCTTCTTTTGCTATTCACGAGGGGAAAGTCTTTTCGCGCCGTAACGACATAATCATCGCCTTAGAAACACTCGTTTTGAGCGGCTCGCCGAGATGGCCGGTACAGCTGCGGACGTATTCCATCTCCTCTTCAGTGAGCTCGAGGAGCTGCTCTTCCCCCTCCTCGTCCTCCTGCAGCTCGCGCACCGGCAGCTCCTTTGCAAGCTTGAACTCGATACGCGAGAGGGGCAGGCCGCCATAGGCAAGGCGTTGGAGATAGAGCTCGCGGTTGGCGTTGAAATCCACGACGCGCGTGCGCGAGTCGAGGTAGATGATCAGAATCGGATCGGCATGCGGATGCGGGCGTATGAAGGCCCCGCAGGTATGCTTGCGCTCGACATCGCCGTTCACACGCATCCATGTGGCAAGCGCGCGCTTATGGGCGTTCATCTTCACGGATCCGCCCGCGCCGAAAAGCCCCTCGAGCACCGAGCCGAGTTTCCTGGCGTTATCATCCACGTTAGAATCCCACCACCTTGGCATTATCGAGAATCCCCTGGGAGAAATACCCGAGATTCGTGGTTGTGATGATAGTCTGGATGCCTTCCTCGATAAAGGAGGTGATGGAGTTCCGGCGGCGCTCGTCGAGCTCGCTCATGACATCGTCGAGGAGCAGCAGAGGCTGATCGTCGACAAGCTCCTTGGCCAAGACGACCTCGGCGAGCTTGAGGGCGAGCACGATGGAGCGCTGCTGGCCCTGGCTTGCGAATGCACGCGCCTCCCTCCCTCCGATTGAAAACACGATATCGTCGCGATGCGGACCGATGAGCGTTTGCTGTCGGCGTATATCGTCTGCCCGGTTTTCGAGCAACATCTCCCGGTACCTATCGCGCACCTCATCGCGCGATAGGTGCCGGATGCCATCTCCTATGGTCGACCGGTACTGCGCCGAGAGGATCTCATGCGGGGCGATCTGCGTGTACGTATCGATGAGGATCGCCTGCAGGCGATCGAACAAGCGGTGCCGCGCGAGGAGGAGCGTGGCACCGCCGAGGGCGAGCGATTCATCCCACGCGTCGAGCAGCGCGGGATCGATGTGTTCCTCCTTGAGAAGGCGATTGCGCTGCTCGACGGTCCGCACGTACGCCGAGAGCACCTTGTCGTAGTTGGGATGCGCTTGGCGTGCGAAGGTATCGATCTCGTCGCGTCGGTACACTGCCCCCCGTTTGATGAGGAAGAGGTCGTCCGGGTTGAAGAGCACGGAGAACAAGGTACCCGGCATATCCTTGGCACCGCACTTCTTCATGTTCTTGTAAAACGTCTTCCTCGTCTCGTGTATCTCGCAGGCCGCATCCACCACACGCCCGCCCCCGCGTAGGCGGGCGTGGAGAAGGGCCTTCTCCTCCCCCTCCCTGATGAGCTGGGAAGGGGAGGGATGTCTGAAGGAGTAACCCGATGTGAGGAGCTGGAGCGCCTCTATGGTATTGGTCTTGCCGCTCGCATTCTCCCCCGACAGGATCGTGATGGCGGGAGAGAACCCTATATCCCGTTCCTCGAGATTCCTGAAATTCTCAAGGTGGAGCTCTGAGATCTTCAGTCCCACGTTAGAGCAGCGACGGCATGACAAGATAGAGGTAGTTGATCTTGCCGGTCGATTTGAAGATGGTCGGAAGCGTTGGGCTCTGGAGCTCGATGAGGATCTTCTCGCGGTCGGGGGCTGAGATAAGGCACTCGGCCACGTAATGGTGGTTGAGCGACAGCGCCATCGAATCGCCTTCGACCTGCACGGGGATGTATTCGGTGGATTCCCCCTGATCACGGGTCGTGATGGAGAGCTTCATCGTCTGGGCCTCGGCATCGATGTCGAGCTTCATGATGGGCATCGTCGTGGCGATGGTTGCGACACGGCGGAGGGCCGAGAGGAACTGCTCCGGATCGACGGTAACGGCGCTGGCATACGCTTTGGGGAGAAGCTGGCGATAGTCAGGATAGGTTCCCTCTGTCTTACGGGAGATGTATGTGGTATTGCCGAACGAGAAGACGATCTGGTTGCTGGTCGTGCCGATGAGGATTTTCTCGGTCAGAGACGGCATGGTGAGAACATCGTGGAAGACCACCCCGGGGATGATGAGGGAGAAATCCTCAGCTGCAGCCTCAGGAGCGGAATAGGTCTCGCATACGGCAAGACGGTACGAGTCGGTTGCGACGAGGCGCAGGGTGTTCTCCGCCGAGGTGAGGAGGACCCCTTGGAGGATGGGGCGGGAATTCTCCTTCGACGTGACCTTGTAGACCCTATCGACCATCTCGGAGAGGATGTCGCTCGGAAGCTCGCAGGAGCTGTTGAACTCGATCTCGGGAAACTCGGACCAATCCTTCGCATCGAGGGTGTTCAATCTGAACAAGGAGGAGAGACAGGTGATGGTGAGGATCCGCTCGGTCCCTTCGAAGACGACTGCTGCGTCGGGAAGGTTCTTCACGATGGCAGTGAGGAGCTTGCCGGAAACCACCACCTCGCCCGCCTCCTCGATATTGCCGGAAATCTTGTGGCGGATCGAGATGGTGAGGTTGTTGGTTTGGAACTCGAGGGTGCCGTTTTCCGCTTTGATGTAGATGCCCGAGAGGAGGGGGATGGTCGAGCTGCTGCTCATACCTTTGCTGACGATGGAAAGGGCTGTGAGAAGCGCATGTTGGTTGACGGAGAATTTCATAGTGGGCCCTTTCTATTATCTATTTCTTTTTAAATATACCAATCATAGCAATAAGGTCTGTAGAAACAGCTTATAACTTTACAAATTACCAGCTAGAAGACTGTTTTTTAAAACAGTGCATGCTGTTTTGTTTTATCTGTTCCAAACACGTGCCGTTTCTCCTGTCTTTTCTTTCGACGATGGACCTAAGGTTATGAACAAGCTTTTGAAAACTTATCTATATGCTCTCTACACCACCTAGGAATTCTCGATGATGGTGTCGTGGATGCGGAATATCTGGTCGTAGAAGGTCTTATCCTCCTTCTTCTGCTTTTCCACCCATGAGATGCTGTGTTTGATGGTGGCATGGCTCCTGCCGCCGAAGCGTTTCCCGATATCGGCCAAGGTGCTGTCGGTAAGCTCCCTCGACAGCCAGATGGCGATATGGCGGGGCTCCATGAGTTCTTTATTCCGCTTATCGCCGATAAGATCGTTGTGGGAGACATCGTAGTAAGTTTCGACGAGGCGTTGGATCTGGGCGACGCTGATCTGCTTCTTGCTCATCGGCCACTTCTCATCTGCGATGCGCATGATGTCCTCGTGGGAGAAGATGCCTCCGGCTTTCTGCTTCCGCGCCGCCATGATGATGCAGGATTGGACGAAACCCTCGATATCGCGGATGTTGTTGCCGGCATGCTCGGCCATGAATTTGAGGTCGCCCTCGCTAATCGCCCCATCCATGAAGGGGATATGGTCGATCTGGGCGTCCTCTTTCTGGCGTTTGTAGAATGCGGTGATGAGCAGCAATTTCAGTTCAAAGCTCGGAACTTGGATGCTGATGGAGAAGCCCGATCCGAGACGGCTGGTGATACGCTCGTCGAACCCGCTCTTCCCCATACCGAGCTGCGCCGGCGATCGATCGGCTGCAAGGACGATCTGCTTTCCGTTGGAAGAGAGGTAGTTGAAGAGGTCGAAGAAGAAGGTGATGGTGTTCGTCTTGTTCAGAAATGTTTGGATATCGTCGATGATCAGCACGTCGATGCCGTGATAGTTGTTCTTCAGGGTCTCGAAATCACCCTTATCGCGGTTTTGCATCGCATTGACGTACTCGCTCATGAATGTCGAGGCGTCCTTGTAGACGCAGAGCCGTGTGGGATCGTTTCGGGAGATGTAGTTTTGGATGGCGCGGAGCAGATGGGTTTTCCCCAATCCGCTCTTGCCGTAGATGAACAGAGGGTTGTATGTCTGTTTGTTGACGCCTTCGGCAACTTGGAGGGCTGCTTGGTAGGCGAAGATGTTCTCGTCTCCTTGGATGAAGCGCTTGAAGGTGAGACGCGAGTCGTTGTCGGTGATGGTCTCTACAAGGGGGTTTTCAGCTATCTTGACGTCTTTTGAGAGGTTATCCCATAAATCCTCGTCTTTTTGCGGCTCGGGAGGAGTGTGCTGGGGGGTGTTCTTCTCGCTTGCGGGAATGAGGGCAACCTCGAGCGTGATGTTTTCGAAGGCAGCCTGCGTGAGGCAATTCTCAATCGTGGCGTTATTTTTGAGAACGGTCTTTTGGACGAGGCGCATGCTTGTCGAGATCGAGAGAATCCCATCCTCGAGAGAGAGGGGGGTGCAGCTTCTGAGCATCGCTGATAAAGGTTCGCTTATATGCTGTTCCTCGAGGAGATCGAGGGTATCTTGCCAGAGCGCCTCGGCATCGGATTCGAAAACACTGCCCATGTACATCCCACTTCATACGTTTGATTCAGGTAAGAACGTATTGTACAGAGTTTTCAACAGAGGTTATCAACAATTTTCGGTTGTCGGGGAATGGTACCAGGTTTATTTATAGGAAGGTGTATCTGCGCCCCGTCTTTTTGAGAAGGCCCTCTGCGACCAGTGCGGATAGTTCTCGCGACCAGGTGGGAAGCGATTTCCCGTATGCGGTTTGAAGGTCCGTCGGACCTGCCGAACCATGTTCTTTGAGGTATTCGAGCACGAGTTTCTTGCGTTCGGAGAGATCGGCATCCGAAGCGAGTTGCTTCGCACGGGCTTTGATATGCTCCTTCGAGCTCATCCTTGTGGAAATGGTGACCACGGTGCCTTGGGCTATGTTGTCCTCGAGGTCAAGCGAGCCTCCTTTATCGACCATGTATTGCTGGGCATAGGGAAGACCCGATCCCACACCGCGGATATAGCGCTTCATGTCCTCGGTTGCAGATGTCGTCCCATATTCGAGCGCGCGATCTTTGGACGGTATGCCCGGTCCTTGGTCGGAGAAGCGGATTGTGTTCCCACCGTCGATGATCGAGATGGTCGGCGACATGAAACAGGCATGGATGTAGTTCTCGACGATTTCACGGATGACCATGAAGGGAATGGTGCCCCCCTGCTCATGTGAGAGACTGGTCACCACTTGGGTGATTTCTTCAAGATACGGGCGCACGGCTTGGGGATCGACAATGACCACGCGCGGCGCTGCCGCCGCATCATCGTAGACCGCGATGCGTGCAGGATAGATGACCATATCCTCCAAAGGAGGGGCATCGCCCTTGTCGCTTTCTCCAACGAACGGGTAGAACGTCCTGGCCATCTCTCCTCCTTTCAACGCCTTTTCATCCATTGTTGAAAACTTTCATCTAGATGAAAGAAATGAAAGAAAGTTTTCAACACCTGAAAATACTATGTTGAAATGACATTCTTCGATTGTGATAGGGATTAAGAATGGTACCACCTTACACGTTCTTCCAGAAGAATTGAAATCTTCCAATTCCGCGTGCGGTAGATATTCCATAGATCGTGAGACGCGGCCGTCAGATGGCATGTTGACAGATTACTCGTCTGACCTTTACAATTCATAAGCTTGTATAGATGAATGGGATCACACCCTATGGGGAGGAATAGCTATGAAGCGTACGTATCAGCCGAATAAGCGCAAGCGCGCTAAAACCCATGGTTTCAGGGTACGCATGGCGACCAAGGGTGGTCGCGCCGTTCTCTCGCGCCGCCGCGCCAAAGGCCGCAAGCGCCTCACCGTCTAGAAAATCCTATGAAGACCATCAAATCGAAACGCGAATTTGAGGAGGTCTTCAGGGTTGGGAGGAGATATTCTCATCCCCTCCTGCGAATCCGTGTTGTGCATCATGGCGAAGGCGGCTGCGGCAGGGTCGCCTTCGTTGCGCCGAAAAGGCTTGGCAATGCGCCGATTCGCAATCGTGGTAAGCGCGTACTGAGGGAGGCCGCCCGCAGCTGCGGCCTGCCCCGCAACGGGTACAGCGTGATTCTGCTTGCCACCGACCAGACTGCGCTCGCGCGCACGCCGGAGGTCGCGCAGGCATTATCCGCACTGCTTGCCAGAGCAGGTTTTTCTGATGGACAATGACGGGAGGGAAGCGGGATTTGCCGCACGTGGCGCCCTAGCGTGCATCCGGTTCTACCAAAGGATCATCTCCCCCCTCTTTCCCGCTCGTTGCATCTACACCCCGACCTGCTCGGAATATGCGCTTCAGGCTGTCAGCAAGTATGGTTTCGTCCGTGGAGGGTTTCTGGCGATCAAGCGTATCCTGCGCTGCCATCCATTCCACGAAGGAGGATACGACCCGGTTCCGTAAGTTTCACGGGGCACAGGAGGATGTATGTGGGATTGGATTGTTCAGCTTGTGGCGAGTGTTCTTGCCGCTCTGCATGGTGTCGTCGGCGACTGGGGCCTCGCGATCATTGTTCTGACCTTTATCATTCGAATCCTGCTGACGCCCCTTATGGCAAAGAGCTCGGCCTCTACGGCACGCATGCAGCTCGTGCAACCCAAGATCGATGAGATCCGGACGCGATATGCCGATGATCCCGAGAAGATGGCCGAGGAGACGCGCAAGCTCTACTCCGAGATAAAGTTCAATCCGCTTGGAGGCTGTCTGCCGATGATTTTGCAGATGCCCATCTTCTTTGCCCTCTTCACGGTTGCGCGGCAGGTTCCCGCAGATGCGTCGTTCTTCTCCATCCTCCCCTCTTTGGGAAGCTCGGTTTCCGATATGGTCGCCGCGCAGGGTCTTGGCGGTGCTGCGGTCTATATCCTCTTCGATATCCTGTTCGGTGTCCTCTCCTTCATTCCCATGCTGCTCAACGCACAATCGCAGGGAGAGCAGAACCGCTCTCAGTCGATCATGATGGGCCTCGTCATGGCGGTTATGATGATGTGGTTCGGTTGGTCGGTACCTGCCGCCGTGCTCCTGTACTACAATACGTCTGCTATCTGGCAGGTCCTCCAGCAGCGCTTCATCATGTCGCGGGTTATGAAAAGCGCCCGCGAAGAGGCCGAGGCGAAGATGGAGAACGCACCGGTCGAGGTGGATGTCGTCCGTCGCGAGCACAAGAAGCGTCCACGCAAGAAAGCATAGCTGCGCGATAGAAAGGTAGCATGGGACGCAAAATGCCCTTCGAGTTTGAGGAGGTTGTCATGGAAGACGAGACCTTCGAGGTTGAAAATGAGGAGTTCTCTGCCGACGAGCACGACGGTATTGCTTCCTCAGAAGATGAGTTCGCCTCTATCAGAGCGCGCTACGAAGCCGGCGAGACTCTGACCGACGAGGAGATGGATGCGATTGCCGACGTGGCAGTTACCTATCTTAAGCAAATTCTTGCTCTTTTTGGTGAGAACTCCTCCACGATCGACGAGTATGATGGCGATGATGGCGAGCTCATCCTCGATGTCAATGGTGGCAATCTCGCCGTCCTGATCGGCCGCCATGGGCGCACGCTCGACGCGCTCCAGATGGTGCTCTCTTCACTGGTGAGCTCACGTATCAACTTCTTCTATCCTATCGTCGTCGACATCGAGAGCTATAAAGCGCGCCGTAGGAAGAAGCTTCGCAACATCGCT
This sequence comes from Actinomycetes bacterium, assembly GCA_029546925.1. Classification (GTDB taxonomy): domain Bacteria; phylum Actinomycetota; class Coriobacteriia; order Coriobacteriales; family Atopobiaceae; genus RUG721. Next base: position 8,837 of record JAKPQM010000142.1, read on the forward strand.
CTTTCCTCTGCTGAGAGAGCTCGCAGACAAGGCCGTGTTGTCTTGGCTCCTATGAACGCCTATGAGCGTAGGATCGTCCACCTCGCCTTGGTCGATGATGATAGCGTGACCACGCACTCCGAGGGCGAGGACCCTAACCGTCGCGTTGTTATCACCGCTCTTAAAGAGCGGCTCTAAACTTATCCTCGGGTAGTATAGAGGGGAGAGCAGCAAAGGATTGCTCTCCCCTATTCTTATGACAAGAGTTTGTGTGTTGGGATTTTCTGTCAGGAGCGGATGATGGATGGATATAAGCACATACTGCTCGAGGAGCTTGGGAAGCTCTCCATCCCTTGCACAGATGAGCAGGCGGCCCTTCTCTGCAAGCACCTGGAGCTTGTCATCGAGAAGAACAGGGAGACGAACCTCACTAGGATTGATACGGTTGAGGATGGCATCTATCTTCATATCATCGATTCCGTGATCTGTTTGGCCAGCCTTGATAAGCTCGCATCCCATAAGCGCATCCTCGATCTGGGCACCGGGGGTGGATTCCCCGGTATTCCCTTAGCGGTTATGCTCGATGCTGAAGTTGTGCTGCTCGATTCGGTGAACAAGAAGATCAGGGCCATAGAGGCTTTCGTCACTGCACTCGACCTCTCTTCTCGCTGTTCGGCCGTATGTGCACGATCCGAGGAACTTGCCGCAAGATCTCCCAACAGCTTCGATATCGTCGTGGCAAGGGCTGTTGCGCAGACGAATACCCTTATCGAATACGCTGCTCCCTTGCTTGTATCCAATGGGACTCTCTGCGTTTGGAAAGCACATATTGCTGATGATGAGTTATTGGCTGCGAAGAATGCGGCAGAGATTTGTGGGATGAGGATTGTTTCACGTGGAACATATGAGCTTCCCCATGGATATGGCCATCGCGAGATTATATTCATAGAGAAGGTTGGAGAACCGAGCATCCCTCTTCCCCGTCGCAATGGAATGGCTGTAAAACGACCATTGGGGCTGTAAAACTTCCAGATTCACAATGTTCCACGTGAAACAATCCTCTATGATAAATGCATGTCCTGATGCTCGAATGCATTTGAAACGGCGATATATCGAGGAGGATCGGTGGGATATAGGGATATAAAACGGGGCAATCCAAAAAAGGAATCGCAAATAATCGCGGTAATCAACCAAAAAGGCGGAGTTGGAAAGTCTACAACGGCGATCAACCTCGGCGCTGCGCTCGGTGAATTGAAAAAGAAGGTCCTTGTAATAGACTTCGATCCGCAGGGAAATACGACAAGCGGGCTCGGGATCGAGAAGGAGACGCTCGAGCAGGATATCTACGATGTTCTGATGAACGGTGTCGAAATCGAGGATATCGTGTGCGACACACCCGGGCCGAACGTTTTCGTCGTTCCGGCAACCATTCAACTTGCAGGTGCAGAAATCGAGCTTGTTTCGGCAATGGCGCGTGAGAGCGTCCTGGCAAGCAAACTCGCCCCTATTTCCGACCAATTCGACTATATATTCATCGATTGCCCACCGTCGCTCGGCTTATTGACGGTAAATGCGCTTGTAGCAGCAAATTCGCTTCTGATTCCCATCCAATGCGAGTACTATGCACTCGAAGGGGTCACAAAGCTCCTCGAATCGATGAAGATGGTCAAGACACGGCTCAATAGCAAACTGGAGATTTTCGGTGTCGTGATGACGATGTTCGATAGCCGCACAACCCTTTCCAAACAGGTTGTTGAAGAAGTTCAAAAGTATTTCGGCCCGACTGTATTCAAGACCATCATTCCGCGTAATATCAAGCTTTCGGAAGCTCCCAGCCATGGGCTTCCCGTTACCCTGTATGCACCGACGAGCAAGGGATCGATAGCGTATTCAAAACTCGCAAAAGAGGTGATCCGCCGTGGTTAAGAAGAAGGGATTAGGGAGAGGTCTTGAGTCTTTGATGGGAGAGGCGAACGCAGAAGTAGGCATTGCCGCAAGCGACACCTCGCTCCCTTTGAGCAAGATCAAGCCGAACAAGAATCAGCCGCGCCGATCATTCGAGGCAGAGACGCTTTCCGAGCTTGCCGATTCGATCAAGCAGAACGGCGTTCTCCAACCTATCATGGTGCGCAAGATCGGCTCATCATACGAGATCGTTGCAGGCGAGCGTCGGTATCAGGCAGCTAAGATCGCGGGGCTGAAGGAGATCCCCGTACTTATCAGAGAAGTCAGCGATGACGATGTGTTCAAGCTGGCCCTTATCGAGAATCTTCAGCGGAGCGACCTCAATCCGATTGAAGAGGCGCTTGGGTATAAAACCCTCATCGATCAGAACAAGCTCACCCAAGATGCCTTGGCCAAGATCGTATCCAAGTCCAGGCCGACCATTGCGAATGCGCTCAGGCTCCTCGACCTACCCGATGAGATCCAAGCCCTCATGAGTGAGGGAAAGCTCATGGCCGGTCATGCGCGTGCCATTCTTGCCGTGGCAGGAGAAGAAGGTAGGCTGCGCCTTGCAAAGAAAGTGGTCGATGAGAATTTATCCGTCCGTCAGACAGAATCTCTTGCTCCGCTCTTTTCTGGCAACACTGCGGTAAGTACCCCTCGTGAGCCTCAGCCAAAATCATTCAAACGCGCTGCAAGAGAGCTTAGACGTGTACTTGAGGCTAATGTTCGTGTGAAAAGAGTACGTGGAAAGAACAAGATCGAGATCGAGTTCGCATCCGAGGACGATCTCGCCAGACTGGTTGAGCGTATCAGCGGAGGGCAGGAGTAGATGGAGAAGATCAGGAATAGGGCCATCAGCCTTCTCCTTGTCGTCAGCGCAGGCGCCCTGCTCTATCACTTCGGCCTGACGAAGGAGGCCCGCGCGAGCATCAGAAAGGTTATCGGCACGGTGCATGCCGCCTACATCCAGATAGGGGGTACGCTGTCTGATATCAACGGCACGATCATGGATGAGGACATGCTTCCCAACAGGGCATCGACGATCAGCCAGTGGGAGAAGCTCGGGTACTGAGCATATCCATGAAGTAGAACATATGTACTGAATCAAGGCCGGATATCCGGCCTTGTCTTTGATGAGCAGGGTGGTATATCGAGGCATAAATGCCCGGAGTTGCGTACTCGCCCGGGATTTTCGACGCACATGTTGGAAAAATTACCTGATGAAGCGTTGGCGGAGCTGGCCGCAGGCGGCGTCGATGTCTGAGCCCCGCGAGTTGCGGATGGTTGCTTCCACCCCCACACGTGCGAGCCGATCGACGAAGATTCGGGCGCGCTCGGGTGTGGAGGGGCGGAAGGGGGAGCCTGAGACCTCGTTCAGCTGGATGATGTTCACGTGGCAGAGGGTTCCCCGGCAGAAATTGCAGAGAGAGTCGATCTCCTCGTCGGTATCGTTGATGCCCTCTATCAGGGCAAATTCGTACGTCGGGCGGCGACCGGTCTTATCCGTATATTCGCCGAGCGCGGCGTAGAGGTGTACGAGCGAGAAGCGCCTCACGCCGGGCATCAGCGCGTTGCGCGTCTTTTGGATAGTCGAATGGAGGGAGACGGCCAGCGTGAACTGCTCGGGTTCGTTGGCAAAGCGCAGGATCTGGGGGATGAGGCCGCAGGTCGAGACCGTGAGGTGACGCGCACCGATGTTGAGAGCATCGGGGGCATTGAGCCTGCGCAACGCCTTGAGCGTCTCATCATAGTTTGCGAAGGGCTCTCCCTGGCCCATGAGGACGACGCTCGTGACGCGGGTGTTGAAGTCATTGCGTACATGCATGACCTGTTCGTAGATCTCACCGGCAGTCAACGAGCGCACCAAGCCGGATCGTCCCGTGGCGCAAAATACACAACCCATTGCGCATCCTGCTTGGCTTGAGACGCAAACCGAGAGCTTGCGGGGACCGGGCATGCCCACGCATTCCACCGCAGCACCATCCTTGAATTGCAGAAGATACTTGCGGCTGCCGTCTCGGGAGGCTTGGCGGCCGAGTTCGGTAGCTCCGCCCGAAGCCGTCCGCAGGATAAGCGCCTCGCGGAGGGCCTTGGGGAGGTTCGTCATCTCAGCAGGCGAGCTCACGCCCTTGCTCCACACCCAATCCTCGATCTGCTTAGCCCTGAATGCGGGTTGCCCGAGCTCAGCCATGAGGGCAAGCAGTTGCCCATGCGTGCATGTGTGAAGATCGAGCAGGTCTGCGATGGGGGAGTCGTGAAGGTTGTCGTCTGCCATGGTCAAATGCCCCCTCGTATCCCCATCGCCAAATGGGTGCGGTATCCTAATCTAGCACACAGGTTGCTGCATCCAGTGTAGCAGGGGTACGAAGGCTAAGGAGCAGGCATGGATAGAGGCGGGTTGTACAAGCTCAACGTAGCGGTCCTCGCAGGCGGTTGGTCGGACGAACGCTCGATCTCGCTGGATTCAGGCCGTGCTTGCGCGAAGGCCCTCGAAGAGGCGGGTTTCACCCGGGTCGAGCTGCTCGATATCGCGGCCGACGACTTCGTGAAGTCTATCTCGGAGGGCGGCTACGACGTGGCATTTATCGCCATGCACGGTCCCTTCGGCGAGGACGGCTGCATCCAGGGCTTCCTCGAGATCCTCCGCATCCCCTATACCTTCTCGGGCGTGCTGGGCTCTGCTGCTGGGGCCGACAAGGGCGTCTCCAAGATCCTCTACCGCGCTGCGGGTATCCCCTGCCCGCGCGGTATCACGCTTGCTGCTGGGGAGGACCTCGACGCATCTGCATGCGACCAGCTCATCGAGGAGCTGGGACTCCCGCTCTTCGTGAAGCCTGCGGCGAACGGATCGAGCTACGGCATCACGCGCGTGACCGACCCCGCGCAGCTCGCGGACGCCGTCGAGTTCGCCGCGAACGGCGGCGACGCGGTCCTTATCGAGGAATGCATCGCCGGTACCGAGATCACCGTTCCCGTCATCGGCAATAGCAACCCCCAGCCCCTTCCCATCGTGGAGATCGTGACGGGAGCCGAGTTCTACGATCTCAAGGTCAAATACGAGCCCGCCGCGCTCCACCATATCATCCCCGCCCGCCTCCCCGACGAGGTGGGTGCCCTTGCGCAAGCCCGCGCCGTAGCCGCGCACAAGGCGCTCGGATGCCGAGGCTGCTCGCGCAGCGACTTCATCGTCACGGCCGAGGGCGAGCCCATCATCCTCGAGACCAACACCATTCCCGGCATGACCGAGACGAGCCTGCTCCCCGATTCGGCGCGCCATGCCGGCATTGCCTTCCCCGAGCTCTGCACGCGCTTCATCGAGCTGGCCCTTGAGGGCTGAGGTATCCATGGCAGACGCATCGACAAGCCAGGCGCACGCCTGCATGCTGGACGATATGCTGCTTCCGGGCACGCCACCGTCGATCCGCGCCGCATATGCCTCGCTTGCCGAGCGTGCGCGCACCGCTTCGTTCGATGAGCTCGAGACCGACGTGGTGGTGCTCGATACCGAGACGACCGGTCTCTCGCACAAGGAATGCGAGCTCATCGAGATCTGCGCTGCGAAGCTCTCCGGGGGAGGGGAGGTCGCACGCTTTCACAGCTTCGTCAATCCATCTCGGCCCATCCCGGCTGAGATCAAGGCGCTGACGGGCATCCGCGATCTCGATGTCGCAGGTGCCCCGTCGCCCAAAGAAGCCGTTGCCGCCCTTGGGGAGTTCGTGGGAGGGTTCCCGGTCATCGCGCACAACGCCTCGTTCGATCGCACCTTCATCGAGAGCGTGCCCGGCGGGGCTGCGGTTTCAGGCATCTGGATCGATTCGCTCGCGCTCTCGCGCATCGCCCTTCCCCGTCTCTCCACGCACCGCCTCGCGGATCTTGCGGCGCTCTTCGGCTGCGATTCGGTCACGCATCGCGCAGACGACGACGTGGACGCCCTCGCCGGCATCTGGCGCATCCTGCTCACGGCGCTCTCCGACTTCCCCCAGGCGTTCCTCGCCAAATTGGCAGCGCTCCATACCGAGGTCAACTGGCCGTACCGCTCGATCTTCTCGGCGCTCTCCCGTCAGGCGGACCCTAGGGATTTCTCGCTCAAGGAGCATCGCCAGCAGCTCATCGAAAAGCTCGATATCGTGCCGCGCCGCGACGCCGCCGAGGTGGAAGGGCCCGTTAAGCTCCCCTCGCGGGCGGAGATCGATGAGGAATTCCAAGCTAAGGGAAGCGTGGGGCGGATGTACGCCGCCTACGAGCGCAGGCCCGAGCAGCTTGCCATGGCGCGCGAGGTGCGCGACGCCATCGCCACCTCGACCCACCGCGCCCTCGAGGCGGGGACGGGTGTGGGCAAATCCATCGCCTACCTCCTGCCCGAGGTCCTCTTCGCCAAGCAGAACGATGTGACGGTGGGTATCGCCACCAAAACGAATGCGCTGACCGATCAGCTCGTCTCCCACGAGCTCCCTGCGCTCAGCCGCGTCCTGCCCGGCGGCGTGTCGTTCTTCAGCCTCAAGGGCTACGACCACTACCCGTGCCTCGCCCGCGTGGAGCGTGCGTGCTCGGAGGATCTGCCGCTCTCGCTCGTCCCCTCCGATGGGCGCAGCGACAACGCCGTTGCCGTCGACATGCTGAACGCGCTCGCGGTCACCTTGGCATTCTCGTGCCAGTCTCCCGAAGGGGATCTGGACGCGCTCGGCATCCGCTGGCGCTACGTGCCGCGCCCTCTGCTCACCTGCACGCCGTACGAGTGCCAGAAGGCGCGCTGCCCCTTCTACCCCCATGCCTGCTTCGTGCACGGCGCCCGCCGCCGCGCGGCCTCGGCCGATGTGGTGGTGACCAACCACTCCCTGCTCCTGCGCAACGTGATGGCCGACGGCCGGGTTCTCCCGCCCATCCGCCATTGGGTTATCGACGAGGCGCACGGTTTCGAGGCCGAGGCGAGAAGGCAGTGGGCCCGCGAGGTTGCCGGACAGGATGCGCGCACCGCCTTCGAGCTGCTCGGAGGCGTGCAGACCGGCGCCATCCATACGGCCCTGTCGCATGCCGCGCATCTTGAGGCTGCAAACCCCGCCATCCGCGTGCTCTCGCAAGCTGCGGCCGCAGTTTCCCGCGCATCGCTTGCGATGGGGGATTTCTTCGTGGTGCTGCATGATTTGGCGGATGCTGCCCGCGATCAGGGCGATTACGAGACCGTGACCCTGTGGATCGACGAGCGGGTGCGCCAAACCCCGGAGTGGGCGGCCATCCTCGAAGAGGGCGAGGTGAGCGCCGAGCGTCTGGACGAGGCGTCGCGCGCGCTGGCAGACGCCGTGGCCCTGCTGGCCGATCTCGACCAGCAGGAGGCGGCGAACCTTGCCGACGCCGCAGCCTTCCTCGGAGAGCTCCATGCCTCCCTGCGGCTCATCTGCCTCGGCGAGGACGAGAGCTACGTGTACTCCGCGCAGCTCTCACGCTCAAGACGCCGCATCGGTTTCGAGAGCTTGCTCGCCGAGAAGATCGACGTGGGAGATGAGCTCGCAGCCCGATGGCTCATGGAGATGAAGAGCATCGTCTTCACCTCTGCGACGATGGCGATAGGGGAGAGCTTCGAGCATTTCGAGCATGCCGTGGGCCTCGATCGGCTCGAGATCGGCTCGCACAGCGCGCGCCAGCTCGACTCGAGCTTCGATTTCAACGATGCCATGTCGGTGATCGTGTGCCGCGACCTGCCCGTTCCGGGAATGCCCGCCTATGCGGAGCGGCTCGCCGACGCCCTGTTCGATGTCCATGTCGCCATGGGCGGATCGGTGCTCACGCTGTTCACCAACCGTCGCGAGATGGGCCGGGTCTACAACCTCCTCGCCCCGCGCCTCGCTGCCGCCGGCCTCGCGCTCGTGCAGCAGGAGAAGGGGGCGTCGCCCCGTCGGCTCCGCGAGCGGTTCATGGCCGAGAAGGAGCTCTCGCTCTTCGCCCTCAAGGCCTTCTGGGAGGGCTTCGATGCGACGGGAGACACGCTGCGCTGCGTGGTGATCCCGCGCCTGCCCTTCTCGAGCCCGACCGATCCGCTCGCCGGCGAGCGGGGGTTGCGCGACAGGAATGCATGGGCCAAGTACGCCCTCCCCGATGCGGTGCTGGAGGTCAAGCAGGCGGCGGGCCGCCTCATCCGCTCGGCCACCGACTCCGGCGTGCTCGTATTGGCAGATTCGCGGCTGCTCTCCAAGAGCTACGGGAAGGTGTTCCTACGGTCGTTGCCCTCGCAGAACATCAGCATCCTCGAGGTGTCGTCGATCAAGCGCTATATCGAGATGTGGCGCCGCTCGCATAGGTGCTAGCGCATGCCCGCAAGTTCCTGCGCGGCGTATTCTCCAACAGCTCGGGCAAGATCGGCGTCGCAGATCTCGACGGCTGCCCCGCATGCCGCAAGCCTGCGGACAAGCCAGGGGCCGCCGTAGTAGGGGATGCGTACCCGCAGGGGCGCCTCGTCGGGCGGTCCGAGATACTGCAGGCGCGGCCATTCGAGCAACTCGAGCATCGTGGCGTCTTGGAAGACGAGGTCGACTTCGCGGACGGGCTCGACCGTCGTGGGAAGCTCGGCGAGAGACCCATCCTCCTCGATGTTCTCCATACGGTCGAGGCGGAAGCTGCGCAGCGCGCCCGTCTCCCCATCGGCCGCCTCGAGACACCAGCAGCCCTCGCTCTCTTTGATCGAAAGCGGACGGACACGGCGCAGCCGGGGAGCGTCATCAACGGTTCCCTTATAGAGAAAACGCAGGTCGAAACCGTAGAAGAGGGCTTGGGCGCAGCGCATGACGCGTTGGGCGACATCCGGATTCGAGAGCTGCTTGGCCGCGCGCGAGAAGTCCTTCTCCGAGACGGCGGGAGATGAGAGCGCACCGAGGATCGAGGTGCGCAGGGGGTCGTCGTCGAGTGTGCCGAGCCGTTTGAGGGCGCTGTCGATAGCGAGGGTCTCGCTGGGTGTGAGGCGCAGGACCTTACCGTGGCTCTCCATGGTCCGGGGTATGGAGAGCCCCTCTGTGCTGTCGAGCTCGGCGACTGCGAAGCTCGGGCTGATGGCGCCGAGATTCACGAGCGCGTCGAGGATGGCGCGTGCCTCGGTTTCGGAGATGCCCAAGCGCGCGATGATGGAGGAGAGCACCAAGGTGTCGCCGCGATGGGCGAGCGCACCGATCAAGGCGATGATCAGGCGCGTCTGCTCGGTGCTTAAGGGGCGGCCGACCTTAGCCATGGCGCACCGCCCCCACGAGACGCGCCCGCCATGCCGCCTCGAGCCCTTCCGGCGCGAGGGGCCTGATCCCATAGGCGATGGCCCAAGCTGCCGCTGCATCCAGATCGGCGGCCTCGATCTCCCAGACCTCACCGGAATCGGCAGGGGAGAGGGCACCCTTTCCAAAGCTCGCCACCGAAAGCGAGGCGCTAAGTTCTGCAGGAACGAAAAACGAGCAGGGGATGGAAGCGGATCCGATCTGGAAGGGGAGCTTCCTGAAGGCGTTCACATCGAAATCCTCGGGGATCTCGAACGCGACATGGTCGATGCGCCGGGCACGTGCGATGCGATCGATCCGATAGGTCCGCTCCGAGCCCGCACGCAATGCCCCCTTCTCGTCGATGAGGGCGCAGACCACGTAGAGGGTGGAGCGGATGTCGAAGAAGGCGAAGGGGGCGACCCTGCGCACCGTGGTGGAGCCGTCGCGGGCTGTATAGGAGATATCGAGCGCCCTGCGTGCATTGAGGGCTTCTCGCACGGTGACGAGTATGTCGGAGTCGCGTGCAGAGCTCGCCGTGAGCGCAGCCGTAGCCGTAGCGTCGAAAAGACGGTCGATCTTGGCAAGGGCGAGCCTCAGCTCATCGCGCTCCGGAAACCCCGGATCGTCGAGGAGGGGAAGGCACGCGATATCGAGGATGACCGCTTCTTCTTCGGAAAGGGCAATACCTTGCATGAATGAGAGATCCCGGTTGACGCTCCAGAGGCTCTGGCCGTCAGCGGTTTTGCCCACAGCTTCGATGATGAGGCCGGTTGCCTTGAGGGCGTCTATATCGCGTTTCAGGGCCCTGCGTGCGCTGTCGGCCGAAAGGGGTTTTCTGCCAAGCTCGAGGTGGGTGGGGTTGTTGTAAACCTGATCGATGATCTCGGCTGTTTCCAGAGGATAAGAGGCCTGCAGGAAGAGCGTGGCCAAGTGGGCCCGCCTGAAGTCGGGCCGCTCGCTTGCAGCTGAGGAGTTTGAGCTTGTCGAAAGGGGCTCGGTCACAGCGTCTCCAAAAAAAGCTTTTTGCTACTGAATCAACAATAGTGTATCGTCGCCGTGTCGATTTGATGGAAGGCGACCCATCTTCACGACAAGGACGCGATAAATCAAAGGTTCCTCCGGTAGACGGCGTACGGTGCGACGGGCAGAAGGCGCATCGGCGCAACCGGAGGGCCTTGTTGCTGCCCGCCCTCCGATTACCGGGTTGATCTACATTTCCTTTCGAACTTGAACCGATAGTAGAGGGCGGAGCCGTGAACGAAGAGATAGGAGAAGACAAGGAGGAGCACGGCTATCATGTCCACGCCCATGAGGGCGAAAGACAGCATTAGGGCACCGAAGACGAAGGTCATCATGTCGAATGCCTTCCCCTTTGCCCTGTTCGCGATTGCGATGTTGCGCTCATCGTTCTTCTCGATCTCCAGCTTCCTGCGCAACTTCGGGTTGCTGCGGATGGCTCGCTCGGAAATCATGTCTCCCATGCCATGCCCGAACAGCCCGCAACCAACACCGATGCAGACAAAGGGCAATGGCCTCATCATTCCTTGTGGGTCCCCGCTTGTTCTCACCAAATATAAACCCGCTGCCAGCAGGAGTAGGCCCGCTATGATAGGAGCATATCTCGCCATCCCGTCTCTCATCGTCTAATCCTCCTCGTATATGAAAATGTCCTCGATGGCCATATCGAAATATCTGGATATTTTGAACGCCAGCTGGATGGATGGGTTATAACGGCCATTCTCTAAGGATCCGATCGTTTGCCGAGATACTTCTAATGCGCTTGCCAGATCTTCCTGTTTGATCCCCCGCTGCTTACGCAGTTCCTCCAAACGGTTTTTCACATGGGCCTCCCCCTCAAATGGAAAGTTAGCTTTCCATACTCCCATTATTGCGCAGCCGGAATAAATGTCAAGCATACTTTCCATTCCGACAGCATTCAGTACGGGTGCAGCCGCAGCCCGACGCGCACCTCTCGTCGTGACGAGGTACCTGCGAGCAATTTGGAGTTGTAGGAGGATTTGCGGAGGCCCTCCGATCGCCGCTCGCTGCCAACAGGCCTTTTGCACGCGATTCCGGGCGGCTCGGCGATATCTGCGGGTAAATCCTCCTACAACTCCAAATTGCTCGCAGGTACCCTTTCGTCCACATCGGGCGGTCGATTGAAATCTGACGTGCACTAGTGTTGAAGGCAGTCTTGCAAGCGTAGCCTGCAGTGCCAAGCCGGAACAGGGCTTGTCCCTGCCCGGCTTGGCACTCTCCCTTCATGGCCCTAGCCTGATGCCGCGCGTATTGTGCGCGACAGGGGGATCCACCCGCGCTGCGGGCAGAGGCCGCAAGGTGCTTCGCAACAGGAGTCCTTCTTCCTAGGATAGCGATCGTTCAGGTCGCCGGCCCCGGGTCTGGACGAAGTGGGGATCGGGGAATCGAGTTCCTGATCGGCGACCCCTTGGATCGTGCCCCAAGAGCAGGCCGCACGCTGCGTGGAAGGACATGATTGGGGCGATGGATGCAACATCTTCGGGGCCATCTTGCAGGGTTTACCGCTGCTGCTTCACGTGTATTGCGTTTAGATTCGCGAGCGACCGTCCTCATGGGCCGCAGGGCTTCCATTTCGCGCGTAAACATCGAAATGCCCAAAAGCGGTATAATCACAAAGATTATGTCTAATCGGCGCATCGACGAAGGGCATCCATCATGGCGAACGCGCATGATTATTTTGAGTATCTGACCGAGCAAGTGGACATTTCCCCCGCTAACAGCCAGGAGGAACTTAATGCCGCGCAGACCATAGCCGAGCTTATGCAGGAGCATGGCATCGAGACGAAGGTTGAGGAATTCGACGCCACCGTCTTCGCACGCCTACCCCACAGCGCTTTGCTCATCATCCTGTTCATCGGCACCTTCATTGCCGGGATCGGCGGCATGGGCCTTGCCGTGATCGGCATGGTCCTCTCGTTGGCCTGTGTTGCCGCGCTTGCGTTCGATCATCTGGGCACCAACATCTTCGAGCATTTCGGACCCGTTGCGCGCAGCCAGAATGTCGTTGCCATGCACGAGGCGTCCGGTCCGCTGGTTGCCAAGGGCAACCGCCCCATCGTTGTGGTCGCCCACTACGATTCCCCTCACGAGAGCTTCCTCTACAGCTCCGGTCTTGCGAAGTATCTGCCGCTCCTGCGTCGCTCCACGCCGTGGTGCGTGCTTGCAGCGGGTGCGAGCTCCCTCATCCAGATCATGGCCTTCTTGCCCGAGCCTGCCCGCCGCGTGCTCTGGGTCCTTGGGTTCCTCGCTGCCGTCCCACCGCTGATCATCGGTGTGGGGGCACTGGTCGAGCGCTTCTCGAGCTGCTCGCTCGGCGCCAATGACAACAAGGCCTCGGTTGCAGCCATGTTAGGCGTTCTCGAAGCTGTGTTCCCCTCCGATTCCGAGGAGGGTCTCGTTGCCCGTCTCGCCCAGCAGCGCGAGGCAGCCGAGCGGGCTGCGCGTCCGGTGCGCCATGGCGAGGACGTGCTGCGTAGCTTGGGCGTCCTGCCCGAGAGCTGCGAGATCGAATACGTCGAGGAATCCGAGCCCGAGCTCAAGCTCGAATTGGAGCTGGAGCCGGAATATGACGACGAGTCAGGAATTGGGCCCGAAACCGAGCCTGCCGAAGCCACCGCCGATTTGGGCACCGGCGAAGGAGATGAATTCGATGGGGATAAGACCACGGTAGTGCCCCCATCCTCATTCAAGGTGGTAGAGGATGACCTGCCCGATCCGAAAGCCGCGCGCACCTACCATCCGAAGGTTGCCGATGTCGCCCGCCGTGCCGCCCTCTTCGATCTGCCGGATCCGAGCGAGGAATCGAACGACCCGCTCGCACCTCCCTCGCTCCAAACATCCCGTTCCCCATTGGCAGGCCATCTGACCTTTGCCGACCAACAGAATGCCCGCCGCATCCAAGATAACCTCGCCAGCCTCGATGACGGGAAAGACGAGCCCGACGGTCTCGATGTCCCCGCGCCCTCCCATGACGGCGACCGCGATCAGATCGAGGTCCTTCCTGCTCCCGAGGAGCAAAAACGCAAGCGCTTCAGCCTCTTCGGGCGCAAGAGGCGCGAGGAGGAGTCCCTTGCCGAATACCTTGGGGTCGAGGACGACTACGATGCCAAGACCGGCGGCCGCGAGATCGGCTCATGGGAAGAGCTCGAAGAGCAGGATGAGGAGTTCTCACGGCGTCGCAAGGAGGATCCGCACTGGAAGGGCGGAGCTGCCGCCAGCGAAGAGCTGCGCGGCACCGAGGATGAGCCCGCCGAGGACGAGCTGCTCGAGGCGTCTGCATCGCTCGCAATGGACGAGCTGCTCTGCCACGACATCTGGTTCGTCGCGCTTGGGGCCAACAGCCTCGACCATGCGGGCATGAAGGCGTTCATCGCCAAACATCGCCCGCAGCTGCGCGGTGCCTTCCTCATCAACCTCGACTGCGTCGGCGCGGGCAATCTCTCGGTCCTCTCCTCCGAGGGTCTTGTGAACACGCGCCGTGCCGACCGCCGTATCAACCGCCTGCTCAAGAACGCTGCCAACGACCTCCATGTCGAGCTGCTCGAAACACCCTTCGATTGGAGATCCACCGATGCAACGCCCGCCATGCGCATGTCCATGCGCGCTGCGACCATCATGGGCGTGAACGACTTCGGCCTCCCGGCGCTCTCCCGCACGGCGGACGATGTTCCCGAGAACGTCGATCCTGGCCAGGCTGCGCTCGTGGCAACGCTGATCACAGAGCTTATCCGCCGTTCGTAACATTGAAGATGCGACATGCTCTCACGTGGCCGCCCACGGGGCGGCCACGCCTGTGAGGAGCGCAGGCCTACCGCTTGGGCTTGCGCCTGCCGATACGTGAGCGGCCCGACGATTCTGCGCGCATGCCCACGAACGTGGAGACCACGGCAAGGACGGCTCCTGTCGCAGCTGCCGCGCCCATCGATAGGGGGTTATTGTCGTCGCCCGTTCCCGGAACGAACGTGCGCTGCGGCTCGTCGGGAACCGTTACGCTGACAGTCTGCATCTCATCGTCAAGATCCTCATGGGTGGCAAGCACGGTGCCATCCTCAATGCTCACCGCCTCGAAAGCCACGAGCTGCGTATGTTCCGAGATCTGGCTGGCATCGACGGAAAAGCTTACCGTGCAGCTGCCCGATTCCGCCTCGGCCACGAAGGACGTCTCGCCGCAAACGGGGGCTCCATCTGCTCCGAGGAAGGGCGTTCCCGTGGCTTTATCCATGAGGAGGCCGCGCACCGTATATGTCTCACCCGGCTCGAGGTTCGTATACGAGACGGTGTCGACCAGCGTGAAGGCGCCCTTCTCGACCGTCTTCCTATTCCCGTTCGCTTCGGCAAGAAGCGTTGCTATGCGCGGCACGGAGACCGTCTGCGACTCATCATCGAGGTCGGCGTGGACGACGAGCTCCCGGCCTTCCTGCATGAGGGTCTCGAACGCGACGACATCCTTGCCGGCGATGAGCATGCTGTCACAGACGAATGCAACCTCCGCAGTCCCTTCTGCCTGCTCGGCAATGAAAACCGCTTCCGCATCGATGCCCACGGGCTCTCCTGTGGTCTTGTCCATGAGGGATCCTCTCAACAGGTAGGATTTTCCGGGTGCGAGGCCGCTGTAGGAGACTGTGTCGATAAGGACGGTGGGGGAGGATGCGCGGATGACGCCCCTCCTTCCGTCAACGTCGGCAAGGCTCGTGCGTATTTGGGCGAAACGCACCGTCTGATCCTCATCCTCCACATCGGCATGCCGTGCGAGCAGGGCGTTTTCATAATAGAGTTCCTCGAAGGCAACGATCTCCCTACCTGAAAGCTGGGCGGCGTCAAGCGAGAGCACCACTTCGACCTCCCCCTCGAAATCCTCTGCCGAGAAAGACAGCTCCTGCCCGCCCAGCAATACCTCACCGCTTTTCTTATCGATAAGCGAGCTGACGATACGGTAGTCTTTGCCGGGGAGAAGCCCGCGATAGGAGACTATGTCGGTAAGCGCGACGGTGCCTTCTGCATCACCCGGCTCCTTCTCTCCAGATGCGGAGACGAGGACGGTGCCGATGGCAGGGATCATCGCGGTTTGCGCCCGATCCTCCAAATCCGCATGGACGGCAATAGGCAGCTCATTGCGCAATAACGTCTCGAAGCAAACCACGGTCCTGCCGGCAAGCAAGGTTGCGGGCACCTCGAAGACAACCTCGATCACACCCTCGGGGTCTTCTGCGATAAAGCTCGTCGCAGCGCATATCCCTAACGATTCCCCGCTTACCTTGTCGTAGAGCTCTCCCTGCACGCGGTAGCTCTCGCCGGGCCAAAGCCCGCGATAGGAAACGGTATCGAGCAGCGTGATGGTATCATCTGCAGAGCTCGCGAACGCGGAGCCCTCGCTATCGGCGAGCATTGTCGAGATCGAGGGGATCAGCACCGTTTGGCCCTCGTCATCGAGATCCTTGTGGGTGGCGACGCAGCTGTCTGAAAGCCAAAGCTCCTCGAAGGCGACGACGGCCTCGCCTTCGACCACGGAGGGGTCGAGCACGAACTCGAGCTCGATGAAACCCGATTCCGCATATGCGGTGAACTCCTTGGAGGAAGTGATGCCCAAAGGGGATCCGCTCTCTGCAGCGACCAGCTCTCCGGCCACACGGTAGGTTTTGCCCACCTCGAGGTTCGCATACTGCACGCGATCGGTGAGGATGACGGGATCTCCCGTTGCGGGAACGACCTTGCCTGCCTCGGAGCCGAGCTCTGTTACGAGCTGGGGTCCGAGCTTGTCATCGACGGTGCCCCGATCGACGGTATGGCCGTCGCGTGCGATGTGCAGCGTAAAACATACGAGCCGATGACCTTCATTTGCGGAACATGCGAGCTCCTGCATCGTATAGGATCCGTAGGGGAGGGCGCCGCGCGCATCATCCGGAGCTGTGGAGGTGTCGCTTCGGCCGCTGAACCAGAGGCCTGCCTCGTGGTCGAGGAGGCTCTCGTCGAGCGCACCCGTTGCGGGGTCGTATGCTGCATCATTCGCATTGGTCAGAGCGGAGTGCCGCGCATATTCCGAATCGAAGACGCCGTTCTCATCGGTCACGATGATGTGGCTTTCGAAGATGCCGTCCCCGTCGGGGTCGTCAAGGGCGGTTACCAAGAAGACGGTGCCGGGCATCGCCTCCATGCTCGCCTCGTCGGCCTTGTTGAAGGAGAAGCCGCCGCGCTTCACCTGGTCGGGAACCGCGTGCTCGGGCGCCGATATATCTGCGACTGCGCCTTCCTCACAGATTGTGATGGTCTGAGACCACTCCTCGTTCAAAAGGTAGCCCTGCGGCGCCTCGATCTCGCGGATCTCGTAGCTTCCGTAAGGGAGGGCCTCTGCTGCCAGCTCCGCTCTGCCCTGCTTGTCGGTCGTGAGCACGGCGACGATAGATCCGGGTCTGTAGAGAACGCCGTCGACGAGGACGGGAGCAGCGGACACCGACGTCACGCTGAAGCGCGCACCAGCAAGAGAGGCGCCGCCTTGCGCCACAGGATCTGCCGTCTCCGAGCTGACCTTGCCCACCCGCAGGCCGCCGCGCATGACCGTATCGGTGAAGTGCGTCTCGGCAGCGAAGACCGTATCGGGAGCATCGATGACGACCATCTGCGCCTCGGATGTGTTGAGATAGCCTTCCCCCGGCTCGGCCTCCCTGACCTCGTAGGTGCCGAGCGGCAGAAGATCGTGCTCGGTCGAGGCACAGCCGTCGGCGTCGGTGACGAGCGTCGTCACGGCCTCTCCGGGCGAGAAGCGCGTTCCACCGACCACGACGTCGTGCTCGGAGCGGTTCACGATCTCGAAGACGACGCCGTCGAGATGCGCGTCTCCCTGAGCAGAGACGGTTTGCCCGTCGTCCTTATCGAGGGAGAGGCCACCGCGTTTGACCTGTTCTTCCACGGTGATCGGCTCGTAGCCCTCTATCGTGGCCGACGTGCCGTTCGATGAGAAGACGAGCGTATGTGCAGGGGCCTCGGAAAGCCCGCCCGATGAGGAGGTCTGTCCCTCCAGATAATATGTCTGGGGAGCAGAGATCTCTTTCAGCGAGAGCGTGCCGAGCGGCAGCACGATAGCTCCCGAGGCATCGGTGAAAAAACCATCGCCGGAGACGAGATGCTCCTCATCCATGACGACCCTGCCCTGCGCGTCGCTTGCAAAGATCCAGGTGCGCAGGGGATTGCCCGAGGTATCTCCCGCGGTGTTTCCGAAGAGCCGGACCAAGAACCGGGCACCCTCGAGCGAGGCGTTCCCTTGCGGGATGGCCTCGTGCAGGTCGGCGTCGACTTTGGTCAGAAGGAGCGCGATGGGATGGACCTGCGGCTCCTCGCTCACGCTCACGTTCGTGGTCTTGCCTGCCGCGATGTCGGCCTTATGCACCTCGAGGTCGAGGGCGAAGCCCGTGCTCGGCTCGATCTCCTTTATCCAGTAGGTACCGGCATCGAGCTTGTCGCTCTTGGCGTGGCCCGAAGCGTCGGTCGTGATACGGGCCACCTCCTTGGTGCAGGCGCTATCCGAATAGATTCCGTAGACGGCACCCTCGAGGCTGTAGCTTGCGTTGTTGGATGAGATCTCCAAGCTGGAGCTTGTCTTCGAGAGCGTGATGTCTCCTTGGATAGAAGGCTTCCAATACGATGCGTAGAGGCGCTGCGCAGGGTAGTAGAGTCCGCGCCCTGCGGCAGACCACGCCGCCACCTCGGCGGTGTTTACGCCCACGCGGTTTCCCCAGATCCACACGGAATAGCTGTTGCCGTCGACGTAGGCCGTGAAGGGGATGGAGCCGTCGCGCGGAGCGTAGTTCTCTCCATCTTGGCAGTACGCGGTGATGCTCTGGCCATCGGGCATGGTGATGTGGAAGGGCGTGGGAACGCCGGGCCCCGGGTCGTTGGGGTCGCCATCGCGGTAGAGCGCAAAGTCTGGGCTCCGTTGGGACATGCAGGTCCCCTCGATGGAGCCGTCTGCGTTGAGCGTGGCGCTGCCCCCGTTTGGGAAGGTGATGATCGTGGCCGCATATGCCGGGTTCGAACAGGTCCCCAGTATGCAGAGCGCTGCGACAAGCGACAGCACCATATGCAGAAGCGGACGGTGCCGAAGCGCTTTGCCCGCATGGCCGATGCCCTGCGGGCTCCCGCCTCGCAGGAGGTCTCCGCCGAAGGGCTTCGAGCGCGGGGGAGGGGGCCAGGCTGTGCCGTTGGCCCCTTGGGAAGCGCGGCCCTTGTCCACAGTGCCTGGGATGAGAATTGCCGTTTCGTGCATCGCGCACCTCCAAAGATATGAATGGTGCGGCAATGCTATCCGAGGCCTCTGACCGTCCCTTGACCTAGGCTTATCGGCTTCTTGTCATCTAATTGGCGGGATGTGCTGCAGCAGCACCGCCGTCGGCGGCGCGGGGATGTTGAATGCGCTGTACCGCTCGGAATAGCTGTTTTTATCAAGATGAGGCCTCGATAGAAACTCCACAGACGCCCGGAATGGGATGCACACGGGGGACGGTCCTTCCTGTGCAGTTGATCGCGCAAACTGCACAGGAAGGACCGTCCCCCGTGTGCATCCCATTCCGGGCGAAAACATCACCGCCGCACCCGATAAGGGCGCAGCGGTGGCGCTGGGGATCCGGGCTTGGCGCAGCTATGCTCCGAGGGCCGTGCGGACGCGGCCCGTGATGCCCTCGAGGCGGAGGCATTTGATGTACTGGAGGATCGGGCGCTTGATGTGCTCGACCACGAAGCGCTGCCCGTCGATATTGTTGGCGGAGAGGTTGGCGTAGAGCTTCTCGATCTGCTCCTTGACCTCGTCATCTCCGAAGGCGTAGTGACCGGCGAGGTCGAGGACATCGCGGGACAGCTGCTCATCGGCGAGGATGTCGTCGACGGTCAGCTTGGTATTCTCTCCCACCATCCACTTGCGCCAGCGCTCGGTCTTGATAGCGTGCTCGAGCAGGGTGCTGTAAAGGTCGGACTGGCCGTCCTTGGAAACAAGGCCCTCGTCGACGAGGATCTGCTCGACCTTGATGAGCTTGAGGTAGGCGCGGGTCTCCTCGGTGCCGTATTGCGGGGCCACGTTGGAGGCAGTCACGTGAGCGGGGATGTGCTCGAGCAAGGTCACGTCGTCGAGATAGTCGGCGTTGTGCTCCTTGAGGCCCACACCGTACTCCCGGGCCATGATGGCGAGCTCGCGGGCGTTCTTGAAATGGTAGTGGCCGACCTGCTCGGTCATACGGGTGAGCGTGCCGGTCTGGCCGACGATGAAGGTGGGCATGGGCAGGTTGCGCTTGCCCAGCTCAACCTTGAGCTCCTCGATGAAGGTCCGGTACTTATCGCATGAGGTGAGGCCGCCGTTGGTCTCCTCGGTGCCCACCTCGTAGCCGATCTCGGGAAGTCCGAGCTCTTTGCGCCTGCCCTCGCACCACTCGATAAGCTCGACCGTGCGGGCGAGCACGACGTCGAGGGGGATGACCTTGCCGATCTGGTAGGGATCCTTGGTGGGGTCGATCATCAGCAGGTGGAAGCCGGCCTTCATGTCATCGAGGTAGGACTGGCGGGCCTTCTCCATCGCCTCGTCCTCGGGCAGGTGGGCGTTGCGCTCCTCATCGCGCTGCCAAGGGCCGCCGTGGTCGCGGCAGAGGTAGTAGTCGCCTTGGTAGCCGGCGGTCTCGGCAGCGGCCTTGATGTCGGAGGCGAAGCGGTACTGGTCCCAGCCGTTGACGTAGCCGGCTCCGAATCGGTCGGAGTCCACTTGGTTGCGGCTGGCGATGAACATGGGCGGGAAGTCGTGGTCGCGGGCGAGCTCGAAGGTGGCCTGCAGGAGGTTGGGGCTCATGGGGCCGATGCCGACAAGGGTTGCGTCCTCGCCCGAGTCACGCAGGTCGAGCATTCCTTTGACGAACTTCTGGATGGGAATCTGGGACATTTTGGCAGTTCCTCTCGATAGGCGGTTATGCGTCCTCCATTTTAGGCTTCATCGCGATGATGATGGCTGCGGCAACTAAAGTGCCGATGAGCATGTCGAGTGCGTAGAGCGCGATGTTATTGGTGGCAAGGGCTACGATCATGCCGCCGTGGGGAACATAGCACTCGATGTTCTGGATCATGGCCAGCGCGGCACCGACGGCGGAGCCGATGCAGATGCCGGGGGCGATGCGGGGGAAGTCCTTGACCGCGAAGGGGATGGCGCCCTCGGTGATGCCGATGAGTCCCATGAAGACTGCGGAGATGCCCATCTGCCTGTCGGCGGCGTCGAACTTGTTCCTAGCGACAAGGGCGGCGAGGCCGCAAGCCAAAGGCGGGATGGCGACGGCTACGCGGAAAGCGCCGTTGGGGCCGTATACGCCGGCGGTCATCATGGCCATGGTGAACGTGGAGGCGGTCTTGTTGATGGGACCGCCCATGTCGATGGCGGTCATGACGCCGATGACAAGGCCCAAGACGATCGCCGAGCCGCCGGAGAGGCCGGAGAGCAGGTCGGTGAGCCAGTTCATGAACATGCCGATGGGGTAGGCGAGCACATAGATGTAGATCATGCCGAGCACGAGCGTGGAAAGCAGCGGGATGATCAGGATCGGCATGATGGTGCGGATGGTGTCGTTGACTTTCCAAGTCTTCATCCAGTTGACGAAGTAACCTGCGCAGACGCCGAGGAGCATGGCGCCGAGGAAGCCGGTGGAGACGCTCGTGGCCTCGCCGGCTGCGTTGAGGATCGGGGTGGTGACGGCGTTGTTGGCAAGATAGCCGAGGACGAAGCCGGGTGCGAGGGCGGGCTTGCCTCCAATCGAGTAGGCGATGTAGGCCGCCAGCACAGGGATCATCATGCTGATACCGGCCATGCCGATGGTGTTGAGGCTCTGCATTATCGGATTAGTGACTTCCATGCCGCTTTCGCCGGCTTGGCCGCTCGCAAGCGCGAAGGCCAGGAACACGCCACCGATAACGACGACCGGAATGAAGTAGGAGACGCCGGTATTGAACGCCTTCACAAGATCCTTGCCGAAGTTGGCGAAGAGTCGGGGTTTTTCACCGGAATCCGCAGCGTCGGCTACGACAGGCTTGGGAGCCACCGCTGCGGCAGGTTTGGGAGCAGCATCGGCAATGGCATGCTCTTCGGCGGCCGCCTCGACCTCGGCCGCCTCGCTCAGAGTCTCTACGATGGGCTCGCCGCACAGCGCGGCGACCTTGTTCAGGGCGCTCGAGGCGTCCTTAAGGACCTCGGAGGGATCCATGGTGATGACACGACCGGCCGCGCGCATCTCGTCGAAACGCTCTTCGCCGGTGATGCCCACGGCAACGGCGAGCAGGACTGCGTCAGCGGAGGCGATGTCCTCATCCGTCAACTCGTCCTCGGTGCCATAGCCGCCCTGGGCTTCGACCTTGTATTCCCAACCTCTCTTGGCCGCGTCCTCCTCTATGGCCTTCTTGGCCATGAAGGTGTGGGCGATGCCGACCGTGCATGCGCAAACCGATACGATCTTCATCTACTCCTCCTCGCTGCGTGTGCGCCTTATTGCGCGACGTTCGCTGCCTGCATGATAGGTTCACATAGGCGTCTCATGAGGGATGTTTCGGTAAAAAGCCAGCTCAGACGTGGTTCTCAGGGATTTTGTTAAGCATTTAACCAATACATAATGCGGCAACGCAGAAATGATCAATCCTGTCAAGGTAAAAAGATAGAAAATCGGCCATCGGAAGTTTACCAATGTTTGAACACAGAATCTACATACCTTTGCTCGATGATTTGTCGCCACGCCGCAGGCTACGCACTCAGGGGGCATATACAATATATCTATCTGCCGAAAGGAGGCGCCGTGCCCCAAGGCCGTACCAGCATTACCGATGTCGCCCAGCTTGCCGGTACCTCGACGGCAACGGTTTCGAATTACCTCAACGGCCACTTCGAGAAGATGAGCCCTGCCACGCGCGAGACCATACGGCGCGCTATCGAGCGGACCGGCTATGTGCCGGGGATCCGCGCCCGGAGCCTTGCGGGGAGCTCTTCCGGTATCATCGCGGTGCTGATCCTCAACAGTGCGAACATCTGGGCCGGGCAGGTCTTCATCGGCATCGAGGAGGTGGCCGCGCCCGCCGGCTATCAGACCGTGGTCTGCAACTCGAACTTCGACCAAGCCCGCGAACAGGCCTACGTGGAGAAGATGCTCTCGCTTGGGGTCGACGGTTTCATCATCCAGCCTACGAGCAACTTCCGTGCCATCCAAGAGCGCATCACACGGGCAGGCAAACCTGGGGTGCTTTACGACTGCTCCACGTTCGACTTCGATACCAGCTGGATCAAGACAAACCTTTACGACAGCACCTACGGGGCCATGCTGGAGTGTGCCGATAGGGGATACGAGCACTTCATCCTTGCCGGCTCACAACCTGATCTCCGTACGAGGCAGGAGCGTGAGCAGGGCTTCACCGATGCCGTCGCATCCCGTGGTCTCACGTACGAAACACTGCGTATCGACCACAACGGACCCAGCTCTGACGAGCTTGCCGCATGGTTCAGGCTGAATCTCCTCACCTCGAAAAGAACGCTCGTCTTCGTGCCCCACCAGTGGGCGCTCGAGCGGGTCTATCGGGCTCTTATGGCGCAGCCGCAGCTCATTCCCGAGCGAGTCGGCCTTCTCGGCATGAACAACGCCGATTGGGCATGCCTTACCACGCCGAGGATCTCCACCATCGTGGAGCCCGTGCGGGAGGAGGGTGCGCTTGCCTGCAGGATGCTTCTCGACCTCCTTGCCGACCCAGCTACCCGCCCGCGCCAGGAGATCCTTTCCTGCCATGTAAACTGGCTCGACACAACGATGATGTGACGCTCTGGGGGAATGGGATGCACACCAGGGACGGTCCTTCCTGTGCAGTTTGATCGCGCAAACTGCACAGGAAGGACCGTCCCTGGTGTGCATCCCCCGCCGGGCAAGTTGCAGAGCTAGGGCGTTTTCCTACCCGATGCGACTGGTCAGCCACTCGGTTGCCTGCTCGATCACCTGCCAGTAGTAGGGATCGACGAAGCCGTGCTCGCCGCCTGGGATGATGCGCAGGTCGCAACGGGGGAAAAGCTCGGCAGCGCGCTGCGAGTAGCTGAGCGGCACGTTCTTGTCAGCGTCCCCGTGGAACAGGAGCACATCCTGCGGGAAGGAGGGGATATGCTCGTAGAAGTCGTAGTCGTAGCACGAGCGCAAGAAATCGCCGCTCACGTTCATGCTCATGAGGGGGAACGACTCCGGTATATCGTCGCGGTTGGGGCATGCGGTGCGCACCGCCTCGTGCAGGTTGAAGGCCGGGTACAGGAGCACGCACCCCTTTATCAGCTCGACGTTCGCGCGGGCCGCCATCAGGGTGATGGTTGCGCCCAAGCTCGCGCCGCAGAGGAAGAGGTTGCGCTCATCCACGAAAGGCTCGCGGCTGATCTCCCAAGCTACGGATTCAAGGTCGTGCTGCTCGGTGAAGAGCGACATGTTGTCCTGCCAGTCGCTATAGCTGTAGTTACCGCCACCGCAGAAGTCGAACACGTATGAGACCATGCCGCGCTCGGCGGCGGTGCGCGCATAGGGCTCCATGTCGCCGTGGTTGGTGCTCAGGCCATGCGAGAAGATCGCCGTGGCACGCGGGCGACCGTCGTCGAAGCCTTCCGGCAAAAAGAGCTTGCCGTAGATGTTCTTGTCCTCGCGCTTGCACCAGTGCTCTCGCTCGTAGTAACCCAAGGGACCTCCCTTGTCTGCGCTCTCATCGCGTCAAGTGGCATGTCGTGCGCCACCACGGGTCTTATGGTAGCAAGTCGACAAGTGCCAAGTCGAGAACTCTCTGCCCGAAATCTCCGTCGCACTCTGCGGGGCGTGCGATGAGGACAGGCTTCTCCTAAGCCGCTGCAAGGAGCCGGCCGTCCCCGCATGGCAAACCTGCCTAACGGATCCAGCAAAAAAGCGGCCTCCCCATATGAGGAGGCCGCGCTGCTTTTCGTGGAGCGGGCGATGGGAGTCGAACCCACCTCAGTAGCTTGGGAAGCTACGGTTCTACCGATGAACTACGCCCGCGCAATGTGCAATCCTAGCACATTCGCAGCGATAAATCCCTCCATCAGGCGTCCAGTCCTGCAGGCGTACACGCAAAACCCAGAAGCGGCCTCATGCGACGGCGCAGGGGCGACCCGTTTGAGCTGGCGCTGATGTATCGAAGTTGCGGTATTCGCGATCACCGCAATATGGTCGGCTCAGGATTCTGCGGTATTCGCGATCACCGCAATTCTCATCCTTGTCGGTGAGAACCGGCACGCCTCCTACCTGCGCATTTACGATCACCGCAGTTTTTGTCGCCTTCGGAAACTGCGGTATTCGCGATCACCGCAATTTCCAAGGCTGACCGATTGGCAAACGGCCATCGACATGTCGGCATAAATCATGAAGACGTTCGCCGACAAGTTCGCCAAGGGTATAATGTCCTCCGCAATACCCGCGCAGCCTAGGGCTTTGAGCTGCGCAAACTCTGGTGTGTGACGAGGATTGGACGCGCAGCCATAGGCTTTCAAATCATGCGCGGGAAAGGACTGTCATGAACGTTCCCATGAGCGACCAAGAATGCCGCATCGCCACCGAGGCGCTGTCCGAGCAGATCGACCGCTATGCAAACCTCATCGTACGCAAAGGCGTCGCCATCAAATCCGGCCAGCAGCTGCTTGTGCGCGGTCCCATCGAGCGGGCCGATTTCGTCCGGCGCGTGGTGGACAAGGCTTATGAGGCGGGGTCCGGCCCGGTCACCGTTGTCTGGGAAGACGATGGCGTCACCCGCTTGACTTTTGAGAACAACGGCATCGATTTCTTCAAGACGGTTCCCGAGTGGAAACGGATCCAGCTCGATTCGCTCGCCGAGGCGGGCGCGGCGTTCCTGTTCCTCGACGGCTCCGATCCCATGATGCTCAAGGGAATCGATCCCGAAAAGCCCGCAGCCTATGGTCACGCGATCAACACACAGTGCCTGTCCTATCGCAACGGCATGGACTTCGGCAAGAACGTCTGGTGCATCGCGGGCGTGCCGGTGTCGAAATGGGCTACGACGGTCTATCCCGATCTCTCCGACGCCGAGGCCGTCTACCGCCTCTGGCTTGCCATCCTCGCGACGGCGCGTGCCGACGGCGAGGATCCCGAGAGCGATTGGGAGACGCATAACGCCTCGTTCGAGAAGACCAAGCGCTTCCTGAACGAGCATCGCTTCGACGCGCTCCACTACACGTCTTCCAACGGCACCGATCTTGTCGTCGGCCTGAACGAGGGTCACGTCTGGGAAGGCGGCGCGGGCCGCACGGTGGACGGCACGGTCTTCTTCCCCAATATCCCCACCGAGGAGGTCTTCACCACACCCGATCGCATGCGCGCCGACGGCACGGTCTTCTCGGCACTGCCGCTGGTGCACGGCGGGCAGCTTGTCCGCGATTTCTGGTTCCGCTTCGAGAACGGCGCCGTGGTGGACTACGATGCCGCGCAAGGTGCCAACGTGCTGAAATCCATCCTCGAGCGCGATGAGAACGCCGTCCGCTTGGGCGAGTGCGCCCTCATCTCCAAGAACACCCCCATCCGCCAGAGCGAGACGCTTTTCTTCGACACCCTCTATGATGAGAATGCGAGCTGCCATCTGGCGCTGGGCACGGGCTTTCCCGAGTGCATCGAGGGCGGCCTCGAGATGGACAAGGACGAGGTTGCGGCCCATGGCGTCAACCAGAGCGCCGTGCACGTGGACTTCATGATCGGCGCGGACGACCTCGACATCAAAGGCATCGCGAAGGACGGCTCGGAGACGCGGATCTTCGTCAACGGCCAATGGGCGTGGGAATAGGGGAGAGGTGCTGGGTTTATGAGCCGAGGCTTCAGGGTCTTCCAGCTTTTCGATGGACAGGTTACCTATGGCTATGACGACCGTTCTATCTGAGCCTGCTCCGCGACCCATTCAGATGCGCGCGACAGACTAATGGAACGAGAAACCCCCTTCCATTTGCTGACAAGCCTGTGACCAGACCTTTTGCTAAAGAGCAAGATGGAAGCTAATGTAATCTTGCATGGAAAACTTCGGGAGTGCGGTGATTTTACATTAGCGTTGCATGAGAAGCTCGCAGGATATGCTGGGTTGCTGTGCTAAGCGTGAGAACGTACGCGCTTAGCACGCCCGGGGATTATATACTTACCAGCAGTCCCGCTTTTCAACTGTCGGTCTCCGGCGTTCTCCATCGGAAGGCACAAAGATGGCAGATACCAAAGATGCGCTTTTGCGCATACTCATCACCACCAAGGCACCGCTCACGAGCACGCAGCTCGCCGATGACGTCGGCGTGAGCTCGCGTACTGTCAAACGCGAGATGAAGGCCGTTGCCGATCAACTTGCCGCCAACGGGGCAACTCTTGTCTCGGGCAATGCCGGCTACCGCATTGAAATCGTCGACGAAGCCTCCTTTACCTCATTTCAAAAGCGCCTTTCTGCCATGCGGCCTCCGGCCGATGACGATGTTCAGATTCGCCAGATCGTCTCCATGCTCCTTACCAACGATTATGCGACCCAAGACGATCTTGCCGACGAGCTCTTTATGAGCCGTTCGAGCATCGGCAAGATCATGAAGCATGTGCGCATCATCCTCGAGAAGCACCAGATCGTCCTCAGCAGCCGACCGCATTACGGCTACTACCTCATAGGCCAGGAATCCGCCATCCGCAACTTCATGGTCTCCTGGCTTTTCGATGGGCAGGATATCTACAGCTATGACGATCGCACCATTCTCGGTAGGTGCAGGAATTACGGCGAGTTCTTGCGTGTTGCCACGCGCAAGCTTATCGACCTCGGACATGAGGAATCCGATCCCAGAACAGCGGGCATCCTCAAATACCTGATTGCAACCGGCTGCCGCTGTGCCCACGGCCAGCATGTCGAGAATGCCGAGGACAGGGTTCTCTACGAAGGGATCTCCACCGAGCCCGCCAAAAAAGTCGCCTCCATCGTTGCCGACTACTTCGGTACCGATATCACTCCCGGCGATATCGTCTACCTCTCCTATCTGCTCGGCAACGTATCGGCTAATGATGAGGGGGATGTCAAGCTCGAGGCGAGTTTTTTCGAGGATGTCGTGGACGCTTGCATCCGCGAGGTCAAGCATACGTATCGTCGGGACTTCTCCGATGACGAGGACTTGCGCCGTGGCCTTATTTCGCATCTCTATTCAACCTGTTCGCGCATGAGTATCGATGCGGTGCTCAGTCTCCCCATGCTCGCCATGGTGAAGGCCCAGTATTCAGAAGCCTACGACTATGCGGTGATGTGCGGTCGGCTCCTGTTCGAACGCTACGGTTTGCGCTCGAACGAGGACAGTCTCGGCTACATCGCCATGCATTTCGCCGCTGCCATCGAGCGCCAGAACGCCAAGAACAGCTTCCGCGTCATCGTGGTCTGCGAGAGCGGCTATGGAACTTCGGAGCTCTTGCGCACGAGAATCGAGACACGTTTCGCAACCGTGCGGGTGACCAAGGTTATCTCGCGGGCACAGCTTGCAAAAGAAGATCTCTCCGACGTCACGCTCCTCATCTCGACGATTCCCCTTAGCGACGATATCAAGGCTCCGCATGTGTTGGTTTCACCTCTCTTCGGCGATGACGACGTGCGTCGTGTGGCTGACTATCTCAAGTACTTCCGCGAGGCCCAGCGCATCAGAGGCCTGTTCGCGCCTGAGCTCTTCTTCCCGCTTGTCGATGTCTCCACCAAGGAGGAGGCGCTTGCGCTTATCTGCAAGGAGCTCATCGCTGCGGGGGCCATGCGCGAGGAGGACAAGGGGAGCATCTATCATCGTGAGGAGATCTCCTCGACCGAGATCAACCCGCTCGTGGCCATGCCACATTGCCTTCTCGGAGAGGGAGGGACTTCCCGATACGCCATCTTCACCACAACGCGCCCGATCGACTGGGAGCATGATGACGTGCAGCTCATCATGCCCATGCTCATCTCGGCCTCAGGCGGCATCGACCGCACGGTCTTCCCTACGCTCTACCGACTGACCATGGACACCGGGAAGGTCAAGCGGCTCGTGGGTATCACCGAGTTCGAGCCGTTCATGGAAGAGCTCTTCGCCAACCCGCATATCGAAGCGAAATAGGCAATAAGCTGGGCAGATCCGCATTCCGACGATGGCTCTGCCCACCCCCCTTACATTTCTTTTTCTGAGATAGTGCCATAATTGCCCATTTTTTATTCTGATTTAGTGTCTATCTTAATCTGTGTTAGTGACATATTATAGTAAAATTCTTTCTGATTCAGAGTCTCATCAATACAAAGGCGTGACCATGCTCAGACGTACAGCATATGATCGGCTTCTCGACTGGAAGGCCAACAACCGCCAAAAGGCTCTTTTGGTCGATGGCCCGCGCCAAGTTGGGAAGACATTCCTCATCGAAGAGTTCGGACGGCGAGAGTACCAATATCTCGTGAAAATCGACTTCCTCGTCGACGAAGACGCAAGGAGGCGATTCGGATCCGCCCGAAGCGCCGACAGGGTTGTCGAACTGGTTTCCCTTGTTGCGGGACATGAGCTGGTTCCCGGGGAAACCCTCGTCTTCTTCGACGAGGTCCAGATGGCCCAGAACCTCGTCACCTTCTCGAAGTATCTTGTGATTGACGGCAGGTTTGATGTCGCGATGTCCGGATCGATGCTCGGCGTCGAGCTGAACGGCGTAAAATCGTGGCCGGTAGGCTATCTGCATACCATAGACATGGCTCCGCTCACATTCGAGGAGTTCTGCTGGGCTCGAGGCGTTCCGCAATCCGTTCTCGATCAGGTGGGTGAGTGCTATGATGCGAGATCTCCGCTTGATGACTCCCTGCACGGGCTTCTCGTCGATCTGTTCAGGCAATATCTCGTTATCGGGGGCATGCCGGAGGCGGTCCAGAAGAGCCTCGATGCGCGCAACGACCTCGGTGCCGTGCGGCAGGTTCAGACCGATCTCCTGAGCCTTTATCGTGAGGACATCGCAAAATATGCGGGCAACCGCTCCCCTCAGGTCAAGGCGATTTACGATGCCGTTCCATCGCAGCTCAACAAGGAGAACAAACGCTTCCAGCTGAAGACGCTGAAAGATGGAGCCCGATTCGATCGGTATGCCAACGACTTCGCTTGGCTTGTTGCGGCGCGCTCGGTTCTGAAGGCGGTCAACGTGACAGAGCCCAAGCCCATGCTTGCCCGCACGGAGGAGCAAGAGCGGTTCAAGCTGTACCTCAGCGATGTCGGGATGCTCTTCGCTGGCTATCCTGCCGAGATTGCCATGGCGGCGCTATCGGGCGATCGGTCGGTTAATTTCGGCTCGGTATATGAGAATGTCGTGGCGCAGGAGCTGGCCGCACTGCGGTCTCCGTTGCGCTATTACCATCACAGCCGCAAGGGGGAGGTGGACTTCCTGATCGAGACGCACGAGGGCACGGTCTTGCCCATCGAGGTCAAATCGGGGAAGGATTACAAGCTTCATGTCGCCCTCAACAACCTGTTGGGAACGGATGGATATGGGATCGAGGAGGCGATCGTCCTCTCGGAAGGAAATGTCTCGCAGGGCTGGAGGGCGGGAAAGGCGGTGCATTATCTCCCGCTCTACATGGTCGGGCTGGTTGCCGCCGAAGCATCGACGCCTGTGACGGATCCTGATGTGCTCAAGGGATTCAGGCTCGAACCGATCGATTTCGAGAGCCTCTAAGAAGCGTCTTTGCGAAAAGAGAGGCACACTCGATCGTAATACCCCCAATTTTCTGTCCCGTGCCTGTCACCGCGAGGTGACAGGCATTCGCATGAGAAAGTGACACCCTGCGGACCCGCAGCACAACTAAGAAGCTTGCCGTGTTGTCCGTAAAGTACTAGCTGTCAGGAAAACCAGACAACAGGGTCTGGAACCAAGGAGAAGGGATCCCAACATGGCTAGGAAGGTCGTAGCAGTCTGCGCGTGTCCCGTCGGCGCCGCCCACACGTACATCGCAGCCGATAAGTTCACTGCCGCCGCAAAGAAAGCCGGTTTCGAGGCGCTCGTCGAGACCCAGGGTATCACGGGCGTGGAGGACGAGCTTTCCGAAGATGATATCGAGGCGGTTGACTACATTGTCTTGGCCAACGAGGTTCCGCTGGAAGGCGCCGATCGTTTCGAGGGCTACGAGGATAAGACGGTCCACTGCCGCATCGCCGAACTCGTGCACAACTCCGAAGCATTTATCGCTGAGAACCTCAAATAGGCAAAACCGATAAGGTCAGCCGGGAACAAGAACAAGGAGAAAGAGAATGGCTAAGAAAGAAGAGTCGGCTTGGGACGTGATCCAGAAGCACATGATGTCGGGTATCGGCTACATGATCCCGCTCATCATGTCCTATACGATCATCAAGGGCTTCATCCAGCTGGCAGCAACCATAGCTGGCGTCAATCTGGATGCTGCTGAGGCGCTCGCCGACCCCAACATGATC
>JAKPQM010000111.1 GCA_029546925.1 Actinomycetes bacterium
GTCGGGATCGAGCACTTCGTCGATCTGACGAGGCGTCTGGAAATCACCGCCGCGCATGTGGTCGGGAATGCTCGCACCCTTGCCGTCGACGTCCCACGCACCCTCATACTGGTTGGCGGCCGTCGCACCGCCCCAGAGGAAGCCCTTTGGAAACCCCATGCCCTTTGTCCCTTCTCGCATCATATAACGTCTTCATATTCGACATATTATCCGTTTCAATGTAGCAGCACTGCTTATTTAAACGCCATGTCTTTAGATAAATGTGCGTACTTATTCTCAAATCGAGGACATGAGGACGCGCATATCCAACCATACACGCTGGGCTTTTGCCGATGCTCAGGTAACTACGAGAAGATGCGGTTGGCATCTTCCAGTAGGATGGGATACTTGTGTTTTGAGGCGAGATGGCAGCTGGAGTCTACAACCGCGAAACCCCACTGCACGAAGCTCATGCAGCAAGGCCTCCGGTGACGGTACAGTCGATGGGAGTCCTGCAGGGGAAACGTGCCGAGAAGGGCGTGCGTGCAGGGTTCCGGAAGCCGTTTGGCCAGCAAGGCCCTTGGTGACGGTACAGTCACCGGAGGCCTTGCTGGGCCGATAGGATGTTGCTGGAGCGCGAGCTGCTCTCGGAGCCTACCGTCCCTGCTCGAGCCAGAAATCTACTGCGCGGTCGATCCAGCCCTCTGCAGCCGTGCCCGTACCGGGACCGACGCCGTGATCCACACCGGGGAAGATCTCGAACCGATGCGGAACGCCCGCAGCTTTGAGCGCCGCAGCCATGAGTCGGCTGTTGTCGGGGTCAACGGTCGCGTCAGCAGCGCCGCACCAGAGATAGGTCGGCGGATAGTCCCCGGCCACCTGTCCCTCGACGCTCGTAAGGACTTCCGCCTCAGGTGTCGCCTTCTTGCCGAGCAGGTTATCGTGGGTGTCCTTATGGGTGAGTGCCGGATCCATGGTAATCACGGGATAGCTCAACACGAGCGCACGAGGTTTAGGCAGATCATAGTGCAGATAGCCCATATCGGCTGTGCCGAAGGTCGCGGCCAGATGACCGCCCGCCGAGCTGCCCCACACCGAGTAGTTCTCGGGGTCGACCTGGTATTCCTCCGCCCGGTCCATGATCTCCCGCACCGCGCGGGCAAGATCTTCCTGCGGGTGAGGATAGCGCGCCTTGCCCCTCACGCGATAGTAGACGATAAAGACGCTGATGCCCTGCTCGTTGAGCTTGCGCGCGATAGGCGTGCCCTCGATGAAGCTGCACACCATGCTGTATGCGCCACCAGGACACACGATGGCAAAAGGATGCGTCTTCCCATCTCGGAGCACGAAGCGGTCATCGAGCTCGTAGCGGTTCAGGCGGAAGATATCGTGAAGGCTCTGCGCGCTATCGAGATCGGCTGACCCTTTCGTCACGATCCTGCGTTCTGGAACATCCTCCGATCCCAATGTGAACGAAAGCAGATCCAACGCCCCACTGCCCCGATAGACGAAGAACAGCGGCGTCTTCGTGCCCTCGACGCGGAGCGGAGCCGCGACATCGATCCATCCCGACCCGTCGACATCCACGTCGATCTCGGCGGCAGGACAGACCTCGGCCTCGTCGCCATAAACGTAGAGCACGCCCCGGGCGCGACCTCGAATCCAGACGGAGATCGAGGTTGGCCGATCGCTTTCGAAATCGAAGTACTTGAAGCCGACGAGCGCACCATCCCGCAGGTTCGCGATGTACTGTCCGGGATTCGACTCCCGGTCCTCCCCTTCCTGCGTCAGGCGCGGATGGCTCTGCGTCTGCGTGGTGAAGAAGCTGAAGCAGGCACCTTTCTTCGACTGGAGATTGCAGGCGATGGCGGCCGGATAGGTTCCCAGCCCCTTCAAAGGTCCGCCGTTCAGGCCGCAGCTGGTCATCTCCGCCTGCCTGAAACGACCGTCTCCGTCCATGAAGATCTCCTCGGCAACACCCTGCCGGGAGAACATGCTGGCGTTGGTGTGGCGATGGCCGAAGATGTAGTAGCGTCCGCCGATCTCGACGATGCTGCCATGGTTGTTGCCGAAATAGGCCTTGGCCTGCTTACTCGGTCGGAGCATGAGGTTCTTCGGAGCGGGATCGGCCAAGCCGACATCGCAGTTGGAATGGAGCACCCCGCAATACCCGAAGCCTCCGTCCGGCCTATCGGACATCGCGTAGACCAGCTCGTGGCTCTGAACGGACGAATAGATGAAGTAGTACCGTCCGTTGAATTTCCTGATGGAGCTTGCCTCGAAGAACTCATGCCCCTCGAAACCCGTACCGGTGGAATCGGCGCAGTTCGGGAGGAGCTTGGTGGGACCGGTGCGGATCGTCCTCATATCAGGCTCCAGCTCCACGTGGTAGGCGGAATCCCGGGAATGCCGTCTCCTGCTGCCCGCCGCGTGGATCGGGTTCATCGGACCCTGCCCTGCGTAGAGATGGATGCGTCCGTCGTCGTCCACGAGGATGCCGGGATCGAAAGGCATGAAGTCCGTGTCCTTCTCGCCCCAGGGGGTGCCATCCGCATGCGCGACGCAGCCCAGATAGGCATACTCTCCCGCAGGCTCATCGCACACGGCAACATTGACCTTATGCTGGTCTGCCAGACCGTAATACAGGTAGTAGCGCCCGTCCGGCCCCTTGGCAACATCTGGCGCGTACATGCTCCTCTTGCCATCCGCGTTGGCCGGATCCTGGGTCTTCCGGTAGATGACGCCCTCGAAGCGCCAATCTGCCAGATCGTCGACCGGAGCCGACCAAGCGACGTAATCGTTCATGCAGAACTTCTTACCGCCGAAACGGTCATGTGAACCGAACACATACAGCCTGCCGTCGAACACATGCGGCTCGCCGTCCGGCACGTATTCGTAGTCGGGCAGGTAGGGATTGAAGGCCTGCGCCATGCTCCCTCCTTAGAACCGGTGCTCCCCCGCGCCTACGATCTCGGTCCTGCCATCCGGCAGGATGACCGTAGCCTCGCAGTTAGCGGGTACAGTGACAGTGTAGACGATGCTATCGCCGGTCTTCTCCCATGCGCTCTCCACCGTGCCGAAGATGCTGGCGTAGCGTGCATCGGCATGGGTGAAGCTTCCGCCGGGACGAGGCGCGATGGTGAAGCGGTTCTCACCCGAGATGCGGATGCCGCACATGGTGGTGAAGAGCCATTCCACGACAGCACCCTTGGAGTAGTGGTTCAGGGAGTCCGTGCCGCCGTCAATCTTGTGGGGACCCTCCCAGCTCTCCCAGATGGTGGTAGCGCCGGCCTTGGGCATGGAGAGCCAGCCGGGTATCTCCTCGTTCTCCAGCAGCTTGTAGGCTGCATCCAGATCATAGGAGGCTAGGACATAGAGGATCAGCGGTGTGGACAAAAATCCCGTACCGAGCCGCCAACCATAGTTCTCTAAAGCTTGGATCAGGCGCTTCTTCGCATAGGCGGTCTGCTCGTCATCCAAAAGCTCCATGTACAGCGGACGGACAAGTTGCGCCTGCCGGTCGGTATCGAGCGTGTAGTTCCCAGTCTGCACCAATTCCCGGTAAGCCATGCGGCATCCGTCGCTGTAGGTCTGGAACTCGCGCGCGTCTTCCTCATGGCCGAGCCGCTGGGCGATCTTAGCCATCAGACCGAGAACATAGCTGGTATACGCGGTCGAGACCTCGGGGTGCGGCGCCACGAAGTCCTGCCAGCGGAAGCCGCCGCCCACCTCGGTCGGCTCCGCCCACTCACCGTAGCTCTGACCGATGTTGACGAAATACTTCCGCGCCTCCTTGGAGAGCTTGATGCGCTCGGAGAACGGCGGCATGCTCTTTCCGCAGCGCTTCTCCATGAAGCGGGCATACTTCGCCATGCCGTCGTAGTACTCCGCAAGAATCTCCTCATCCTGATACATCTCGGCATAGCGCCACGGGATGAGCACGCCCACATCCGACCAGCCCACCGAGCCGTTCATCGTCCACATGTAGAAGTCGGCGCCGCCATCGGGCACGATGTGCGGCAGACGGCCGTCCTTGCGCTGCCAATCGAAGACATCGCGCAGGTACTTGCGGGCGAACGGCGCGAAATCGAACAGATGGGCGGCCGTTGTGAAGAAGAGTTGCGCGTCACCGGTCCAACCATGGCGCTCGCGGGTGGGGCAGTCGGTAGGGATGTCAAGATGGTTGCCTTTGGCCGACCAGACCGTGGACTCGAAGAACTGGTCGAGCAGCTTGTTCGAGCTCGAGAACCATCCCGTGCGCTCGAGGTCGGAATAGAGCGCGATGGAGGTGAAGTCCTTGGGCTCGAAGTCCACGTCGGTTTCGACCAGAGCATACTGGAAGCCGAACACGGCGAAGGTGGTCTTGTAGCCGTTCACACCCTCCTTGCAGATGTACTCGACCTGCTGGAGCGGCGTCGTATGCTTCTTGTCGGCGAGCTGGATATTCGCCTGCGTGAACTCGCCCTGCGCATCGAGCATCTCGCCGAAGCGCAGAAACACGCGCTGGCCCTGGTGCGCCTTGAGGGAGAACGCGACATAGCCTTGGATGTTCTGGCCGAAGTCCAGCACCTTCTTCCCGGAGGGCGTGGTGATGAGCGTGGGCGTGAAGCGCTCGTGCTCGCACACCGGAACGTTATTGGAGGAGACGGGAACGACCGGATGGCTCGTGACCTTGGCCCTGCCGTTATAGCTCGGCGTGAGACAGGCGTCGACAAGCTCGCCATCCTTGTTGTCGGCAAAGCGGATGGGACCGTCGTTCGACCACTGCCAGCTCCCATCGGAGACGACGGTCCTGATCGTGCCGTCGTCGAGGACGATCTCCAGTTGAGCCAGGAGCTTCGTCTGCGTTCCGTACTGATTCTTGATACCCCAAGCACCGCACGACCCGCGATACCAGCCATCAGCCAACTGGACGGTCAGCTCGTTCTCACCGACACGGAGCTGCTCTGTCACATCGTAGGTCTGGTACTGCACACGCTTGCGGTAATCGGTATAACCGGGAGCCAAACAGAAGCTGCCCACCTTCTCGCCACCCAACCGTGCCTCATACAGTCCGCAGGCGGTTATGTACAGCCGTGCAGAGCGGACGGCCCTCTCAAGCTCGAAGGCCTTGCGGAAGCAGTCGACGGGATAGCGGTTCCTCTTGTTCGCCCGGTAATCGCCGGCAATCCATGAGGCGCCCCATGACGAGATGCCCATCTCGAAGGAGGCCTCGCTCCACATGCCGCAGATGTCGTTCTCATCCCATAGGCGGATCTTCCAGCGAACGATCTGACGATCTGCAGGCACACCGGGGTACGCTGCAGACATGGCATCAGTCTCCACCTTGCCGCTGTCCCAGCCCTCGGTGACGATCTGGTATGCCGTCTGCTTGGTCCCGCCCTCGCAGTTCCACATCAGGCGGGGGCGCTGCACGTCGATCCCGATGGGGTTGAACAGGTGCTCTGTCTTCAGCCGAATCGCCTTCATGTTGCTCCTCCTATCGGCTCTCTGCGAGCTGCTTCGCCATGCGGTAGACGCGCGTGGCATTGATGCGGAGCTGCCGCCGCGTCACGAGGCCATCCTTCAGCCCTGCCATCATAGCCTTGAAGTCACCGGCTCCCCCGGGCATGATCAGATCGTTGCCGGCTGCGGCGATCTTGGCGGCGTTGGGCGCGGCGTACTTGTTCCCCTTGCCAACCATCATGGCGATGATCCAGTCGGTCATCACGATGCCCTCGAAGCCGAACTCGGCACGCAGGATATCCTCGATGAGGCCCCTGTGCTCGGACGTATGTATGCCGTTGAGCAGGTTGTAGGAGGTCATAAGCGCATGGGGCTGGCCCTCCTTCACGCACATCTCAAAGCCGCGCAGGTAGATCTCGCGCATGGCCCGCTCGCTCACCTGGCTGTTGGAGCTGTAGCGGTTGGTCTCCTGATTGTTCGCGGCAAAGTGCTTGATGGTGGTTCCGCATCCAGGATGTTTTTGCACGCCGCGCGTGATGGCCGCAGCGAATGCACCGGAGATAAGCGGATCCTCGGAGAAGTACTCGAAGTTGCGGCCGCAGCGGATGTCGCGATGGATGTTGAGCGCAGGGGCAAGCCAGAAATGAACACCGAAGCGCTCCATCTCGTCGCCCACGACATCTCCGCAGCGTTCGGCGAAGTCGATGTTCCAGCTCTGAGCGAGCGCGGTGCCGATGGGCATGGCGGTGCAGTACTGCTCGTGGACCTCACCCTTCACCTTCCCGTTGCCCGAGAAGAGCTTCATGAAGAAGGCTGCGGGCGCCGGCATCAGCTCCATGATGCTCTCGGGCATGGTGTCGCCCACGGCATGCACGCCCTTCTTGTCGACCGTATACTGACGGCTCAGGCGCAGGCCGGCAGGACCATCCGCCATCACCATCACCGGAACGCCCTTGTCCTTGAGGATGCTCGTGGTCTCTCCCGCAGCGCCGGCAACCGACTGGGCTGCATTGCCGATGATGCTCAGGGCGCCCAAGCTCGGGTTGAAGGCACCGATAGTGAGATAGCAGAGCTCCTCGTCGCCCAGGTTGTCAATCATCGGGTCCAGGTCCTCGGGAAGATCGTAGCTGACGGTCTCCGTCTCGAAGGCGTCTGCACTGACAGCCAGAACAGAAACATCGGGCTGCGACTCCTCCTCACGCGCCTCGGGCTTCCAATCGGCGAAGCCGGGCGTGCCGAGGCAGTTCTTAACCTGCGTGACGATGACCTCGCCGTCCAAGCGCGCGATGGCGATCGGCTCCGTGGCAACACTCGAATTGCCGAGGCGCAGGACATAGCCGCCTGCCTCCAGAATCCAACGTGCACCGCCTGCATCATAGGAGGCAAGGTCGCGAAGGTCGACGGAAAGGGTCAGCTCTTCCGTCTCACCCGGCTGGAGCAGCCTGGTCTTCTGGAAGGCGGCCAGTGCCTGATAGGGCTTGTCGAGCTTGCCGTCAGGCGAGGAGACGTAGAGCTGGACGACCTCCTTGCCTGCGACAGCGCCGGTATTCCCAACCTCTGCGACCACCGTGATCGTGCCGGATTCCTCGCTCACCTCGCCAGCCGTTATCTCGAAGCTGGTGTAGGAGAGGCCGAAGCCGAAGGGGAACAGCGCCCGCTTGCCCACGCTGTCGAAATAGCGGTAGCCCACGTAGACACCCTCGTTGTAGCGGGTATCATCCTTTTCTCCGAAGGTGCCTATCTGGGGATAGTCTCCCCAAGCGGTCCAAGTGGTGGTCAGCTTGCCGGACGGGGTGCTCTTGCCCAAGATGAGGTCGGAGAGGA
This sequence comes from Actinomycetes bacterium, assembly GCA_029546925.1. Classification (GTDB taxonomy): domain Bacteria; phylum Actinomycetota; class Coriobacteriia; order Coriobacteriales; family Atopobiaceae; genus RUG721. Next base: position 7,249 of record JAKPQM010000111.1, read on the forward strand.
TGCTGCCCGTCTCCACGCCCAGCTGGCTGAGCAGCAGGATGTTGCCCACCTCGGCAACCGGCGAGAGGTCGACCACGCCGCCCACGTTGAGCACCAGCATGAAGTGCTTGTACTGCTTATCGAGCTTCAGGATGTCGCGCTTCTCCGTCGCGGTGAGCATGATGTCGCCCGCAACCGGCTTCCGGTCGGAACCCTCGCCCGAGATGCGGGAGAGCACGTAGATGGCGGTATCGCCCGCGCCATTCAGGGGGATGTCGTAATCCGGCTCGGGCATGGCCGCACCCAAGCTCTCGAGAATCGCAATGGTGTGGTGCTTCCTAGCCTGCTGCTTAAGGCCTCGGACGAAGTCCTTCCGCACCTCTTTGTACAGGCTTGCGTACTCCTCCATCCAGTACTTGGTGGTGATAGTGAAGCCCGCGGCCTTAAGACCATCCTCCACCGTGACGAAATAGCGGGAATTGACTTCGCCGGAGCCCGTGCCGCCCTTGATGGTGCCGCGCGCACCGCTGCCATAGAGCGCCAGCTCGCGCGGCCCATCCAGGGGAAACGCTCCATCCGACTTCAGGAGGACGGCGCATTCGGCGCCGAGGTTCCGCATGATCTCATTGTGCTTCTTCTCGTATTCGTTCATCGCGCGTCTCCTTAGATTCCGGACTCGTTCATGGCCGTGAGGATCATCTCGTACAGGGGCTTGGCCTCCGCCGCATAGGCGAGCAGCGCGGAGATGGGTTCGTTCACCACATACTGGATCATGGGATTGTCGACCATCTCGGGCATGTACTGCTTGATGATGGGTTGGGCAACCGGATGGTCGAGCATGACGTGCAGGGGCGTCTCCAGCGTGTAGCGATCCTGCTCGAGGCGGGTCTCGGTGCCGTACTCGTAGTGGTAGCTGCCACTGCCGAGGGTGAGGGCCTCCCCTTTCTCCGGCAGGGTCAGAAGCGCCGTAGTGTTCGCGGGGACGGTGAGGTCGACCGTGATGATGCCGTCCTCGCAACGCCAGGAAGTCTCGATCGCTCCATAGACGCTTTCGTAGCGGAGCTTCGCCCACGTGATTCCCTTGATGAAGCCTGGTACGACAGCGAATTTCCTGTAACCCGGTTCGAGGAGACGCAGGCCGCAGAGGCGCGTGTAGAGCCAAGAACCGATGGAGCCGTAGGCGTAGTGGTTGAGGGAGTTCATGTTGGCGGGGTTGAAGCTGCCATCGGGCAGGATGGAGTTCCAGCGCTCCCAGATGGTGGTGGCGCCCATCTTGGCCTCGTAGAGCCAGCCGGGATTCTCCTCCTGCAGCAGGAGCTTGCCCGCAAGAGCATGCTTGCCGGCATCGGAGAGTGCAAGACAGAGATAGGGCGTTCCGACAAAACCCGTGGTGAGATGGGTCTTATGCGCGGCGATGTTCTGCTCGAGACGGTCGGCGATGGCGGCCTTGAAGCGCTCCTCGACCAGATTGAAATGCAGTGCCAACACCATGGCCGTCTGCGTCTCGCTGACAAGGCGGCCGGTCTTGGTCACATACTCGTCGCGGAAGGAGACAAGCACCTGTTCGCGGAGTTCGCGGTAGAGGTCCTCGTCCTCGCTGTGGCCGAGGATGGCGGCGGTCTTCTCCATAATGTCGAGGGTCCAGAGATAGCAGGCGTTGGCAACGAAATAATCGTCGGTAGCACCCTTGCGCTCGTCGGCCAGAGCGTTCACCTCGCTGTCAAGGCCCAGCCAGTCGCCATACTGGAAGCCCGTCTGCCAAAGTCCGTTCTTCCCGCACTGGGAGCGGACATACTCCGTCCAGATCTTCATGCAGCCGTACTGCTCGGCAAGCACGCGCTTGTCGCCATAGGTCTCGTAGAGCGTCCAAGGCACGACCGTAGCCGCGTCGCCCCAGTAGGCCGAGCCGTTCTGGCCTCCGGTCGCGCCGTCGGACAGCACGTCCGGGACCACCTGCGCCATACCGGTGGCAGGGTTCTGGTCGGCGGCCATATCGCGCAGCCATTTGCGCATGAAGGGCATGATGTTCTGATGGTAGATGGCGGTGGGCGTATAGGCCGTGGCGTCGCCCGTCCAGCCCAGGCGCTCGCTGCGCTGCGGACAGTCGGTGGGCACGTCTAGGTAGTTGTCGCGCTGGCTCCAGACGATGTTCTGCTGCAGGCGGTTGACCCGCTCGTCGGAGCAGGAGAAGATCCCAGCCTCCTTGAGGTCGCTGGAGAGATGGCAGGCAGTGAACTCGATGGCCTGCCCCTCTTCCAGACCCTCCACGCAGACATAGCGGAAGCCATGGAAGGTGAAGTGCGGGCGGAGGACCTGCTCTTCCCCGCTCAGGATATAGGTATCGGTTGCCTTGGCAAAGCCCAGGTTCGCGGTGTAGAAGTTGCCGTTCTCGTCGAGGCTCTCAGCGTGGCGCAGAATAAGCTTCTGGCTTGCGGTACCGCAGATCCTGACCTCGACCCAGCCCGTCAGGTTCTGGGCGAAGTCAAAGAGCAGCTCGCCATGGGGAGAGGCGAAGATCCGGGCAGGGGGCAGCGTGGCAAGGCAGCGCACCGGCTCGTTCTCTTGGGCAACCAAGGTCTCGAAGCCGTGCTCGAAGGGCTGAGCCTGCCCGACGACCTGCTCGACCAACGTCCAGTCCTGCGTCTCGCCGTCGTAGATCTCGGAGAAGCGGATGGCGCCGGTAGAGACCGTCCAGCTCTCATCCGTGCCGATCGTCTCCTCCGTGCCGTCGGCATAGGTAACGATCAGCATGGCGATCAGCGCGGTGGTATCGCCGTAGTGATCGGGTATGGGTGTGAAGCCCAGCGCCCCGGAATACCAGCCCTTGCCGAGCGTGAAGCGCAGCTCGTTCTCGCCTTCGAGCAGATCCTCAACAGCATAGGTCTGATACTGCAGACGCTTGTGGTAGCTGGTCCATCCGGGAGCGAAATAGCTGTCATCCAGTTTCTTGCCGTTCAGCTCCGCCTCGTAGAGACCGAGTGCCGTGGCGTAGACACGCGCCTTGGCAACAGCTTTGGAGACGGTGACGGTCTTGGTGAAGATGGGACTCGCGGTATCATCCGCGTCAAGACCGTGGGTGATCCAGCGTGCTTTCCCCTCGAAGGCCGTCCCGGTAAGCAGGCCGGTCTCGAAGCTGGCGGACGCGGTTGCGCTCTCGCCATGATTATCCCAGACCATCACGCTCCAAGAGTAGGCCGTGCGGGCCTCGAACAGCGCGCCCAAGTACTCGACGAGGATGCTCTGGTCGCTCTCCATGCGACCGGTGTCCCACATGACCTCGTCGTTTGAGACGGTAAGGCGGTAGGCGGTCTGGAACGTATCGTTCTGGTCGCTTGCAAGCTTCCAGCTGAACCGCGGTCCCACGTCGTCGAAGCCGAGAGGCTCGCTCTTGTATTCGATGGTCAGATCATAAACCCTCAACATGGCGTCTCCCCCTCATGCCGATATGCACTGCTAGCGAAAAGCTCGCAGGGTCCAGACCCCTGCGAGCTCGGTAAAAGCGGGGAGGTTACTCCTCGGGTCTGATTGCTTTACGCCTGCTGACGACCTCCATGAACTCAACGTACTTGCTCTCGAGGTCGAAACGGCTGACGAGGAGGAACATGATGACCAAGAGGGCGAGCGGCAGATAGATGCTGATAGTGTAGACGGCATAGCGGACGGCGGTGGTGGCAACGGCTGCAGTGGAATCATAGCTTGCAGCTGCGAGGATCCAGCCGATCATGGCAGCGCCGAGGCCGCTGGCTACCTTACCGCCGAAACCTGCTGCAGAGGCGGACATGCCGATGATCTTGTTGCCGTACAGATAGTCGTTATAGTCGGTGGCCATACTGCTCATCGTTCCTGCCAAGCACATCATGGGAATCGTGGCAAAGCTGGGAAGCAGGCCGGCGGTGAGGGTGACGATCAGGCTGTCGGGGAAGAACACGCGGACTGCGGCGCCGGCGATGCCGATGGCGAAGCTCACCATGAGGGTCCTGCGGATGCCGAGCTTCTTGGTGAGCGGTCCGACGATGGCGAAGCCGAGGAACGTGGGGATGAGGCCGACAGCGCCCATGATGCCGATCAGGTTGTCATCGCCCAGGATCCACTTGGCGTAGTAGGTTCCCGCAGCACCGGAGAGGGCGTAGACGATATTGGAGAAGAGGCCGACGATGAGCAGGAGCAGCCAGTACTTGTTCTTGAAGAGCATGTGGATGGACCGGAAGAACGGCAGGCCGTCATCCTGCCTCTCCTCGGCGGTAGCCTTCTCCTCGCTCTTGCGGTAGAGGTTGACGAGCAGAACTGCGGAGATGGCACCCACAACGATGGCGAACTTGATGTAGGCGGCTTGGTCGGCGACACCGCCCGGACCGAGCAGATTGGTGACGGGAACCAGTGCGATGGCGATGACCATGCCGATGATATAGCCCAGAGCCGCACGGAAGATGCCCATGGTGTTGCGTTCTTCGATACTCTTGGTGCGCATGACCATCAGCGACACGTAGGGGATGGAGATAGCCGTGTAGATGACCGCGCTGGCGAGGAAGTTGGTCGCGAGCAGATAGGTGAACTGACCGATGTTGTTCAGACCCTTAGGCACGGTGAACAGGGCAATGATTGCCACGAAGGTGGGAATGGCCATGCGCAGAAACCAAGGCCGGCACTTGCCCTTGGGACTCTTGCCGTTGTCCATGATCTTACCCATGATGAGGTCGGTGAAGGCATCGAGAATCTTCGCGACGAGTGCCACATTGGCGGCAGTGAGAGCAGCAACACCCACCTTGTCGGTGTAGAAGTACGTGAGTGCGCCGATAAGGCCGCTGATCGCGTTCAGGGCGAACTGTCCGCCCGCATCTGCCAGATAATCGCCGATGCGCATGGTCTTCTGAATACCCATGCTGTCGACGCCGAGCTCTTTCTTTGCCATACCGATCCTCCTTGTCCGTTGCCATAAACCGATCGTTCCCGCCACCGGCCCGGAGGCTCGGTGCGGATTATGTGCTATACATCGAGTTCGCTCACGACCTTGGGGTATTCGCGCATCTCATCGGGCGCATGCAGCGGGCCCCACACCTGCGCGAAGAACGGATCCACCTTCGCGCGGGCACCGTAGTTCCAGCTTTCGCGCTCGCACTCCGGGCACCAGTGCCCGCCCTCGAGCACAAGGCGCGGACTTGCGTCGAACTCGTGGCCGAAGGCGCAGCGGAAACGCAGCTTGCCGCGCCAGTCGCCCTTCTCCATCGTCTTGGAGAGGCATGTGCCCCCGCGGAACTCCGCAGCTCCGCGCATGTCATCGAGGGTAAGCTCGTCTTCGGGCCTAGACTCGTCGTAGCCATGGTCGATAGCCACGACACTATCCCAGTCGGCGAAGTGCTCCATCTCGCTGGCCTTGCTCGGCAGCGCCTCCCATGCGGCACGGCTGCCCCAGTAAGCGTCGATGCAATCCTCCCTATTCTCCTTGAGGAAGCGCCTCGTTCCGTGCTCCGAGTCGAGCAGCTCTTTGAAAGTGCCCTGGATGATCTTCCCCATGAGTTTCTGGCCGCCCGGCAGCTTGCACATGATCTTGCCTGCCGTACGCGCAGATCCGAGCTCGGAGAGATACGCATCGTAGAAGTAGCGCATCGAGTCGCGCCTGAAATGCAGGAAATCCTCGAGCTTGTCGGAGTCGAGATAGTACTGGCCGTGGAAGTTGCGTGTGGCGGTGAGCTTGGGATCGATGACGTTATCGATATCGCTGATGCCTATCTCGCCGTACATCTGCTTGTACATGTCGTAGGTGCTCACACGGCAGGATTCTCCCCCGCCGATGTTGTAGATGTGGCACCAGAACGAATCGTCAAGCGTACCTGCAGCCTCGTAGGCAGCGAGGTTCGCCATCATGCGGCCCGAGTCGCGATCGGAGCAGTACTCGAGCACATTGTCGAGGCAGTTATGGAACTGGATGGCATCGCGCACCTTGGCCATGGCGGGACCCATGATGCCCGTCTGGCGCAGGCTCGTCCAACGTCCCAGACCCGACTCGATCACGTAGCGCTCGGCCGCGACCTTCGAGACCGCGTAGTAGTCGAACATGCTCGGTTTGATAGGATCGCCCACGCGTCCCCAATGGATGGGGGGCATGCGATCGCCCGTCTCGGCAACGGTGCCGATGTAGACGAAGGCGGTGGTATCGGCTTGGCCGAGGCCGATGATGGCATCGACGAGGTTTTTCGTGCCGCCGTAGTTGACGCGCATCGCCATCTCGGGGTGATAGTCCGCAGCAGGCGAGACGAACGCCGCGATGTGGAGCACGAGGTCGACGCCCTTCATGCACGAGCGGACGAAATCCTTGTCCTGAAGATCGCCCCAAGCGAATGAGAGCCCTTTCGCACCGAGATATGGAGCCAGGATCTCATGGTTCTTATCAGAGTCGCGCACGATGAGCGTGAGATCGTAGCTGCTGCCCGCATCGCGCATCATCGCCTCGAGCGAGGCGAGTCCCATGCCGCCGGATGCACCGGTCATGAGGGCCTTGAACCTCCGCGGAACACGCTCCCTGCTGGATCGCCTCATTGCCTTGGCCATCTTACTCGCCCTTCATTTCCACGACGGCAGCACGCTTCTCGACGACCGCCTTGCTCAAGAGGACCGAGTCTCCGATAGCCGCCTCGATGTCATCGTCCGTGACACCCAGCTGCAGGCATCCGTCGCACTTGTCGATGAAGAGGTTCGAGCACATGAGGTCTGCGAATCTGACCATCTGCAGGCCACCGTCGATACCCTTCTTCTTCTGATCGGCGACGATCTGCCGGCCACCCAAGGCATACATCCACTTGGGGATGGTCACGACCTTCTTGCCGGGAACGCCCAGGTACTTATGGACGACGGCGAGCATCTCGGGCCATGTCATGTTGTACCAGCCTATGGGGTAGCACCTGCCGCCGCGGTTGCGCTCGAGGGCTCCCGCAATGGCCTGCCCCACCTGGGGGACGGTGACCATCGTGGTGCCGCCGCTGGGATAGAGCGTCACACGCTTCATGCTCATGACGCTCTCCACGAGGAACACCCACACGGGCTTGCGTCCGGGCTGGGTGCCGAAGATGTAGGGCAACTCGAGGACGGCCACATCGAGCTTGTCATCGGAGAGGCCCATGGCAACGCGCTCCTGATCGATGCGGCTCCTGATATAGGGGTGCCACTTCGTGAGCTCGAGCCGGGGCCATATCTTCGCGAAGTGCGAGAAGTAGCTGCCGCATATGACTGCATGGCGGACCCCGCACTCGCGGCAGAGGGTGAGAAGGCGCTTCACCGGATCGATGTTGTACTTCTTGTAGAGATCATAGATGGGAGCCGGCCCCTCGACGCGCTCGTCGACGCCGGCCGCGAACACGAAGCCATCGCAGCCGGAAAGGTGCGCACGCAGCTCGTCATCGCTCATCTCGAGGTAGTTGCCGAACTCGATCTTCATCTCGGGTGGAAGCTCCGCACCCTCGGGAAGGGGTGGGAGCGCTACCGAGGTGACCTCGTGCCCGCGCGCGATGAGTTCCTTGGCAGCCTCGCTGCCGAGCAGACCGGTACCGCCGATCATGAATACCTTCATGGGAAACCTCTCCTTCTTGCAAAAGCACCCTCTCTGGTAAGGCGCACTTTCTGCGCGGACTCAGGGCGAGACGTGCTCTTTCGGGAGACTGTCCCGCCCGGGCGCCCGCCATGCGCGAGGCAAGTACGCACAGCGGGCGCAGGGGGAAGGAGGGTGCGGGGTGGTTGCTATTCGACTGCGATGTACATGATGCGAGCATCATCGCCGGTGGCTTCGCCTACCGATGCCATGCTCCCGTAGGCCGCAAGGACCTCGTTGAGATTGGCCTTGTACACGTTGCCCTCGGCATCGGTATAATCGCCGGTCGCGATATAGGTGAGCGGCTCTCCGTCGATGGATGGCATGCCGGTTTCGGAAATCGTGGCGTCGAGCGGCGCGCCGTTAAGCGTGACCTCGGTCGTATTACCCGTCGAGCCGCAGGTGATGCCATCGGCATAGATGAGGATGAGCGTGGCGTAGAACGCATCGATCCTGCCCATGACCGACCCCACGTTGAGCGTTCCCAACTCGGGATCGAGCGCGATATCGGTGGTGATGTCAGCGCTTATGGTGTTATCCGACGCAGACATATAGCGTTGGGAGCCGGTGAAGCCGCCGATGTTGACGGTGGCTGCTCCAGTGGGCTTGCTGACGCTCACATCGATGGCGGCATTGACAATATCGCCCGAGGTGGAGGTGTTTGCAGCGCTGTTGCCGCCCACATTGACGGAGAGAGCCGTGTCGTCAGCAGCCTGCGACGCGTCGTCGAGATCGAGCGAGAGGGTCACGGCAACGGTGTTGCTCTGCATGTTGGAATAGCATTCGCCCACGAGACCGCCCACATAGCACTCGCCGCCATGCGTTGTCTCGGTTCTCGCAACGACATCGACCGTTGTGGCATCGACGGTGCAGCCGGAAACCGAATTGGTCCAACCACCGGCTACGAGGCCCGCCGCTGCGATGAACATGGGCGCGCCGCCGGACGCGGCGTCGTCATAGGACAAACGCACAGTGGTGTTCGTGATGTGGACGTTCTTGATGGTCGACTGCATGTCGAAGGACGCAAGCGGGGCTACGTAGCAGTAGGAGCCGCTATAGGCATTATCGCCGGAGACGTCGATCACGGCGCCGTCGATAGTGAGGTCGCAGATCGTCGCCCCGGTGATAGCACCGAACAGCGCTGCGGTACCATCCGCTTTGTCGCCGTCATCGTTCCAGATAGCGCCCTCGGTAGCCGCAGTCACCGGCACCGCGCGCTCGGCTCCGTTCACGGCGAGGCCGTAGATGGTGTGGCCCGCACCGTCGAGGGTACCCTTGAACGCATAGGTCCACCAAGGGCTCTGGAAATGCTCGTAGTTGCTGAAATATGCGCCGACGGGCTCCCATGGCTCGGTGAGGGTGATGTCGTTTACGAGGACGTAGGCGCCGTAGAGATCGTCCGACATAGCACGGAGCTCTTCCTCGGTCGACACCTCCTTGGCCTCGACCCAGCGGGCATAGAGCGTGAGGGTGCCGTCCTCGGAAAGGGTATCGAAGTCGGCGATGGGCATGGAATTGACATCGCCGGAGGCACCGACCGCCTCACCGAATTCGCTGTACTTGGCACCGAAGAACACCTGGTAGCGGGAGACGCCGTTCACGATATCGGAATCCTCGACGACGGGAACGGTCTGCCAGCCAGCGAAGTAATAGCCCTTGCGGCTGGGCGTGGGAACGTCGTCGGCTGAGATGTAGGCTCCATCCTCAATGGGGACTTGGACAACCGAGGACTTCTGCTCCGCACCCCATCCGGTCGTGTAGTAGGTGAACGACTCATCATCGGTGAGGTCATCGGGCGTCGTGTTCTTATCGAAGATGATGGTGTAGTAAGCCTGCTCGGACCCAGAGGTCCCGGTGGCAGGCTGGGAGGTCTGCCCGCACGATGCGAGCATGCACGCGAGAAGAGCGGTAGCGAAGCCTTGCATGAGCTTCTTCATAAGAGCCTCTCTTTCCTGTGGAACAGCTCTCCTTCAGAGACTGCCCCACAGCATCCTCGACTTTATGCTGAGGGCCACCCCTACGGAGTGGCCCTCGAGACGGATGCGTGCGGACTAAGCCTTGGCGCCCGTCAGGGTGCCGGTGGCACCGGTGTCGGGAACCTCGAGCTCGACGGAGTAGGTATCGCCGTTGAGGGAGATCTCGTACACGACCTCTTCACCGGTGTTGTACTGGGTGCCGGTAGCGGTGATGGATCCGTCGGCCTTCTCCTCATAGGTGCCCGTGGCGAAGTTCACCGTGGCTTGGCCGGCGTAGTCGACGAGCGCGACGAAGTTGCCGTCGTTATCGAGGACCATGACCGTGGGGGCCCAGCCGCCGGCGAGACCGGAGAGGACGAGATAATTGCTCTCGGCGGGATTGGCAGCGAGAAGCGTATCGAGCGCGGCCTGCGCGTCGAACTCCGCCTCGCCCTCTGCAGACTCGGACTGCTGCTCGCCAGAAGTGGTGTCCGTCGAGCCGGTCGTATCCGAGCTGCCGCAGCCCACGAGAACCGACAAGCTGAGGAGCACTGCCAGGGAGATGCCGGTGATCTTGCTGATAAGAGATGCTTTCTTGTTCATGTCTTCCTTCTTCCTTCCTAGGGGGGTTCCCCCGCTTTGGCACTACTGTGCCAGTTTCTACAACGCAGATATATCAGTTCTGTTCGATGACCATCAGATATGTCATGAACCTTTGCTATGCAGCGTCATTCTTCCTCTTCCGAAACACCATCCAGCCGGCGAGACCGAGGACGACCGCATCGGCTGCGGCGAGGGCTGCCACCCAAACCGGGAACGCTGTGGAGACCGGATTGGTGTAGGCGCGGCTGTTCACAACCATATAGAGGATGCGGATGCAGGCCTGCTGCATGAGGGATCGGCCATAGGCGCTGTCGGTGGTGATCTCGGAAGGCGCATGGCCGAGGGTGGAGAGCATGAGGTCGCCTCCCGCGCGCAACGTCTGGTCGACGTTCATGTAGCCCCCGTTGTCATAGTCGGTTATGACAACGCCCTCGAAGCCCCATTCGCCGCGCAGCACGCCGGTGATGAGCGCTTGGTTGCCGCCCGCCCACACGGTGCCGATGCGATTGTAGGAGGTCATGATCGCCGTGGTACCGCCCTCGTGCACGACGATCTCGAAGGGGCGCAGGTACAGCTCGCGGATAGCCTGCTCGTTCGACCACACCGCAACTCCGGAGCGATTCGTCTCCTGATCGTTCAAGGCGAAGTGCTTCACATAGGTGCAGATTCCCCCCGAGGTGATGCCGCGGACCTCGGCTGCGCTGATCCTGCCCGAGAGCAGCGGATCCTCGGAGTTGTACTCGAAGTTGCGGCCCGAGAAGGGCGTGCGGTGGATGTTGCAAGCGGGGGCGTATACGCCATTCACGCCATGGGCATTCGCCTCCTGCGCATAGATGGCGCCCATCTCCTCGATGAGCTCGACGTTGAAAGTCGAGGCCAGCACCACACCGCTCGGGTACTGGACTCCCGAGATGTCGCTTGTGAGGGCATTGAGGCCCGCAGGGCCATCGATATCGATCGTGGCCTCCTTGCCCACCGACGGCACGGCGACGGTGGAGAAGCCACCGAATCCGATGAGCTTGCCCATGTCCTCGAGAGACATCTGCTCCACGAGCTCGATCCACCTCGGGTCGTCGAACTCGGCGCCCACCATATCCTCAAGGGAGAGGCCGTAGCTTTGGCCCGTCAGAATATCATCGGCTTCCGGATCTGCGGAGCAATAGAGCGCGTTGATGTTATCGACATCCATCTCGTCGATGACACCCGCAGGAGCTTCCTTGGTCTCGACGCGCTCGGTCGGAAGCGTGCCCTCCCAGTCCGCACGGGAAACGTAGACGACATCGCCGGCAGCGGCAGAGAAGAGCGTCTCGGCGGCAACCTCGTCGGCAGCGCGCTTATTCGAAGCGCCGAACGTGACCGTGGCATCCACGGCAAGCTCGAACGAGTCGATCTCGACATGAGCATTGTCCATGAGGCGGATCCGATATGCGCCTGCCTCAAGCACGTAGCAGCCTGCATCTATGTAATCGAACGAAGCGAGGTCCTCTACCGAGAACGTCAACTCGATAGTTTGGCTCTCGCCGGGTGCAAGCAGCTTGGTCTTGCCGAAGGCAATGAGTTCTACCTGCGGTTTCTCGATGCCGCCCTCGGTATATGGAGGCGTGCAGTAAAGCTGCACGACGTCCTTGCCCGCCACATCGCCGGTATTCTCGACCTCGATCGCGACGGTCACGATGCCATCAGCCTCGTCATGGGAGACGAGCTTCTGGTCGAAGGTGGTATAGGAAAGCCCATAGCCGAAGGGATACTGGACGGAGACCGCATACGCTGCCTCGTCGATGACCCCGGATGCATCGGCGTAGCGGGTCTCGTAGTAGCGATAGCCCACGTAGATGCCTTCGGCATAGTCGACGTACTTGGCCTTGGCGTCCTCCCCGTCGACGGTATAGGTGAAGTTGCCCGCATTCTTGGTGGCGGGCGCCTCAAGCGCGTCGTAGGCGTAGGTATCCGCGAGCCTGCCCGAGGGATTCACGTCTCCTGCGAGCACGCGGCCGATGGCGGTGCATCCCGTGGCTCCGGGACCGCCCACCCAAATCGCCGCATCGATGCGCTCGTCATCGAGGAATCCCAGCTCCATGGCGTTGGATGAGTTGATGATCACGATAACGTGCCCGAAGCTCTCCTCGACGAGGGACAGCATATCCTGCTCCACCTGCTGGAGCTCGAGGTAATGCCTCCCGGTGTCGCCGCCCTCGTATCCTGCCATATCGAAGGGCAGGTCACCGCCCTCGCCGCCGCTCCTGGAGAAGACCACGATGGCGGTATCCGAGAACGATTGCGCATTCGAGATGATCGAACTCGGATAATCTGCAGCCAAGGGCTCGTAGATGTCGTAGCTGCCGCCCTGCAGGTTGAAGATGTTGGTATCCTGCCTCTGGGGGAGTCGTTCCGTGTAGAACTGCGTGAGCTCGTCGTTCACCTCGATGCCCGCTTGGGCAAGTCCTTCGGCGAGCGTGACGTTGCCGGTCTCGTCGGACGCGCCCGAACCGGCGCCACCGTAGACGAGGGCGACGGACGAGATGCCGAAGACATTCACCCGAGCGCCATCGGAAAGCGGAAGGCTGCCGTCCTTGTCCTCGAGCAGGACGATACCCTCCTCCTCGATACGGACCGACACGTCTTTGGCGGCTGCAGTAGCCTCGTCAAGCGACTCGGCATCGACGTTCACATTGGAGAGATACTGGCTCACGATGTTGTTGAACTTGTAGATGGCCCCGTTGGCCACCGCGATCACGAGGGCGAGCGCGAGTGCTGCAACGGTACCCGCATAGACCGCCCTGCCGCCGAGCTTCTTCGCCCGAGCACCTCGCACGATCGCCATCACGATCAGCGCAAGCGTCAGGATAGCGGTAACAGCAAAGAGCACCTTTGTCACGAGAGGCACGTTCATATGCACTCCTTCCTCCGGACAAGCCGCAGAGGATGGGCGGGCGCCCGGAAACAGACTTCTCTTCCCCTACGGCAAAGATAGGCCCACTCGCCGCCGCAGTCTACCAAATATGTCATCATGGTTATAGATTTGTCCTATCCCACCAGCTATTTCTTCACATGGAGAGGGTATGGATCAGGCAGGCATCGAGTACATTGCGACAGCCATCTCCAACTTGGCCGTTGTTGATGTTCGTCTCTATCGGAGAGGAAATCTCACGTTCAAGAACTTTCCGGTACCGCTCCCGGCAGATCCTATCGCCCCCTACATCGAACGCATCCTCGCTATCGAGGAGAGCGTCGGCTACTTCATCGCAGACGATTATTTCTACTACGGGATCGTGAGGGCGGACGACCTCAGCTTCGTCATCGGCCCGATGCGCGAAACCATCGCCCCGGACCTCTCATACCGACAGATGGGCATCATGCTCTCGGTCGCCCCCGAGGAGATCGACCGGTTCATCACCACCATGAAATCGATAGGGCTCATGCCCTTCTACACCGCCCTGCAGATTCTCTGCGTCATGGGCTTCGTCATGAACGGCGAGCAGCTCGGCATCGAGGATCTTATCATCCATGATGATGCACAGGAGATGCTCACGAAACAGCTCGCAGAGGAATCGTTCCGGCGCAACGAGTTCCGCACCGTGCTGGAGCGTGGGCATTCGACTACGCAGATCGAGCATATCCTCACCGACCTCATACAGCGCGGCAAGACAGACGAGCTCAAGGAGTACTTGGGCAATCTCCCCACTTTTCGCATAGGCACGCTCTCGCCTGACAGGCTGCGGCACGAGAAGAACACGTTCATCGCGAGTGCGACCATCCTGTCGAGAGCCGCGCTCGCGGGCGGCGTCGATCCGGATGATGCGCTCACGCTGAGCGATTCCTACATAAACCGATGCGAGCTTCTCAGCAATCTGGAGGACATCAACGATCTCTCTTACCACATGTGCATCGAATATGCCGAGATGGTACGGCGCGTGAGGATCGGCGAGAATCCCTCGAAACTGGCCATCGGAGTCGCCGACTACGTGCGCCGGCACATCTTCGAGCCCATCAAGACCGAGGATGTCGCCAAGGCACTCTATGTGAGCAGGGGCTTCCTCTCCACGCGCTTCAAACAGGAGACGGGAAAAAGCCTCTCGGACTTCATCCAAGAGGAGAAGGTCGAGGAGGCCAAGCGGCTTCTCATGAACACCGGCCAACCGCTGCTCGCTATCAGCACGTATCTGGGGTACAGCTCCCAGAGCCACTTCAACACGGTATTCAAGCGACGCACCGGGCTCACGCCACGCGAATACCGCACAAGGCACGCCTAGAACGCGTGTGGAAGGGGGGGGTTCTCCTCCCTGCTCGCACGATCATCCCGTTCCGCACACGAACATGCCGGGGATGATCGTGTTTTGGTTGGGATGTTCGTGTGGCAAGCCCCTCTCGCACAAGCAAAAGCGGATAGAAAAGAGTGCTTTTCCTCCATCACAGCCCGAACGGCTCGATCACCCGCGGGAGGATCCCGTGCATGTGGGCGATAGCCACGCCGTAGTTGGTGAAGGGCACCCCTTGGTCTCGCGCACGCGCCACCCGTCCGCGCATAGCCCGGGCGCCCAGCGTGCATCCACCGCAATGGATGACCAGATCATAGCCCGAAAGATCGATGGGGAAATCCCCGCCCGAGACGAACTCGAAGAGCGGGTCCGCACCCGTATGCTCCCGCACCAATCGGGGCAGCTTGACGGTGCCGATGTCCTCGCACTGCCGATGATGCGTGCATCCTTCGCAGATAAGCACGCGCGAGCGGTCCGTCAAGGTATCGAGCGCATGTGCGCCGGCTACTTGGACGGCAAGGTCTCCCTTATAGCGTGAGAAGAGGATCGAGAAGGACGTGAGCGGAACGTCCCCGGGAACCACGCGGGCAACCGATCCGAACACCTGGGAATCGGTGACCACCATGCGCGGTCGTCCGGGCAGGGAGGCAAGCGTGCGGGCGAGCTCGGCATCGCGCGTGATGACGGCGCAGGCCCCCGCCTCGAGCACGTCGCGGATCACCTGCTGTTGCGGGAGGATGAGCCGGCCCTTGGGGGCGGCCGAGTCGATAGGCACCACGAGCACCACCATATCGCCGGGATCGAGCAGGTCGGCAATCAGCTGCGGTTCGGGACCTGCCGCTGCGCCCACACGCGCAAGGGTCTCCTTGAGCTCGCCGATTCCCTCGCCGGTGATGGAACTCACCCGCACGACGGCAGCGGCTCCGGTTACCGCGGGCAGGGCGGCATCCTGCTGCACGAGATCGCTCTTGGCGGAGGCGACCACGCACGGGATGCCCTGCTCGGAGAAGAGGGAGAGCAGCCCGGTATCGGTCTCGCAGAACCCGCGCGTGGCGTCCACCACCAGCACGGCAAGGTCGCAGGTCGCCAGCACCTTGCGCGTCGCCTCCACGCGCAGCTCGCCCAAGGCGCCCTCGTCATCGAAGCCGGGAGTGTCCACGATGACGACCGGTCCCAGCGGCAGCAGCTCCATAGCCTTGCGCACCGGGTCGGTCGTGGTTCCGGCTACATCGGAGACCACGGCAAGGCTCTGCCCTGTCACGGCGTTGACCAAGCTCGATTTGCCCGCATTGCGCACACCGAAGAATGCGATCTGCACCCGCTCCCCGCTCGGCGTGTCATTCAAACCCATACGTATCTCCTTTCACGTGAGCAAGGGGACGTGAACAAGGGGACGGGGGGTTTGTTCACGCTCACGTGAACAAACCCCCCGTCCCCTTGTTCACGTCCCCTTGCTCACGCATCGCTCCACGAAAACAGCGTCTCAGAATCTGAAGTCGTTTCCCTGTCCGGCACGGATGAGCCCGATGCGCTCGCTGCAGAGCGCGCGGCGCCCCTCGTCGGGGATGTTCGCCAGCTCGCGTTCGATCAGTGCCCAACCCAGCTCCTGGGTCTTAGGCGAGGCGTAGTCGGTGAGGAATTCCGAGAGCGTCATCAGCGCGTTGGGGTGACAGTAGTTGAGGATCTGGCCGCTCTTGCAGAAGCTCATGAAGCGGTCGCCCGTGCGCCCGGCACGGTAGCACGCAGTGCAGAAGCTGGGGATATGCTCGTTCTCCATAAGCCAGCGGATCACCTCGTCCAGCGTGCGCTGATCCGACACGTCGAACTGCTCGGTGTCGTGCGGGCGGTCATCTGCGGTATATCCCCCCACGCTCGTGCGCGAGGCGCCGCTGATCTGCGAGATGCCCAGCTGCAGGGCCTGCTCGCGCACGCGCTGGCTCTCGCGCGTCGATATGATCATGCCGGTGTAGGGCACGGCGAGACGGATGAGCGCGATGATCTTGAGGAACATCTCGTCGGTGAGCGAGTTGTCGAAATCGGTGGGGTCGATATCGTCCGCCGGCTTGATCCGCGGGACGCTGATGGTATGCGGCCCGACGCCATTGGCGGCCTCGAGGTGCTCCGCATGCATGAGCAGCCCGGCGAACTCGTAGCGATAGCCGTCCAAGCCGAAGAGCACCCCCAGCCCCAGATCGTCGATGCCACCTTGGAAGGCGCGATCCATGGCCTCGGTATGCCAGTTGTAATCGTGCTTGGGACCCCAAGGATGCAGCTTGAGGTAGTTCTCTTTGTGGTAGGTCTCTTGGAAGAGGATATAGGTGCCGATCTCGGCCTCTTTGAGCATCCGGTATTCCTCCACCGTGGTCGCCGCGATGTTCACGTTGACGCGGCGTATGGCTCCGTTTCTGTGTTTGACCGAGTAGATGGTGCGGATGGAGCCGAGGATGTACTCGATCGGATTGTTGATCGGATCCTCCCCCGCCTCGATGGCCAGACGCTTGTGGCCCATGTCCTGCAGTGCGATGACCTCATCGCGGATCTGCTCCTGGCTGAGCTTGATGCGCGGGATGGTTCGGTTGATGGCATGGTAGGGACAGTAGAGGCAGCCGTTGATGCAGTAGTTCGAGAGGTAGAGCGGTGCGAAGAGCACGATGCGGTTGCCGTAATAGGCCAGCTTGATCTGGCGGGCCAAACGGAAGATCTCGGCATTGACCTCGGGATCCTCGCAGGCGAGCAGGACGGACGCCTCGCGGTGCGTGATGATGGAGCAGTGGTCCTTATCCGGATGAAGGTTCGGTCTGCACTTCTCGAGGATCCGGTGGATGAGCTCGAGATCGTCCTTGTGCTCGTCGGCGTAGGCGAGCGTATCGAGGATCTCCTGATGGTTGATGAACTCGTCCGCGCAGTGCGATGCAGGGTTGTAGGTGTAGGACATGGTATGTTCCTCTCTTCTGGCTCGGATCCTCCGATCCTTGCCGTTAGACGATGTGATGGGTGCGAGCCGCACCCGCTAAGCGGTCATCCGGGGATCACCCCGATCCGTGACCACCCGATAGCCGAACCGTTCCATACGCCGATCGAGGTCGCGGCGGCACTCCGCCGCCTCCTCTCCGGTGCAGATCTTCCCGTCGTAGAGCATATATTTCGTGCGGACGCCCGCGGGCGACAGGTTGGGCATCACCACGTTCGCTCCCGCTTCCATACCCAGCTCGCGGCCATGCGGATCGATGGTGCCGAGCGCCGTGGTGGCGGGCAGAAGCACAGAGGGGTGGATGAGCCGGATGATGGAGAGCAGGCCGAGCGTCTGCT
>JAKPQM010000003.1 GCA_029546925.1 Actinomycetes bacterium
AGGGCGTCGAATTCGACGTGCGCAAGGTCCCTGCGGACGCCCCCGAGAACTTCAGCGCAATGATGAAGAAGGCCAAGACCGAGCTAGCCTCGGCCAAGGCATAGAAGGAGGTAGGAAGTGAATCCCATCACCATCGCCCTCATCGTCCTCGTCGCCTTCTTTGCGGGCATGGAAGGCATCCTCGACGAATGGCAGTTCCACCAGCCGCTCGTCGCATGCACCCTCATCGGCCTCGTGAGCGGCCACCTTGTCGAGGGCATCATGCTCGGCGGATCCCTGCAGCTCATCGCCCTCGGCTGGGCCAACATCGGCGCCGCCGTGGCTCCCGACGCCGCGCTCGCCTCGGTCGCGTCCGCCATCATCATGGTGCTCGCCTTGAGCGACAGCTCCGTCGATGTGACCAATGCGATCAACACCTCGATCGCCCTGGCGGTTCCCCTGTCCGTCGCCGGTCTCTTTTTGACGATGATCGTCCGTACGCTGGCCATCCCGGTTGTCCACGCCATGGATGCCGCGGCCGACCGGGCAGACTTCGCAAGTGTCGAGCGCTGGCAGCTCGCTGCCATCGCCATGCAGGGTGTGCGTATCGCCATCCCCTCGGCTGCCCTGTGCTTCATCCCCGCCGAGGCTGTCACCAGCGCCCTCAATGCCATGCCCGGATGGCTTTCCGGCGGCATGGCCGTCGGCGGCGGCATGGTTGCGGCCGTCGGCTACGCCATGGTCATCAACATGATGGCTACTCCCGAGGTCTGGCCGTTCTTCGTGCTCGGCTTCGTTCTGGCGGCTCTTTCCCAGCTCACGCTCATCGCCCTTGGCGCCATCGGCGTCTGCCTCGCCCTCATCTACCTGGGCCTCAAGGAGGCAGCGGCCTCCGGCGGCGGTGGGGGCGGCGGTTCCGGCGATCCGCTGGGCGACATCCTCGACAACTACTGATCTTCGAAGTAGCTATCGCGATACTACGAGGTCTCGAGAGGAGACGAACACATGGCAGACAAGAAGATCGAACTCACCAGGCAGGATCGGCTTGCGGTCGCGTGGCGCCATCAGTTCCTGCAGGGTTCTTGGAACTACGAACGTATGCAGAACGGCGGCTGGTGCTACGCCATGATCCCCGCGATCAAGAGGCTTTACTCCACTAAGGAGGACCAGGCTGCGGCGCTCAAGCGCCATATGGAGTTCTACAACACGCAACCCTATGTTTCCGCACCCGTCATCGGCGTGACGCTTGCCCTCGAGGAGGAGCGCGCCAATGGCATCCCCATCGACGACGTCACCATCCAGGGCGTCAAGGTCGGCATGATGGGCCCGCTCGCCGGCGTCGGCGACCCCGTCTTCTGGTTCACCATCCGCCCGATCCTGGGCGCCCTCGGTGCAACCCTCGCCCTAGGCGGCAGCATCGTCGGCCCGCTTCTGTTCTTCGTGGCTTGGAACGCCATCCGCCTCGCCTTCCTATGGTTCACACAGGAATTCGGCTATCGCGTGGGCACCGAGATCACCAAGGACCTCTCCGGCGGCCTTCTGGGCAAGATCACGTCCGGAGCCTCCATCTTGGGCATGTTCATCATCGGAGCGCTGGTCAACCGCTGGGTGTCCATCTCGTTCGCCCCGATCGTCTCGACCGTCGCGCAATCCGAGGGCGCCTACATCGACTGGAGCGCGCTTCCCGCAGGCGCCGAGGGCATCAAGTCGGCGCTCGAGCAGTACTCGGTCTTGGGGGCGACGGGTCTCAACGTGGATAAGGTCACCACGCTCCAGTCCAACTTCGACCAGCTCATCCCCGGGCTTGCCGCGCTGCTGCTCACGCTGCTGTGCTGCAGGCTCCTCAAGAAGAACGTCTCGCCGATCGCCATCATCCTGGCCCTCTTCGTCGTGGGCGTCGTGGCACGCGTCATCGGCCTGATGTAGGGTTTCGCAGGAACGCCCGCTGGATCAGGGCTTGAAATCAGGGCTGCACCCCGTCAGATCCCCAGACATCCAACCAGGGTCTGGGGATACGGGGTGCGGCCATTTCCTGTGGATGCAGGGGCCGTCTCGGTACTGTGGCGGCAAGGCGTTTCGTAGGGAGGATGCATATGGCACAGTCGCAGAACAGCACGGTGGAGTTCACCGTCAAGGCGACCTTCCTCCAAGGACTTGCCACCTATGGCGACGTCATGGTGGGCAACCGTGCCTTCGAGTTCTATAACGAGCGCAATCCCGAGGACTTCATCCAGATCCCCTGGGATGAGGTCGACCGCATCGAAGCCGAGGTCATCAGGCGCAAGATCGTCCGCTTCGCCATCTTCACGAAGAAGGATGGGCACTTCGCCTTCTCAACGCGCGACAACGGGGCGACCTTGCGTGCCGTGCGCGCCCACGTGCCCGAAGAGCGCATGCTGCGCAGCCCGAGCTTCTTCGATGTGGTGAAGCTCGGATTGCGCAGGATCCTCCATCTGGGCCGCCCGTAGGGCCTTTTGAGAGGAGCGTGCAGCCGAGGGGTCGCATGCCCCCGGATGACAGCAGCGCGGTGTTTTCCGCACATCCCCCGCGAGATATCCTCCCGCCATCCGATGGCTCCGAGAGGCCTGCCGCTCGGCCGCTGCGGTGCCGTTCTCACCCTTTTTCGGGCTGCCTGCGGCTTATGCTTGACAAAGCGTCCGCATAGATGGGAGCCACCATGATCAAGCTCGTGCTCACCGACATGGATATGACCCTGCTTCCCTACGGGAGGCCGGCGAGCGACCGTGCCCTCGCCGCCATCCACCGGCTCGTCGACAGGGGGGTGTGCTTCGGCCCCGCCAGCGGACGCGACTGGGACTCGGTTCTCGAGTCGTTCCAAGGCGACGAGACCTGCATGCAGACGGCCTTGCTCTCCAACGGCAAGAAGATCTACGCCCACGGCACCCTTGTCAACCAAACCTCGATGGACCGCTCCAATATCGTGACCATGGCGGAGATGGTCCATGACCTCCCGGGCGTCTACGTGAGTGGCCGAGGCGACATGGGCGGCTTCATCTCCGGTTCCACGTACGAGAGCCTCATGGGCACCACCTGGGGTTCTCGCCGTGCAGCCGAGCTCTGCGAGCCGAAAGACATCCCCGATTGGCCTATCGTCACCGCCGGCATCCACTTCGAGGAGGGTTCCGAAAAGATCGATAACAACGAGTGGGCCGACAGGATACGCGCCGCCTGTCCCAAGCTCGATCTCATCTCTCCAGGATCGCGCATGTTCGACTGCGTTCCCAAGGGCTGGTCAAAGGAGAGCGGCCTTCGTATCCTGCAGATCATCCTCGCCGTCAACGAGGGCGAGGTCGTCTGCTTCGGCGACTCCGACAACGATTACATGATCCTCTCCGCCGTGACCCATTCCGTGGCGGTGGCCAACGCCAACGATCGCGTCCGCGCCGTTGCGCGCCACCACATCGGCCCCTGCGAGGACGATGCCGTCGGACGCGCCCTCGAGGATATAGCCGATCTCGACGAAGGTGCTTTCGAGAAATGGGACCGAGCCCATCAGAGCGCCTGATGACGTGCAGTGCCCGCAATGCGCTGCCCGTGTAGAGGGCGGACGGCACCTTCGCCGAATCCATGGCCGAATTCGAGAAGATCGAAGCCGCCTACCTCGGCGCATGCCCTCCGCATGAGGGGGATCTATACGTGAGCGATTGTGACAAACTAGTTAACATGTGCTGGTGAAGGGCATATTTTTACAGGATCGAGCCCCTATTTGCCCTACACTCGGCTCTATGTACATTTCCAGATCCCTCTGGAAAAGAAGCTTGAACGAAGGAAGGATTCACCATGACCAAGCTTTCCCGTAGGAATTTCTTGAAGACGCTCGGCGGCGTGGTCGTCGTCGGCAGCCTCGCGGCGTGCAACGGCGGCGGATCGGGCGACGGCCCCGATACCACCACCAGCGCGTTCGGCACCCCCGAGGAAGCCGAAGCCGCCAAGGCCGAGATCCGCAAGGCCATCCGCCTGATCTTCGACCGCACCTATATCTGCGAGCAGATCGCCCAGGCCGACCAGATTCCCGCGAGCACCTTCGTGTGCCAGGGCGTCGGCGAGCCCGATGGTTCCGACTTCATGCAGAATGCCGGTCGCGGCAACGGCACCGGCTACTATGATGTCAGCCAGGAGGCCCTTGCTGCCAACTTCGAGGCGGCCATCGACGTTCTCAAGAAGTACTACAGCTACGACGAGGCCAGCGGGATGTTCACCGACTTCCCCACGATGACCTATCTCTACAACACCAGCGAGTCCCATAAGGCCATCGGCGAGTATCTCCAGAGCACGCTCGCGGGCATCGGCATCACCATGAATATGGAGAACCAGGAGTGGGCCACCTTCCTCAACACCCGCAAGGCCGGCAACTACTCCATCGCACGCAACGGCTGGATCATGGACTACACCGACCCGATCTGCATGCTCGACATGTGGACCTCCGGTTCCGGCAACAACGACGTCCAATATGGCAAGGGCGCCCATGCCGGGCTCGCCATGTACAGCATCGACCTCACCCCGTGGGGCTACGACACCAAGGTCGAGAACGGCACTTGGGCCGAGACCTTCGACGTCCTCATCGACACCATCAACAAGTGCTCCGACCAGGCCAAGCGCTTCGAGATGATGCACCTCGCCGAGGACATCCTCATGGAGACCGGCTGCCTCTGCCCGATCTACTACTACACCAATCCCTACCTGCTCAACAAGGACGTCGAGGGCTTCTACGTCACGCCGCTGGGCTTCGCCCACTTCGAGAAGACCACCGTTGCGGGCGCCGGCGACTCCATCAACGTCAGCTACGGCTCCGAGCCCGACACGCTCGACCCCGCCCTCAACTCCGCCGTCGATGGCGCTACCACGCTCGTGCACACCTTCGCCGGTCTCTCCAAGTGGGATCTCCAGGCTGATGGTTCCTACGCTATCGCCCCCGAATGCGCCCAGGAGATGGTCGAGGGTGTCGAGAATGCCGATGGAACCGTCACCTACACCTACACCCTGCGCGACGGCCTCACCTGGTCCGACGGCCAGCCGCTGACCGCGCACGATTTCGAGTTCGCGTGGAAGCGCGCCGCCTCCGACGAGCTCGGTGCAGACTACGGCGAGATGTACTCCGTCATCGTGGGCTATCCCAACGACCTCGCTGTGACTGCAATCGACGATAAGACCCTCGAGGTCACCTCGACCAACCTCATCGCATACTGGGACGAGCTCATGGCCTTCCCCGTGTTCTATCCGGTGCGCGAGGATGTCGTGTCCAATGAGTCTTGGGCCACCGATCCCGCCACCTACGTCTGCAACGGCCCCTACAGCATCAGCAACTGGGATCACAACTCCGTCATCACGCTTTCCAAGCGCGATGATTACTGGGACGCCGCCAACATCTCCATGTCGCAGATCAACTGGTACCTCTCCGATGACCACAACACCAATCTCGCCAACTGGGAGAACGGTGACTGGCACTTCATCGACGAGATCCCCACGAACGAGATGGCCCGCGTCAAGGAGCAGTACGCCGACCAGTATGTCGTCGCCCCGTATGCCGGCACCTACTATGTCTGCTGGAACGTCAACACGGAGATCCTCCCCGCGTAAGTTCGCAGCGGCCGTACCGTACCTCAGAGTGCGCCCCCGGTATCTTGCCGGGGGCGCATTCGTGAACAGGGGGACGCGTGAACAGGGGGACGGGGGCTCCGTTCACGCCGAACATGAACAGGGGGACGGAACATGAACAGGGGGACGGGGGCTCTGTTCACGCCATGCGGGGCCTTCCGTGCCATGGCTGCTGCAGGCGGGCCCCGCTGTGGAAAACGACCTGTCCTCTTGTCACGCTTCTCCAGCCTTGCAGGACATCAGCTTCTTGTATAGTTGGATATCGATGGATGGGCGGGGGAGGTTTCTATGGATGGGGTCCGCAGCTTCAACGTGAAGGTCAACGGATACGAGTACGAGGCGCGCTATAGCGCCGATACGGTCAAAGGGGTGTTCCTGCCTCTGCTGAGGCGCCTGAAGTCTCTCCAAGAACGCCTGGGCAGCCGTTTGGTGGTCTATCTCGCCGCCCCTCCGGGAGCCGGCAAGTCGACCATCGCGACCGTGCTCGAGATGCTCGCCAAGGAAGAGCTCGGCCGCGACGTCTTCCAAGCGGTGGGCCTGGATGGGTTCCACTATCGCAACGACTACCTCAAGACCCATGCCATCTACCGGGACGGGAGACCCCTGCCGCTCAAGGCCATCAAAGGCGCACCCGAATCCTTCGACCTCGAGCAGTTCTACAAGCACCTCTCCTCCTTGAAGACCATGGTCAAGATGCCGTGGCCGGTCTACGACCGCACCATCCACGAGCCGCGCGACAAGGGTACGTGGATCTACGCCGACATCGTGCTCATCGAGGGCAACTACCTGCTTCTCGACGAGGAATACTGGGATGATTTCGCCAAACTCTGCGACTACAGCATCTTCATCCGCGTGGACGAGGAGGATGTGCGGGAGCGCCTTATCGCCCGCAAGTCCAAGGGAGGCCTTGCCCGCGAGCAGGCCGAGGCCCACTACGAGCGCTGCGATGGCCCCAACGTGCGCCGCATCCTCGAGCATGTCTGCGCACATGACGAGGGCTACCGTCTCGTGGAGAAGGACGGCGTGTCGTCGCTCGTGCCGGAGGAGGGGACCGAGGTGTCTCATGGATAGGGGCTTCGTCAAGGGCGCGCTCCTCGGCGTCGGGCTTTTGGGAGCGAGCTGTGCCGTGGTCGCCCCGCGCCCCCGCTCATATGAGCGGGGGCGAACCTGGGCGTATCTCAGGCGCTTCCGCTATGCGCATCGTGGCCTCCACGATCTTCGCCTCGGTATCCCCGAGAACTCGATTCCCGCCTTCGAGCGTGCGGCGAGCTTGGGTTTCGGATCCGAGCTCGATGTGCATCTCACATCCGACAAGCGCCTTGTGGTGGTGCACGACTCCGACCTGATGCGCCTCACCGGCGAGAAGGCCGTCGTGGAGGAGCTGGCTTTCCCGGAGCTTGCTCGGCTCAGACTGAGCGGCACCGAGGAGCGTATCCCGCTCTTCTCCGAGGCGCTCGACGTCTACGGGCAGCTGGATATGAAGATCCCCCTCATCGTGGAGGTCAAGGCCAAGGGTGATAATTACGCCCAGCTTGCAGCTGCCGTTATGGAAGAGCTCGATCGGCATGCCCTCATCTTCTGCGTGGAGAGCTTCGATCCGCGCGTGGTGCAGTGGCTGCGGCTCAACCGCGGGGACGTGTTCCGTGGCCAGCTTGCGCAGAACTTCCTGTCTGAGGCCGACGGTACCGGCAAGGGCCTTCTCGCGGATTGCGCAGCGACCCTGCTTGCGGCCAACGTCCTCACGCGGCCTGATTTCGTTGCATATCGCTGGAGCGATGCGCTGATGCCGCCTGCGTTGCTGGCAACCAAGGTCATGGGCGCCGCATATGTGGGCTGGACGCTTCATTCCATGGCCGAGCTGCTCGCCTGCGAGCGCAGGGGAGGGATAGGCATCTTCGAGGGATTCGTACCCGATTCGATGCCGCCATCCTATCCGAAGGACTGAAGCACCTTCGACAGGAGCGTTTTGAGCTGGATCGCCTCCTCGGGCGTGATCTTGAGGCATCCCGCCATGCAGAAGGGCACATCGACGGCCTTCTTGCGCAGGTCGTGCCCCTCGTCGGTGAGCGTCACGATGACCGAGCGCTCGTCCTCCTTCGATCGTTCGCGCCGTACGTATCCGTGGCTCTCGAGCCGCTTCAGGAGCGGTGTGAGCGTTGCGGAATCCAAGTAGAGTTTGGCCCCGAGCTCGCCCACGGTGATGCCGTCGCGCTCCCAGAGCGCCATCATGGCGACGTATTGGGTATAGGTGAGCCCGAGCGGGTCGAGCAGGGGCTTGTACTGGCGCGTGAGCTCCTTGGAGGCGGCATAGAGGGGGAAGCACAGCTGGTTCTCCAAAGCGAGCGGGTTGTAGTCCTCCATCGTGCCCCCATCCTTTCAGAGCGCTATACAATCGCGCACGATTATATCATGTGGTTATGATACGCCTTTTCCGCGGGCGACGGGTCCACCATGCTTCCACGTGCTCCTTGACTCCTTATCCTAGTGAAAAACTTCTCGGATCCAGTGCCGCATGCTGAAATGACAGCGGGATATGTACCTGCTCCCTAACCTTCAGAATCCGGATCGGCCGACCTTTGAGAAAGATCAGAGATGGAGAATGGCAAACAGGGAAAGGTGCAAGAAGGCGTACACCCGGAGGACATACGCAGGGCCGCGATCTGAGCTGCCGCGCCCTACGATTACTGCCGGGTGGATTTCAATTACGGTGGCATAGCTAGTATGGAGTATTTAGCGCAGCGCCAGATTTGACATGGGGGGGGGTTGTACTAGCCTTTTCTCAATTGCAAAAACATCGACTGATGGTAAGTGCAGCGTTGTCATTGTTAGCGTCGGCTTTGTTCTTGTCTGAATGCAATCAGCATTTTTGCATGAAGGATCCAGTCCAGAACTAAAGGGGAACAGATGGCTATCAACAGTAACGTGTTCATCCATGATGCTGACAGGGCTGCCATGAATGCGCTCAGATCAGTTCCAGGTTTCGAGCAAGTGGCAAACTTGTTCATGAGGTACTGGAGTGAGAAGGCCATGTGCATCGAGAATATGGCCACCAAGGTGCGCATCTCGAGTGAGCAGCTCTCACATTACTTCGATATGCTGCCGCCCATCTGCGATAAGCTCGGTATTGATATCCCCGAGCTGTATCTCGAACTTGATCCCGTGGCAAACGCCTATGCAATGGGTAACGAGAAATCATCCATTACTATAACTTCGGGACTACTTGAGACGTTTCCTGACGAGCTCGTTCCCACAGTGATCGCCCACGAATGTGGTCATATCGCTTGCCACCACATGCTCTACACCACCATGGCATATTGGGTTGCCGAAGGGGCTTTGAGGCTCGCTTTCAGCATTATCCCTGGGTTCTTGAGCGAGGCTGCCCTTATGGGTATCGAAGGTGCCTTCTCCTACTGGAGCCGTTGTAGCGAGTTCTCGGCAGACAGGGCGGCAATCCTTTGCGATGGTACGCCGGAGAAGATGTTCGAGGTCAGCATGAGGCTTGCGGGCTTCGACAAGGATATCGGCCTCGAGGCTAATTTCGATGCTTTCCTAGAGCAGGCTCGCGAGTATCGTTCGCTTATCAGCGATGATGGGGCCAATAAGGCGATGGAACTCTACATGCATTTCGGGTTCAGCCATCCCGTTAATTCCGTGAGGGCGCTCGAGGCGTACGAGTGGGCGGCATCCGAGGATTTCATCAAAGCAAAAGCATATTTTGAATCTGTCAAGCGGGAGGAGCTTCCGGCCGAATTTCCCATCTCGTGGAACGAGAAGCACTTTCTCGGCAGGAACTTTGAGGAAGTCCGCTCCGAGCTTGCCGCCTTCGGCTTCGGTAACGTGCTGCTCCGCCCCGATCCCGAGAGGAAGCTCTTTGCAAAGGAGGGCTGTGTCACGAGCGTTTTGATCGAGGGCTCCTCCAGATACGCCCCAGGGGATTGGTATGAAGCCGATTCCGAGGTGGTCGTCGCCTACTATCAGCTGATGAATGAGGAGGAGATTGCTGCTCTGCATGTCGGTGAAGCTAAACTACCCTGTGCGCTCAAAGGTTATATTGGCAGGCATTACGAGGCGGTAAGGGATGAGCTGGCGAGTCTTGGCTTCGCAGATATAGAGATTGACGAGGTAAAAGACGTCATTAAAGATAAGGATAGGAAGCTCGGGAAGGTTGCCGGCATCATGATCGGCAAAAGCCCCGTCTATGCGAAGGGAGAATGGGTCGATACGTCTTTGCGAGTGGAGATCGCCTACCATTCCATGAAGTAAGCACATTGCTTCCGTGTGTCCATCACATCCCCATCCCGTATGCGCGTTACGAGTGGTTACTGCTGCTTTTCCTTATCGCCGTTCAGCCCGGCATTGTGTCCGCAATGTGGGCTTCCCCAACGGTCCTGCGTATATCCGACTGCAACATCTCAGTAAGATTATGTGAAAGATGGATTCTGGCAGAATTAGGCTTGAAACCGCCAGGTGTTAAGTACCGAGACGTTGTTTATGTCTGGATAATGATAGATAGGAAGTCTTCCGTCATGCTGTGAATTGGCTAGGTCTGCGATGAGGGGGAATTGTAGTCCTCCATCGGGCCCCATCCTTTCAGAGCGCTATACAATCGCGCACGATTATATCATGTGGTTATGATACGCCTTTTCCGCAGGCGACGGGCCGTCGGAAAAGTTATGAGCAATGCTTTCGCATGGTGGCGGTCGGGCCTCGTCCGCAGCGCATCCCGCCATCTGCGCACCTGCAATTTTTCCACGAACGCATAGCGAGTTCGCGAAGCAATTCGCACACCGCTTAGCTGGGATGCCCGCCCTGCCCGCAAGTTTGCCGGCAGGTCTTGGGAAGCACGCGGTCAACGCTTTCTAAAGGGCCATGGGTTATCGACAGGATCCGCAGCGACAATCCCTTTAGGAGATGTTCGGGAGGGAAAGAAGGTCGTACGACGATGTCGAGGCGGTTCCGATTGGCATTGGCAGCGCTCTGTGCTCTGGCGGCGTGCGCGGCATGCCTCTTATACGGCGAACGCATCAAGGCGCAGGAAGAGCGTGCACGCCTCGACGTTCTTGAACGCTACGGTGGGGAGGTTGTGAGCCTGCTCGTCGCCACCCGGAATCTGGAATATGGTGACATCATAGATGCGGGGGCGATCGCAACGCGCGAATGGCTGGCCGACCTTGCGCCCGATCAGGCGCTGGTGCGTCTCGAAGATGTTATCGGCAGGCAGGTCACGGTCCCGCTTGCCAAGGGGCTTCCGCTCACGCAGCTCAACCTCCGCGACGGTACGAGCGGGCTCGATGTCCCTGCCGGATTCGTCGCCCTCTCGCTTTCCCTGACCGACAAGCTCGGACTCTCGAGGAACATCTCGGCGGGTACGCGCGTCATCGCCTATTCGGTGGGTTCGAACAGCACCGTATTGCTTACCGGTGATGCGCTCATCCTTGCATCGCCGATCGAGGCCACGACCTTCTCTTCGACCCAGACGATATCGCTTGCCGTGCGGCCCGAGGATGTGAGCGCCGTGCTGGGGGCAAGTGCGCGTGGCGATCTGCGGCTCGTGATACCCGCAGACGATGTCGAATTCGCACATGATGCTCCGGAAAGCGCTCCCGTGGATGTGCCCGCGGAGGACGGGGCCGTCGAAGATCGAACCTCAGCGCAGGGGGAATCGCTTGGCGGGGATGCGCAAAAAGCCCCTGATCCGTCGAGCGAACCGGCCCCATCCCGCGAAATGCCCAAGGAGAGCGAGGAATAGATGCAACCCACTACCTGTTTCTGCTGCTGCCCGCCTGCCAAACGGGGACTGGTCTCAGAAGCCGCCCATACGCTGTATCCCCATGCGCCCTGCCTCTTCGCAGGCTCTGCCTCCGAGCTTCGGGAGACGCTCATCAAGCAGGATGAGGGCACGCGCATTGCCTTGGCAGGTTACAGCGAGAGCGGCGTCTCGGATATCAATCTCTGCGCGGCCATCGCAAGCGATGGGTGCGCACACGAGGTGGTGCTCGTGGTGGATAGCGCCTCGGGATCGCTGCGCTCGCGTGCGAAGCGTGCCGGAATCTCCCGCGTCTTCGAGCCCGAGAAGATCCAATCCCATCCCGTGCAGGAAGCAGGGAAATACACTATGCAAGCGGGGATGCGCCGTACAGAACCTGCACGGGATGGGTCGGATAGGCGGGCTCCGCTCGTGGTGCTCTGCTCGGGCCGTGGCGGTGTGGGCAAGACCTCGATCGTCGCGACGGCCGCGCTCATCGCGGCATCATGGGGCATGCGCGTGGGCCTCATCGATCTCGATCTCGCCAACGGCAACCTCTACACCTGCTTCGGTCTCAAGCGCGGGGCCGATCTCGCTACCCTTGATACCCCCGATCTTGCCGCAATCGCCAACCTGTCCCTTCCCGCCGGTGATTCGATCAAACTCTGGGGGCCTTGCAGCCTTCCCGAAATGTCGGAGAAGGCCGCACCG
Source organism: Actinomycetes bacterium (assembly GCA_029546925.1). Classification (GTDB taxonomy): domain Bacteria; phylum Actinomycetota; class Coriobacteriia; order Coriobacteriales; family Atopobiaceae; genus RUG721. The sequence continues at coordinate 12,053 of JAKPQM010000003.1, forward strand.
TTCGCGGCACCGCTTATCGATTGCGCATGCTCGAACGCCGACCTCGTCTTGGTTGACAGCTCTTCTACGACGACCGATGCCGTCGCCGAGGCCCTGCAGCGAGCAGATCGGGCGGTGCTGGTCTACGATGGCCGCCATGCCTCGCTTGCGGCCCTCGCGCGGATGGGAGGGCTTGCCGTGCGCCTCGGAGTGGCGCGTACGCGGATCATGCGGCTCGAGAACCATGCCGATCCCTATGCAAAACCGGACTACTCATATGCGCGCGCCGAGATGGGGCTCGAAGTTGCCCGCCCGCTCAGGGTTTTCGAAGGCGGTCAGGAGGTGGCGCAGCTCATGGGCGAGGGGCTTGCCGACGAGCTCGCCCGGTACTCCTGCGATTTCACACGGTCGGTCGCCTCATGCCTTGCCCAGATCCTGGTCGAGCTCGGCTGCCTGCCCGACTGCGAGGAGGCGCGCAAGGCCTCCCGCGAGCCTTCGGTCAAACGGAGGTTCTGGCGCTTCTCGCATGGCAGGGAGGCGGGATAGATGAGCGTGCTCGAACGGGTGAGGTCCCAGGGGTCCATCCCCGTCCCTATGGGCGCGGAGGATCTCATCGGGCAGCGCAGGTGGCTCAAACGCGAGCTCATAGAGCGGCTGGGTCTCAAGGCCGTCGCTGCCGAGATCGCCCAAGGCTCCATCGGACGTGCGCGCGTGGAGTTCGAAGTGGCATGCCGCTCGATCCTCAATACCCAGACCGACCGGGTGTCTCCCGAGCATCACGACACCTTGGTGAGGCAGGTGCTCGACGAGGTGTGCGGTCTCGGTCCCATCCAACCCCTGATGGACGACGAGAGCGTGAGCGAGGTCATGATCAACGGTCCCAAGGCGCTCTTCTTCGAGCGTGCTGGCCGTCTCGAGACTTCGTCCCACACCTTCGACTCGGCGGAGCAGGTGATGATCGTCCTCGATAGGATCCTCGCCCCGCTCGGCCGCCGCATCGATAAGAGCAGTCCCATCGTGAACGCCCGCCTCGGCAACGGGGACCGCGTCAATGCGGTCGTCTCACCCGTGGCACCCCAGGGTCCTGCGGTGAGCATCAGGAAGTTCTCCGGTCGCATCACCTCTCTTCAACGCCTGCGGGAGTTGCGGGCCCTTCCCGATTGGTACGCGCGGCTCCTCTCGTGCGCGGTGAAGATGCGGCAGAGTATCGCGGTGGCAGGAGGGACAGGTTCGGGGAAGACCACCCTTTTGAACGCACTCTCTTGTGAGATAGATCACGGTGAGCGCATCGTGACCATAGAGGATTCCTGCGAGCTCAGATTCGACTCCCACCCCCATGTGGTCCCGCTCGAGGCACGCGACGCCTCGATCGAGGGGACCGGTGAGATCACTATCCGCGATCTGGTCAAGAACGCCCTGCGTATGCGCCCCGACCGCATCATCGTGGGAGAGGTCCGCGGCGAGGAGGCCATCGATATGCTCAACGCCATGAACACGGGTCACCCCGGATCGCTTACGACGCTCCATGCGGGAGACGCCCGCGAAGCAGTCTCACGTCTCATCCTGATGGCTCGGTTCGGCATGAATCTTCCGTCAGAGCTGATCGAAGAGCAGATCGCCACAGCTCTCGATCTTCTGGTGATGTCATGCCGTCTTTCCGATGGCAGCAGGAGGATCGGCTCGATGTCGGAGGTCCTGCGCTCGGAAGAGGGCCGCGTCGAGCTTTCACCCTGCGTTTCCTTCGATTCCGGAAGGGGGATGTGGCGGCTTGAGCACCTGCCCGCCTTCGTCGAGCAGGCTCATGAGATGGGAATCGCTTCTGCAGAGGAGGTGCGGGAATGGCATTCCCTGCTCTCCTAGGATCCGCGCTCGCCACGGCGGCGGCGGTATGGCTCGCCTTTCCGAGCGATATGGTTTCGGACAAGACGTTCATGCGCATGCTGCGCTATCTTGCACGGTCCCTGCGCGGCATCGTGCAGAGGATCTCGCGTACATCCTTGGTGGAGATCCTGCTCGATTCGGACGATGCGGCGCTTGCTGCCTGCAATCTGGGCGGATGGCTCAGCGATAGGGGAGTCGCATGCTCGTCCTCGGAATCCGCATCCGTTCTGCTGCTCATCGCGTGCGCATCCATCCTCTGCGGTATCTTCCTTGCGGGCTCATGGTTGGGAGCTGTTGTCGGTATCGGCGCCTGCGCCTTGGGTATCGAGACCTATGCCGCGCGGATCCGCCGTGTGCGAACCCGAGCCCTTTCCTCCGAGATGCCCGTCGTATTCCGCTCGCTTGCCGTATCGCTCGGCTCGGGTCTCACGCTCTCGCAGGCCATCGCCTATGTCGGCTCGCGCGAGGAGAGCGTCGCCGCGCCCGCTTTCGCCCACTGCTCCCTCAAGCTTATCTGCGGCGAACCATATGAGGAAGCGCTCGAGGACCTGAGCCGCGAGCTCGACACGCCTGGCGCCGGCCTCCTCTCGAGCGCCTTGGCCATCTCCCATCAGACGGGGAGCCCTCTCCAAGGCCTTTTCATGCGATCCGCACGGCTCGTCGAGCGTGCTGGAGAGCTGGAGCGCCTGCTTGCGGTTAAAACCGCCCAGGTCCGCCTCTCGGTGCGCGTCGTGTGCCTGCTCCCGGTTGTCCTCGTGGGGCTTCTCCTGATCATCTCCCCCGATTTCCAGAAGGGCGTCGCTACGCCCGCCGGCCTCATCTCGCTCGGTCTCGCATGCTGCATGGATGTGGCGGCCGTTCTCATCGTGCGGCATCTCTCAAGGGGGATCCTCTGATGCTGCTCGTAGGTGCAACAGCGATCCTCTCGGGCGCGGCGGCGCTCCTCGCATCTGATGCCGGATCGGCGCGTCCCGTATCCTTGGGCGCGTTCGTCAAGCTGATAGAGGGCTGGAGGCGGCTTCGGCCGGTAGGGGCATACATCGAGCATGAGCGCTTGGAGAGGCGCAGGCATGCCTGCCTCGTCCAGTTGCCGACGCTTCTCGATGTGTTGACGCTCGGCCTTTCTGCAGGCCTATCCTTCGATGCCTCCCTCGAGCTCTACTGCACGCGTTATAGCGATGACCTTGCCGAGGCGCTTAAGGAGGCTATGGTATCGTGGCGCATCGGCCTGGTGTCGCGCTCCGAGGCGCTCTCAGCGCTCGCGAAGCAGCTCGATGTCGCCGCCCTCCGGCGATTCTCCTCGACGGTTTCCGAGGCGCTTGCCTTCGGATCTCCTTTGGCGGAGGTGCTCGAGCACCAAGCTCAGACCATCCGCGACGAGCATCGCTCCCATATCGAGGAGGAGATAGAGAAGGTGCCGGTCAAGATGCTCATACCCTTGGGGACCCTTATCGTCCCCGCCATGCTCCTGGCGATCCTCGGCCCGCTGATGGGGCCGGCGTTGCGAACCGTTTGAAACCGCACGATGTGAAAGGAGAGAAAATGGACGGCACCAGGTTGATCGATTTCTCGAAGGGACTGCTCGAGAACGAATCGGGTCAGGGCACGACCGAGTACGCCATCCTCGTGGGCGTTCTAGTCGTCATCGCGATCCTTGCCATCCTCGCGTTCAGGGAGAAGGTCGGAGAACTATGGAGCGCCATCGCCGAGGGCATCAATTCCCTGTAGCCGCCATCGCGGGAGCCTGCTTCTGCGCCGCCCTGATGCTGGCCGCCCATATGCGCGCCCCAACACCTTCCGCCGATGCGTCCGGTGTTTCTACGCTCTTGCTGGAAAGCGTTGCGGAAGCAGGGCTCGCTCCGTCGACAGAGCTCGGGATCTCATCCCAGCCGCTCGAGCAGGAGGCCGAGGAACGCCTCACCGCGTATCGTCGGGAAAGCGGATGTTCGTTGGAATGCGCAGGCTACCTCGACCTCTATGGCAACGCATGGGGATGCCTCGTCCAAGGCGATGGGTGGGTGGAGATTCTCGTCATCCACGACGTGGCGGACGATACGTGCTCCGTCCAGACCATCCGGCTGTCCGTCCAAGAATGAGAGGAGAAGCGATCATGTTCGCGATTATGCGCAGTGCCGGCGGGCAATCCACGCTGGAGTATGCCCTCATCACGTTCGCCCTGCTGGCAAGCATCGCAGTGCTGGGGTTGCTCATGGGCCTCATGCGGGCTCCTGCAACGTTCGAGGAAGCCATCGAGAGTTCCGCACATGTGCTGACGGGCTCCGATGCGCTCGGGACGGTCCAGGATTTGGCGGTGTTCTGAGATGCCTGCCACGCTCCTTGCGCGCTCCGAGGGACAAGCGACGGTCGAGGCGGCGCTTCTTATGCCCACGCTGCTTCTTACCATGGGGCTTCTGCTGGAACCTGCGTGCCTTCTCTATACGCGCATGGTCATGGGCCAAGCTGCCGCCGAGACGGCACGGCTGCTCGTCACCTCCTCGGATCCTCCCGAGATACCCAAGCAGTTCTGCCTGCGGCGTCTCGCGGCGATTCCCGAGGTGAGCTTGTTCCATGTGGGCGGATCCGATGATTGGGATATAGAGCTCTCGAATGATGAGGGGGCGGTGAGCGTGTCGATACGCGGCCATGCGCGCCCGTTGCCGCTGCTCGGCCTGCTTGCAAGCGGTGTTCTTGGATGCGACGGAGAGGGCGTCATCCTCTCGGTTCGCTATGAGGCGGCGCTTCGGCCATCGTGGTTGGGAGGTGACGCCCATGACTGGGCAGCCGTCTGGGACAGATAGAAGGAGCGTGCACCCCCTATCCCTGTTCCTTGATGACGAGGGCGGCTATACGACGGTCGCCCTAGCCCTCGCGCTGCTTTTGAGCATCACGCTCGTGTTCTTCGCGGGGCGGATCCAGTGGAGCCTCTCACGTGCAGCCGAGGTGCAGGAAGTCGCCGATGCCTGCTCCATGGCGGGGTCGAATGTGGTCTCGAGGTACGCGACCTGCGCACAGGTATGCGACGCGCTCATCCTCTCCATGGGGCTCGCCGGGTTGGTGACCTGCGGGGCCGCGTTGGTCCTCTCGGCAGTTCCCGGAGCAGGCCCGCTGGCAGCAGAGACCCTCGAGAAGGGTACCTCGATCCTCGAAGCGCGCTCCGATTTCGCCCAGAGCGCCGTGCGCGGCCTCTCCGCGCTCGAAAGGCTCGTGCCCACGCTGGTCATGCTCAACTCGATTGCAACGGTCGAGGCGAACGAGGAGGAGGGCCTGTCGTATGCGGGGATCGCCGTCCCCATCCCGCTCGAGGGGTGCAGCGACTTCTCCGGCCTCGAGACGGAGATCGACACCGGTGCGCTCGAGCGGAAGGCACGCGAGATGCAGGAGGCAAGCGAACGCATCGAGGATGCCCGCGCGCGTGCGAACGATGCTCTCATGAGGGGATGGATGGCCGATTGCGGGCAACGGCCCCGCTGCATGCGCGAACGGGCCCGCACGCTTGCGCACCTGACGGATCGGCAGAATCCGGACTATGCGAGTTTCGAGTCCTGGACCTTCGGAGCTGCGCTCGTCCGTGCGCGGACCTATTATCCGGTGAGGAGGAACCTCGACGTTCCCGAGAACGGAACCGTGGAGGCGCTGGTCGATTCGTGTGCCCGGAAGGCGTTCTACGACTATGCGATCGAGCAGCTCTCGATGGCTTTTTACACCGAGCGGGCAGACGGGGGCGTTGATATGCAGCTTCCCGAGCTCCCTCATAACACGACCGAGGCACGCTCCACCAGCCTCTATACCGAGGTCCGCTGGCCATGTACGGCTGAGGATGGACGCATGCTGCATGCGACGCTCTCGTGTCCGGGCGCGTCGGGTCCTGCCGACGGCTTTGCCTCGCTTGCCCAACTCGATGCAGGGGATGTGTCGCGCTGCGAGATCTGCCAGATGGACATAGTCGATATGGGCAGGGTTGCCGCTGCATCGACGAGCATCGACAACGGATTCGAGCACTACTGGAGGGAAGTCGTGAGGGCATCTCGTGATTACGAGCAGGCACGCAACGAGGGCGCCCTCGCGGAAGCCCAGATCAAAGGTACCGCCCAAGAGGGTACCGACTTGTTTGGGGAGGCCTTGGACCGGCTCAGCGTTCCGCGTCCCCATATCGTTCCGCCCGGTGCATGGGGATGCGTGGCGCTTGTCGTGCGGATGGATGCGGAGGAGGTTCCCGCAAGCCTGGGAAGGGCGTTTCTGGATGCTGCTGAGCTGCCGCCTGGCGCAGCCCTCTCAGCCGCTATGCTTGCGCCGGACGAATCCCAAGAGGGCAATTCGGTTCTCGCGCACCTATTCGACGGCCTTTCCACCCGCAATCCCGCGCTGTTCGGGGTGCTGGGCGAGGCCGGACGTCTTTGGGGGAGGCTGATCGAGTCATATGGCTCCTCGTATGGAAGGCTCGCCCAAAGCTCAGCGGATTTCCTTGCCCAGGTTGACGGGGTGTTCGGCGGCTCGGTCGGCGCTTGGGTGCACGATACCGTTGAGGAGTTGGTGAGGGGCGCAGGTTTGGAACCCAGCGATATACGCATGCTCAAACCCGTCTTGGTTTCGTCTGCCGAGGTGTTCGAGGGCGCAGGATTGGGAGGCATCGCCCGGGCGCAGCAGCTTATCCTCGCGCTCGGACAGCCTCCTGATATCGCCTCCATCGTCCGTGCGCTCGGCGTCGATGTCCCCGGAGGTCTGGGGGAGGCCGCCATCGCCATCGCCGAGCTGCCTATCCCGGGGACGGATCTGGCCATTCCACTCGAGGTGGATCTCTCCGAACTGGCCGGTGCGCCATGAGGATGCTCGGGAAGAACCCGCTCCGCCCCGAATCGGGCCAGATGAGCGTCGAAGTCGCGGTGATCATCCCCCTTGCGCTTGTGGTCGCGATCACCATGGCAAACATCATGGAGTATCTGGCCTGCTGTGCCCTGTTCGACAGGGCGAGCTTGGATGCCGTGCTCGCGCATGGGGTATCCCCCGCAGGCCTTCAGACGGAGCTTGCGGCAGTCGCGGAGGTGGAATCTGCCATCGAGGAGGCCATGGGCGAGAATCCGGCTATCTCCATCGAGGTGTCTGCGACCGCGCTGTCCTCTCCATCGGGCTCCCTGGTGAGCTTGAGTCCGCATCTGACACGCTTCACCTGTGCCTTGCGCTTCAGGCCATGGCCCCAACACCTGCGTCTTGCCGGCGTTTCCATGGATGCGCCGTTCGAGATCGTCCATACGAGATCATTGGTCGTCGACCGATATAGACCGGGAGTGGTGATGTAGATGTGCCGTGTGAGCTTGTCGGCAGATTCGAGACCGCATGAGGCCATCGCTTTCCAGGTGCTGGCCACGTGGTTCAAGCGCCTCAAAGGCCTCTTGGGAACATCCGACGATGCCGATCCCGTCGCCTTGGTGCGCTGCGGATCTATCCATACTTTTACGATGTCCTATCCCATCGACATCGCCTTCGTCGATGAGGGCGGCTGGATCCTCGATACCGTCAGATTCCTTGCCCCCAATAGGATCGTCTCAAACCCCGATGCGTTCATCACGCTGGAAAGGCCCGCTGCCGAGGATCCGTGGTTCGAGGAGGGGGAGCGCTTGAGCATGTGCTGTGTCACGAATTGACGGGGAAAGGATAAAAATGGGATCGTTCGGAACCAAGATCTGCCCGCAGTGCGGACAGGAGCTGTTCAGCGACATGGCAGTGTGCTATGGCTGCCTCTATTCATTCGAAAGCCGCGCCCCCGATGGTTCGAATCCGCTCTTATCATTACCGGATATCGATGGGGAGGAAGGGGGTATGCCCGCTGCAGCCGAGGATACGCCGAGTATGATGCTGCGCATCTCGACGGATGATGCCCAGACGACCATCCCGGTTCCCGCAAGCGGTCTCACTATAGGCCGCGACGTCCTTTGCGATGTCGTGCTCAAGTCACGTGCGGTATCCAAACGCCATGTGCGCATCGTCCCCTTGAGCTCGGCGGTCATCGTCGAGGATCTCGGCTCGACGAACCCCGCGTGCTACAAGGGCCGCGATATCGGCGAGGCGGCAGTCGTCCATGTGGGAGAGGACTTCGATATCTGCGGGGCGACGTTCACGGTCGTGGCATGAGCCGGCAGTGCCCGCCGCTTGGGTGAGATCGATGAGCGCAGCGTCCCGCTGCAGGAGACTGTAAGGAGTGCGCACCCATAGGGTATGCTTGTACAGAGCACGTCTGTCCATGCATTATTTGGGAGGTGGTGCCATGACAGCTCGTCGGGCACACATCACGAGCGCACTTATCATCTGCACCCTCATGCTTGCCGTGAATCTGGGGATCGCCGCGCCTGCTTACGCGCGCGAGTACTCGATTCCACAGGTGGATATCGATGCTACGGTAACGGTCGATGGATCCATCGAGGTCCGTGAGGAACGCGTCTTCTCCTTCGATGGCAGCTTCAACGGCGTGTATTGGAACCTGCCCCAAGGCGAATTCCAAGGTCGCACCGTCACCGTGGATGTCATTTCCGCAGGGGAGATCGCGGCCGGCAAGGAGACCGCCTACGAGCTCACTAACTCCGGCGACAATCACACCTACTCCATCGAGGGGTATGGGTCGGGCCTGCGTCTCAAGATCTATTCCCGCCACAGCGATGAGGATGCGCGTTTCGTCATCACGTATCGCATCAACAATGTGGTCCTGCGCCATGCCGATGTCGCCGAGCTTTACTGGCAGTTCGTCACCGAAGGATGGGAGGAGGAGTCGCAGAATATCACCTGCACGGTTCACCTCCCGGTTCCCGAGGGCCAGTCGGTCGTGCCCGAGGACAACGTACGGGCGTGGGGCCACGGCCCCATCGATGCGTCGCTCGCCTTCTCGGGCAACGATATCGTCTACACCGTTCCCGGCGTAGGCGGGTCCGAGTTCGCCGAGGCGCGCGTGGTCTTCCCCGAGTCGTGGCTTCCCAATGCCGAGCAGGATTCCTCCTCGGCTCTTGCGTCCATCCTCCAGGAAGAGCAGCGCGCGGCAGACGAAGCCAACAGGAAGCGCGCTACCGCCCGCGTTGTCTATTTCGGCTCGATGGTCGTTGCCGGTGGTGCGGCAGTAGGCTCGTTCATCCTCGCCCGTTCCAAGCGCAAGGCCTACAAGGAAGCCCTCAAAACCCAGTTCGACGATGACTACTTCCGCGATGTGCCCACCGATGACCACCCCGCGGTTCTCGGGGCTCTCTACCATGGCGGATCTGTCCGCCCCGAGTCCTTCACGGCAACGCTCATGGAGCTCACCGATTCGGGCAATATCGCCCTCCAACACGTGAAGACCAGCCATGAGGGTTTTCTCGGTCCGCGTATCGAAGAGGATTACCGCCTTGTCCTCAACAAACCGCTTGACCCTGCGCAGCCCGATGCCACGAGAACCGAGCGCGATGCCAAGAAGATCAACCGCAAGGCGCTCTATCTCATGTTCGACAAGGTCGCGCGCAACATGACAAACGAGAAGCTTCCATCCAGCCCCTATCCGCCGCTGTACTTCTCGAGTATCCAGAAGTATGCCAAGAAGCATGCATCAGATTACGAGCAGGCCTACGACTCATGGTCCAACACGGTCGAAGGTATATTCGAGAGCCGTTTTACCATGGGTGATACCGTGGTCAAGCCTCCCACCCCGCTCATTGCCGCAGGGGTTGCCGATGTCGTGCTCGCGCATCTCTTCTTCCCCATCTCCCTGTCCTTCGGCATGCCCATAGGGCTCGTCGCCGCTTTCACCGTGCCGCTCCTAGCGAGCGGCATCTACGCGATTGTGTGTGGCGCGAGCAGGGAGCGTGCCAACGAGGAGGGTCGGGAGGTCAAGGCCAAGCTCAAGGCGCTGCGGCGTTGGCTCAGAGATTTCACGTTCCTCAACGAGGCGATCCCCACCGATGTCATCCTCTGGAACCGCCTGCTCGTGATGGCCGTTGTCCTCGGTGTCGCCGAAGAGGTCATCTCACAGCTCGAGACAGTGCTGCCCGAGGTTATCCATAGCGAATACATGAGACCCATGTATGGCTGGTACTATGTTTCTTCGACTCCGGGTGGCAATCTCAGCCTCAGCCCCGCCCGTGCGTTCGCCTCTGCGGTTTCCACGGCACATTCCGTCTCCACGGCATCTATGGCCGGCTCCAGCTGGAGCTCCGGCGGCGGAGGTGGAGGAGGTTTCTCCGGCGGCGGCGGTGGAGGCTTCGGCGGCGGTGGCGGAGGCGGCGGCGGCGCCTTCTAGCGCTTCGCGCGCGTACAGATCTAGAGCGCTCTCTCCGCCGCGGAAATAGTTGCAACGTTGGCCTGCTCGACATCATTGAGCAGGCCGCTTTGCGCGTCGAACTCTTCGGGCGTATAGCGCCGCTCGTACCAGTCCTGACCGTCGAAATAGGCTTGGAGGGTCGAATCGTTGAAACCGCGTCCGTGGCGGGCGTAGATCTCATTGCGGGCGATCTCGAGATCCCATTCGGTGAGATCTTCGAGCTCCTCGGCGGTGTAGAGATGCGTATCGCTGTCGGGAAGGACGAAGCCGCTCTCGTTCTCGGAATCCTTCCCATCTTCTTCCGTGTCATCGCCATATGCGATGACGGCTTCCTCTGTTCTAGGATTGTCCTGCGCCGAGAGCTCTTGGATGGGAGGGATAGCGCCGATAGGGGGGCTTTCCTCGTTGGGATCCCGCTCGGCGATCGTGGGGGTAGGAGAGGGCGCAGGTTTTATGATGCGGGGCAGAATCACCAGAAGGAGCGCTGCAAGCGCCAAGGCTCCCAACATGGCGATGACGAACGTGCTGGATCGTGCATCCTTGCGGCTCGTGCTGTAGTTGCGCTTCACAGGAGAGACGCCCACGGGTGCCGCATCCTGTTCCTCGGTTCGTGCGGCAGGGCGGGCGGCGGTGTGCTTGATCTCGTCGAGGGATTTGAGGGCGGCCTCGGCCTCGGCGTCTGCGCGCGCCTTGTCCTCGTCGCTCATGAACGGCTGGATGACGGCGGAGCCGCAATGCGGGCAGAACGCCACGCCATCTTCGACTGTCCGACCGCAACTCGAGCAGATCATGCCTGAGTCCATCCTAGGAGACGAGAGGCCATTTCCAAACGAGCATCTTTACCATACCATGCCGCAGTCGAAAAGCGCAGCGTTCCATATTTCTTCCGTCAGGGGGCGTGCGAGCCTAGTCTGCGATCGTGATCGAGATGATGTGCGGTTGGTTCTCGGGCAAAACCGTGCCGTTGTCGTCTTCGACAGGCGTGTTGGCGCAGATGGCATCCACAATCTCCATGCCGCTCGTTACGGTGCCGAAAGCCGCATACTGCCCATCGAGGCCATGGTTGGTCTTCTGCATGATGAAGAACTGCGATGACGCTCCGTTGTAGTCGTTGCCGGGCCTGGCCATGGAGATGACGCCGCGCACATGCGTGAGGCTGTTCTCATAGCCGTTGGCGGAGAACTCGCCCACGATGGTCTGATCCGAGCCGCCGGTGCCATCGCCGTTCGGATCGCCGCCTTGGATCATGAAATCGGTGATGATGCGGTGGAAGGTGAGGCCGTCGTAGAAGCCGCTCTCGGCGAGGCCCATGAAGTTCGCAACCGTGATGGGCGCCACATCGGCGTTCAATGCCACCTCGATGGTGCCGTAGCCTTCGACCTCGATCCGGGCGTGGTGCACACCGGAGACCGCGCCCTCCGCCTCGCCGCCCTGCGCGTCGGTCTCGACCGGAGCATCCGTCTCCGTGTCCGATGTGCAGGCAGTGGAGACCAAGGATGCTCCGGCAAGGCAGCTTGCAAGAAATGCGCGGCGTGTGAGAGTATGTGCGTAGGTCATGGCGGCACCTTTCGATGAATACGATTCCAAAGGCACACGATACCATACCCCGCGCTTCCGCATACGGTTACCATAGGGGTGGATGCGCAGGCAGCAGACAATCGGACAGGAGAGGGTCATGAGGTTCTTCAAGCGCGAGCGCCGTACGGTCAAGCCGCTGTCCGATTCGAGCAAACGGCTCGCCGTGCGCTTTACGGGCACCGTCCAAGGCGTGGGTTTCCGCTGGACCTGCCGCGAGATTGCCCGGGAGCGCGGGCTGACCGGCTGGGTCCGCAACGAGTTCGACGGCAGCGTCTCGCTCGAGATCCAAGGCGAGGCCGAGGATGTGGCGCTGTTCTTCACGGAGCTTACCAAGAGCTATGAGAGACGCGGATTCTCCATGAGCTTTACCATCGACAAGAAAGACGAGATCCCGCTTATCCCCGGAGAAAGCGATTTTGCCGTGGTATTCTGATATATGCGGAAAATCGGCGGGAACTTCCTGCTTGTATTGCGCCTGCAGTTTGGTATAGTGAGTAGGCTAACTTGAACGGCATCCATGGCTGGGTAGCTCAGTTGGTAGAGCAGGGGACTGAAAATCCCTGTGTCGGGGGTTCGACTCCCTCCCCAGCCACCAGTGCATTCTCCGAGGTCAACCGCTGAAACAGGTTGGCCTTTCCTGTTAAATGGAATGGTTCCCAGCTTGTTTGCCCCCCTTCGGCCCGAGGATACCGTTCCCTGACTTCCCCCACGTCGGTGACGGGATTGCCGCAAGTGCCTCTGACCGCTTCCTCCCCCTTTCCCCACCCTTCTCTTCCAATCGCCCAAAAGTGGGCATTTACGTGCTATAATACAAATCGTATCCAATTTAATGCAGAGGAAGAAGGCCACTATGTACGCCGTTGGCGAGTACATTGTTCATCCGGGGCAGGGCGTCTGCCTCGTCGACGAGATAACGGCCGGGCCCGTCGCAAGCTACCAGCTGTTCCCCGTGGGCCAGCGCCGTCCCATGCGCATCAGCTTCCCCATCGCAGGCGAGGACCGTCTCCGGCCCGTGCTCTCGCGCGCCGAGGCCGCCGCGCTCATCGACTCCTATCCCGCCCTCGAGATCGATACCTTCTCCGCCAAAAGCAACTCGCTCGAGGAAGAGCACTTCAAAACCGAGATCCGCGAGGGCAGCTGCCTCGACTCGGTTCGCATCGTCAAAACCTTCCGTGCCCGCATCGCCGAGGTCAAGGCCAATAACAAGAAGCCTCCCGTGGCCTACGAGCGCATCCTCAAGCAGGCGAGCGAGCGCTCCCTCACCGAGCTCGCCGTCGCGCTCGAAACAACGAAGGAGGATGTCAAAGCCCTCTTCTTGAATCGCATAGGCGAGGATCTTGCGGAGAACTAGGCTGCGCGTGCTCGGTTAACGGCTTTGGAAAAAAATGCAGATGTCTTATGGAGAGCTTAGGTGCTCGTATAGGATGGGGTGCAGCAAGTCTGCGTGCATGCTCCTGTGCATGAGAAAGGTGCTGCCATGACTGGGAACCGCAACACAAGGGCGCGTTATATCTACCCTCATCCCACCACGGTCTTCATGAGGGACGAGGATGACTACCCCATGCCCTCCAAGGGTTTGGGGCGCACGTCCGTCTCCGATCAGCTCTATAAGGGCTATGATGCCCTCGACACGATCCCCGCAGAGCTCTTCGAGCGCTACGATGCCAAGCGCGGCCTGCGCAACGCCGACGGCTCGGGCGTGCTCGTGGGTCTCACCACCGTCTCGAACGTCCACGGCTACAACAAGGTCGATGGCGTGCTGGTTCCCGATGAGGGCCAGCTCACCCTGCGCGGCTACCGTATCGACGACCTCGTGAACGCCGCCCAAGCGGAGGATCGCTTCGGATACGAGGAGGTCGCCTACCTCCTGCTTGCGGGCACGCTTCCCACAGAGGCCGAACTCGACGACTTCAAGGCGCGCATCGGCTCCATGCGCCAGCTTCCCGACGGCTTCTTCGCCTCGTTCCCGTACCGCACCCATGCGCGCTCCATCATGAACGTGCTCCAGCGTATAACCCTGAAGCTCTATGCCTACGATCCCATCCCCGATGACATCTCGCCCGAGCACGAGATCGACGTCGCGCTCTCGCTGCTCGGCCGCTGGCCCCGCTCTGCGGCGGTGGCCCATGTCGCCCATGTGGCCGGTCAGGGATCCCACGAGCTCGTGGTGCCGCCCGCCTGCGAGGAGTACTCCATGGCCGAGACCATCCTCGACGACCTGCGCGGCGACGAGGGCTTCACGCGCGATGAGGCGATGCTTCTGGACGTCATGCTCATGCTCCACGCCGAGCATGGCGGTGGGAACAACTCCACTTTCACCACCCGCGTGCTCTCGAGCTCCGGCACCGATGCCTACTCGGCCTATGCGGCGGCCATCGGATCGCTCAAGGGCCCCAAGCACGGCGGCGCGAATGCCAAGGTGGGGGAGATGCTCGCAGACATCGCCCTCCATGTGTCCGATACCTCCAACGATGACGAGCTCGCCGCCTACCTCACCAAGATCCTCAAGCGCGAGGCCTTCGACGGCAGCGGCCTCATCTACGGCCTCGGCCATGCGGTCTACACGGTGACCGACCCCCGCGCGGAGCTGGTCAAGAAATATGCTTGCGCGCTCGCCGCCGAGAAGGGCCAATCCGAGCGCTTCGAGCTCATCAAGAGCGTCGAGCGCCTCGGACCCCAGCTCATGCGCGACGTGCGCGGTATCACCAAGCCCATCTCGACCAACGTCGACATGTACACGGGCTTCGTCTATTCCATGCTCGGCATCCCCGAGGACATGTTCACGTCCATCTTCGCGATGGCACGTCTTTCCGGTTGGGCCGCGCACCGCATGGAGGAGCTCTATGGCTCGGCGCGCATCATCCGTCCCGCATACAATTCCTTCATGAGCGACAAGCCCTACGTGCCGCTTGCCGAGAGGTAGGACCGGCATGGGGGGCGTCCGATGAAGATCGTCTTCTGCGATTTGGACGATACCTTCCTGTCGACCGAGAAGGTGCTGATCGGGCGCAACATGGCCGCGCTTGACGAGTTGGCCCGCCGGGGCATCCCCTTCGTGCCTTGCACGGGTCGCAGCCTGAGCGGCGTCGAGGCATACGCCGAGCTCGCCAACCATCCTGCCGTGCGCTATGCCATCACGTCTACCGGTTCTGCGGTCTACGACCTGCGGACCCATCAGGTGATCCATGCGTGCGCCCTGGGTCGCGAACGGACGCTCGCCCTCTACGAGCGCGTGAGGGATCTCGATGTGACCTTCGATATCTTCTCGGATGGAAGCGTGATCTCGGAGCGGTGGCGCTACGAGCGCCTGAAAGGCTATCGCTTGGATGCGCCTATGCAGATCCATGTCCTGCGCTCGCGCACGCCCGTGGACCTGCCGGTGCACGAGATCGTGGCGCAATCGCGCATCGTCGAGCGCGTCAGCATCTTCAATCGCATGGACGATGAGGGCTTCGGACAGGGCCGTCGCGTGAAAGAAACCGTCGAAGCCATGGAGGGGCTGCGGTGGACGAGTGCTCATCCGGCGTGTGTCGAGGTCGTCGATGGGAGGTGCTCGAAAGGCGAGGCGCTTTCCTGGCTCTGCGATCATCTGGGCATCGAGCGCTCATCGTCGGTCGCGTTCGGCGATTCTCACAACGACCTCGAGATGATCGGGACCGCGGGCATCGGCATCGCGATGGGCAATGCCGAAGAGGCCGTCAAAGCCGCCGCAGCTATGGTTGCACCCACCAACGACGAGGCGGGCGTAGCGCAGGTGCTGGCAGATCTTATGCAGGTTGGCGTATAGGCGCTACGACCCGTTCACGAGCTTCTCGATGAGGGATTGGAGATGGACGGCGTGATCGCCCGGCTCCACCACCATGAGCACAGTATCGTCGCCGGAAACCGTGCCCAGCGTATGGGCGAGGCTTGCCCCGTCGATGGCAGAGGCAACGCCTGCGGCGGTACCCGGGTTGCACTTGACGAGCAGGAGGTTGTCGGCACGCAGGACCTCGTTCACGAATTCTGAGAGCATGCGCTGGAGATGCAGGTCCTCGGAGAGGACGTAGACGCCCTCGGGCAGCTTGCGCAGGCCCATATCGGTGATATCGCGCGAAACGGTTGCCTGCGTGCAGCTGAAGCCCCGATCCTTGAGCTCGCCGACGAGCGCGCGCTGGGTTTTGATGGACTTCTCCCGGATGATGTCGCGGATGGCGTCCTGCCGTCTGTTGCGATGCTTCACAATATCCTCTTTCTGAATAAGCAACCGTCATTATACCTCTGATACTGTATATTTTTCGATAAAACCGCCTGATATCACCGAACGGTATGCAAACCCTTCCTTGGTGGCCCCTGCAAAGAGTGCTAAAGTATGTGCAGGTAAGAATCGCGCTTGCTGTCTGAGGGATGAAACATGGATTATTCACAGCGCACAGGTCAGACGCATAGCCCGCTCTCGGATAATCGCGGACCGTCACGCCAGCGTGGCGGCTCCTACCGATCGGGACGCTCTTCCGGTGGCGGCAGTCGCTATCAGTTGAGATCCCGCAACATCCGCTTCCGCGGGAGGAGATCGGGTGTCCTGACGCGCTTCGCAGGCCTCAATCTGCGCCAGATCATGATGATCGTGCTCGGTCTCGTGCTCGCCGTCCTCGTGATCTTCCTGATATCGAGCTGTGTACGCAGCTGCAAGGCCAATACACCTGCCTCCTCCGATGCCGATAGCCGTGTGGCCGCCGGCGTCTCCGATAGCCTCGTTGCCGATTTCGGCCCGGCGCTCGACCAAGCCGAGGCGCTCCAGTGGATCGCCATCCATGCCAACGAGTATCCCAATGAGGATCTGCCGCGCCTGGCGCTCAGAGAGCCCGCCGCCATCGCGTTCGTCCGCGCCTATCCCGAAGCCTCGAAGGTGGGGAGCGCCTACGGCGAAACCGTGTCGCGGGGCGAGGTTCCCCTGCTCTACAACTGGGATGAGCGCTGGGGTGCCGTCGATTACGATGGATCCGCGCTTGCGGTGACCGGGTCCGGCCCTACGGTCCTCTCGATGGCGTATATCGGTCTTACGGGCAAGACCGATAAGACCCCTGCCGATCTGGCCGCGCTTGCAAGCGATAAGGGCTTGTCGGGCGGAGAAGCCCATACCGCCGCCGAGTTCTTCACCTCTGCAGGCAAGGAGCTGGGTCTGGATGTGCATCATTACGCGCCCGACAGCGACACGCTCATCGATGTCCTTGATTCGGGCACGGTCGTGCTCGTCGAGGTGCGTGCGGAAACCCTCACATCTGAGACGCACTGGGCCATCGTTGCCGCTGAGAACGAGAATGGGTCTGTCCGCGTATACGATCCCACGTCCGTCTCGGTGAGCTCGCGTCCTTGGGATCCCGCGACCATCGCCTCGGCCTCAACCAATATGTACGCCGTGAGTTTGGCGGAGGCAGAGGCTGAGGCGGGGGAGTAGCAGCATAGACGGTCCTAACGTCGGAATGCCGGAGTGCGAGAATGCTTCCCTGGACGCGGTCCCAAACGTGCTCCATAACCGCACATCTGCAGGCAGGATCAGGTTTTTGTTTCCGTTCTGTTCACGCTCCCAAGCTTTTTTGCGAAAGAGATTGACAGCTCCACCCCCTTTGCTATCTTGAATGCATGTATTACACATAATAATGAATATTCTGTAGGTAATATCCAATAACAGAGCGGATTATGATATGGAAAACATCAAAGCATGCATCGTGGGTGCAACCGGGTATGCGGGGGTCGAGCTGCTGCGCCTGATCAGCGGCCACCCCGATATAAAGCTCGCCATGGCGACCGACCGCAAGAATGCGGGTGCCGAGGTCTCCGATATCTACCCCGGTCTCAAGGGCGTGTGCGATATCGTCCTCACGCTGCCCGATCCCGATGAGATCGCGGCGACCTCGGATGTGGCCTTCCTCGCTGTGCCGCATACCGCCTCGCTCGCCCTCACGCCCGCCCTTATCGCGCGCGGGGTGACGGTCATCGATCTCTCCGCCGACTATCGCATCGAAGACGCCTCGGTCTACGAGGCATGGTACGGCACGCCCCATACGAGCGTCGATGTGCTGGCAGACGCCGTCTACGGTCTTCCCGAGCTCAACCGTGCCGCGCTCGTATCGCTTGCCGTACGGCACGCGGAGGGGAAGGCCGTGCTCGTTGCTGCTCCGGGCTGCTATCCCACCGCAACGGCGCTTGCCGCCATCCCCGCCCTCAAAGCCGGTTTCGCCATCTCCGACCTCGTGATCTCCGATGCCATCTCGGGCGTATCGGGTGCCGGCCGCACGCCGTCTGCGCGCACGCACTACTGCCATGCCAACGAGAACCTCGAGGCCTATGGCGTCGCCAAGCACCGTCATACTCCCGAGATCGAGCAGACCCTCTCGCAGGCTGCGGGCCATGCGATGAACGTCATATTCACACCGCATCTCGCACCGCTCGCGCGGGGCCTGCTCGCCACGGTGTATATCGAGGTGTCCGATGGCGTGACTGCCGAGAGCGCCTATGAGGCGTATGCCTCCTTCTATGCCGATGAGCCGCTGGTGGCCATGCTCCCGCTCGGCGAGATGCCCCAGACCGCCTCGGTGGCAGGCACGGCGCGTGCGCAGGTGGGTATCGCGCTCGATTCCAGGCATCGCCGCATGCTCATCGCCTCGGCCGCAATCGACAATCTCGGCAAAGGGTCTGCGAGCCAGGCGCTGCAGTGCGCGAACCTGGTGCTCGGTCTCGATGAGACGGCCGGCCTCTCGTTTCCCGCCCCTGTGCTCTGATCCCACAGACAAAGGGGGGCTTTCCGCTCCCGTACCTGAGAGGAAGACCATGCACGATATCTCACCCATCGCCATCCCGCCCCAAGACGGCATGGAGCGCTACGGGTTCACAGCCTGCGAGGGCGGCGTCTGCGCGGCCCTGGGCATCGAAGCCGCAGGTGTCTACGCGGGTTTCCGCAGGAATCCCAACCGCCTCGACCTCGCCCTCGTCGCTGCCGAGAAGCCCTGCGCCTGCGCGGCGACCTTCACGACCAATCGCTTCTGCGCAGCCCCCGTGCAGGTTTCGCGTCCACGTGCCGCTGCCGGTAGGGCGCGGGCGGTGATCCTGAACTCCGGGAACGCGAACGCTGCCACGGGGAATGCCGGTGTCGAGGTAGCGCTGGCCTCGTCCGTCCTCGTTGCAGAGGCACTCGGCTGCGCTCCCGACGAGGTCCTCGTGGCCTCCACCGGCGTCATCGGCGTGCCGCTGCCGCTCGAGCCCTATAAGTCCGGCGTGCCTGCTGCCGTCGCCGCCCTCGCGCGCACACCCGAGGCTGCCCATAACGCCGCGACCGCCGTCATGACCACCGATACCCGCGCCAAGGAGGCCTCGGTTGCCGGCACGATCGCAACGGGTGCCGATGACGATCCCATCGCCGTGCACGTGGGCGGGTTCGTCAAGGGCTCGGGTATGATCCAGCCGGATATGGCGACGATGCTCTGCGTGGTCACGACCGATGCGCCGCTCACTTCCGAGGCGGCCCATGCAGCGCTCCTTGCTGCGGTCAAGACCACGTTCAACCACGTGACCGTCGATTCCGACACCTCCACGAACGATTCCGCCTTCCTGCTGGCCACAGGTGCTGCCGGGGGAGAGGAGATCGACGAGGACTCGCCTGCGTATCCCGCTGTCGCCGCCGCCATCCATGGCGTGTGCGAGACGCTCGCCCGCATGATCGCCGCCGACGGCGAGGGCGCCACCAAACTCGTCACCGTCGATGTCGTGGGAGCCCCGACGGCATCCGATGCGGATGCCGTGGCCTTCTCGATCGCAAATTCCCCGCTCGTCAAGTGCGCCCTCTTCGGCCGCGATGCCAACTGGGGTCGCATCGCCGCCGCTGCGGGCAAGAGCGGCGTCGACTTCGACCAGTATGCCTGCGATATCGACCTCATGGGCGTGCCGGTGCTGAGGGGCGGCCTGCCGCTTCCCATGGACGAGGACGAGATGCTGCGCCGTTTCGGGGATCCCGAGATCGCCATCGCGATCTCGCTCGGTGCGGGCGACGCCTGCTCGCGCGTCTGGACTTGCGATCTCACCCATGACTACGTGACCATCAACGGCGACTACCGTACCTAGGAGACTCCCATCATGATGCAGGAACACGATAATGCGAAGCTCTCTGCGGATGAGGCCAAAGCCGCCGTCCTCGTGGAGGCGCTTCCGTGGATCAACAAGATGAACGGCAAGACCTTCGTGGTGAAGTACGGCGGGGCGGCTATGGAGGATAGCGATCTTTGCCGCGAGGTTGTGAAGGATCTCGTCCTCATGTACCTTATCGGCGTGCGCATCGTGCTCGTGCACGGTGGCGGCAAGGCGATCTCCGCCCTCATGGAGCAGCTCGATGTCCCCGTGCAGTTCAAAGATGGCTACCGCGTCACCGATGAGGCTGCCATGAATGTGGTGCAGATGGCGCTTGTGGGCAACGTGAACCAGATGCTCGTCTCGCAGATCAACGCCTACGGCGAGCTTGCCGCCGGCATCTCCGGCGCCGACGGCCGCACGTTCGAATGCGTGGCCCAAGATCCCGAGCTCGGTCGCGTCGGCGTGATCGAGAGGGTCAATACCAAGCTCGTATCCGAGATCTTAGACGATGGCTACATCCCCGTCATCGCGAGCGTGGGCTGGGGTCCCGACGGCGCCTACAACGTCAACGCCGACCTCGCCGCTGCCTCCATGGCCAAGGCGCTCCATGCCGATAAGCTCGTGTACCTCTCCGATGTCGACGGCCTCTACCGTGATTTCTCCGATAAGGGCAGCCTGATCAGCCGCATGACCTTGGACGAGATGAACGCGCTTATCGCCTCTGATGAACTCGAGAGCGGCATGATTCCCAAGATGGCCTCGGCGGCAGATGCGCTCGAGCAGGGTGTCCGCCGCGTGCACTTCCTGAACGGTACCGCCCCGCATTCGCTGCTGCTCGAGTTCCTCACCAACTCCGGCATCGGCACCATGTTTCTCAAGGAGGAGTAGCCATGCAGACCGCAGATACTTCGCTCGCCACCGCGATCAGCTTGGATTCGGCGTACGTCATGCCCACCTTCGCCCGCTTCGGCGTGGAGTTCGTGAAGGGCGAGGGTGCCGTGCTCATCGATAGCGCGGGCAAGCGCTACCTCGACTTCCTCGCGGGCATCGGCGTGGTCTCGCTCGGGCATCGCCATCCTGCCGTGGTCTCGGCGCTCCACGCCCAGATCGATCGCGTATGGCAGGTCGGCAATTACTACCACGAGGAGAACCGAGGCGAGCTCGCCCGTGCCGTCGCCCAGCTCCTTGCAGCCACGACCGACGAGGTCGGCCACCTGACCGGATCAACGGGGACCGCATGGAAGCTGTTCTTCTCCAATTCGGGTGCCGAATCCAACGAGGGCGCCTTCAAGCTCGCCCGTCGTTGGGGGGAGATCAAGCTCGGCGGGGCTTCGACCATCATCTCTGCCAAGCGGAGCTTCCATGGCCGTACGCTGGCGACGCTTGCGGCGACAGGCCAGGATGTCTTCCACAGGAGCTTCGGTCCCTTCCCGCCCGGCTTCTCCTACGTGGAGCTGAACGATCCCGCGGCCCTTGAAGCGGCTGTTTCGCAGCCCGCAGAGGGTGCGGATGCCGTATGCGGCGTCATGCTCGAGTGCGTGCAGGGCGAGGGCGGCGTGTGGCCTGCCGAGCTCGATTATCTGCGCGCGGTCCGCGAACTCTGCGACGAGCGCGGCATAGCCCTTATCATCGACGAGATCCAGACGGGATTCTTCCGCTGCGGCGCTCCCTTCGCCTACCAGCTCGCCGGCATCGAGCCCGATGTGGTGAGCATGGCCAAGGGCATCGCGGACGGGTTCCCCATGGGTGCCGTCGCCGCGCGTGCCGAGCTGTCCGATCTCATGGCTCCCGGCGATCATGGCTCCACCTTCGGCGGCAATGCGCTTGCCGCCGCGGCAGGTCGCGCCACGGTCGAGGCACTCGTCTCCGAGAAGATCGGCGCCCATGTCATCGCAGCGGGCCAGCATCTGGTACGGCGCTTGGCAGCGCTTCCGCATGTCGTCGAGGTGCGCGGGCACGGGCTTTTGCGCGGCGCCCAGTTCGATGTGCCCATTGCCAACGAGCTTGTCTCCGCAGGTCTCGATGCGGGCCTCGTCTTGAACCATATCGGCGATTCCATCCTGCGCTTCCTGCCGCCGCTCGTGGTCAGCTACGAGCAGATCGACGAGATGGCCGATCGTCTGGCTCTTCTTATCGACAGGCTCGCATAGCCGGATACCGCTCCATTACCCATATGCCCGCTGCGCAGCTGCACGATCATCCCAACCAAAACACGATCATCCCGCAGGTGTTCGCGAACATCCCGGGGATGATCGTGTTCCGATGGGGATGTTCGTGTGCGTAGCCAAAAATGGAAGGGAACGCGTCTTCCCGCTCGGGTTCTCGTTCGCGGAGCAGGCCTTCCCGCTCCCGCCATTCCCGCAGCAAGGGCCCCGATGACTGTACGGCCGCTAGGGGTCCTTGCTGGTAAAACGCGCCGAGAGGGCCATGCGGGCGCGTGCCGGGCATGCGGAAGCGCTATCTGTGGTCGGGCACCTTCATCATCACGAAGAAGCCGATGATGAAGAGGATGGCGATGGAGAGCACGCCGAGGGAGGGATTGCCCGTGATGAACGTGAACGCGGACACGAGACCCGTGCCCATGATGGCGGCATACTTTCCGAAGATATCGAAGAAACCGAAGTATTCGTTGACATGCTCCTTGGGGCAGAGCCTGCCGAATTCCGAGCGCGAGAGCGCTTGGATGCCGCCTTGGAAGAGGCCGACGCAAATGGCGAGGATCCAGAACTCGACGGCGGTCCTCAAGAAGAAGGCCGCGAAGAGCGCGATGCAGAAATAGCCGAAGATACCCACGAGGATCATCTTCTTGGTGCCTACCGTGCGCCCGAGGCGGCCGTAGATGATGGAGGCGGGCCACGCGACGAACTGCGTCACGAGCAGCGCGAGCACGAGCTGGGTGCCGGCGATGCCGAGGTTCGCGCCGTAGCTCGTGGACATCTTGATGACGGTGTGGACGCCGTCGATATAGAAGAAGTAGGCGAGGATGAACCAGCGCAGCGACTCGTCGGCCCAGATGTTCTTGAGGGTCTTGCCGATACCGGTGACGGCGTTTCTTATAGCGTTCGGCTCATAGGGCTTGAAGCTCTTCTGCTCGACGTTCTTGAGCATGGGGATGGTGAAGACGACCCACCAGACCGTGGTGATCGCGAAGGCGATGAGCATGGCGGTTTGGAACGAGAGGCCCAGATTCTCGTAGTTGAGCACCACGAGCAGGCACACGATGAAGGGGATGCAGGAGCCCACATAGCCCCACGCGAAGCCCTGGGAGGAGACTTCGTCCATGCGCTCGTCTGTGGTGGCGTCCACGAGGAGAGCATCGTAGAAGACGAACGAGGAGTGGAGCATGACTGCGGAGATGACGTAGATCACGAGGAACGGCAGCCAAGTCCTGGGGAAGCCCAGGGCGATGGTGGCCACGGCGCCGGTACCTACCGTGCCGACGATGAACTTCTTGCGCATGCCCTGCATATCGGCAATCGAACCCAAGATAGGCATCAAGAGCGCGATGATGAGCGACGCGATGGTCTCGGCGAGGCCCCAGGCGCCCACGGCGACCTCCTCGACCGCCGGATCCTGCGCAGCGAGGTAATTGAAGTAGATGGGGATGACGCTCGTGGCGAGAAGGACGAGAGCGGAGTTGCCCACGTCGTAGAGGATCCAGCTCTTCTCGGCCTTGGTGAATCTCGTCTTTTCTGCCATGGAAGCTCCTTTTGCCACATCCGACCCACCCATTGTAGGTTTGCATGGCGCGAATCCGGCGCTTGCCACGGCGAACGGCCCGCTAAGGGCCACGGCGGGCCGGATCGGAGGGGTTCAGCCGTATAATGGGGGAGGGAAATCCGCTGCACCATGGAGGAGGAGCCATGCCGTCAGTGCTCACCCATGATCTCTTCGGTCGCGATGCCTACGGGGCGGTGGCGCTCGAGCTCGGTTTTTCCACCACGGACGAGATGGATGCCTTCCTCCTCGGCAACCAAGGTCCCGACCCGCTCTTCTATCTGGCGGGCAATCCCCTCTTCGCGCAGTCGCGGGTGGGCGATCTCATGCACGACGAGAAGCCCTCGGCGCTCTTCTGCGCCCTGCGTGCGGCCGCCGATGGCACGGAGGGTTTCGAACGGCGCTGCGCCCGCGCCTACATCGCGGGATTTCTCTGCCATTACCTGCTCGATCGCACCTCCCATCCGCTCATCATCGCCCAGCAGC
>JAKPQM010000013.1 GCA_029546925.1 Actinomycetes bacterium
ACCGTGCAGGGCACCTCGGTCGTGAGCTCCTGGTCGCCCTCGGTGGCGGCAAGTGCGGGCGCACCTACAGCGAGCGCAAAGAGCAGCGCGCAGGCCAGCGCCGCCAGTATCCTGATCCTCTTCGTCATCTGCGTTCCTTTCTCTCTGTCGTCGGGGCTTAGTCTTTAGCCAAAAGCTCGGAGGTGTAGGTCACCGTGGCCTCGTATTCGCCGGGTGCGGCCGCGTCCCATTCGTCACTGTCGACCAGCACGAGGAACTCGGATCTCAGCTTGGCTCCGGGATCATCGCCCCGATATAGATCGAGAGGACGATCCAATCTGGGCTCCTCATGATCGCGTACCTTGGTGTCGTCCTCGAAGTGATCGACGACCAAGGTGAGATCGATGGCGTCTGACGCGCTCTCGAACTCCGTGCTCGATGCATAGAGGAAGATCCACCGGTTATCAGGGACGTTCTCCACATCCGACACGGTTACCACCCCGATGGAGGATTCGGTTTCTCCGTAGGGGATGAACACGTTGGCGGGGATGTTCAGCATCCAGCTGGGCGCCGCCGGGGGCTGCTCCGGGACGCTGGTGGTCACCGTCTGGGTGCCCTGCGTGTCGGCCAGGGCAGCCGTGCCCATGCCGAGCGCGAGGAGCAGCGTGCAGGCCAAGGCTGCCCAGACCTTGCTTTTCTTCGTCATCTGCGTTCCTTTCCTGTCTGCTGCGGCATGCTCTATTCCGGAGCCTTTAAATGGAACCAAGCCAGGAATGGTAGGTCACCGTGGCCTCGTATTCGCCGGGTGCGGCCGCATCCCAGGCGGCATCGTCAACCAGCGTGAAGATCTCCCCACGTATCTCCATATCAGGCACAACGCTGCTATACAGAGCGAACACGGTGCCTGCTGGCATGTGGTCTGATACGCAGGTACCGTCTTGATACCAGTCGAGGGCCACTCCGAGCGGGATGGTGTCCGTCCCGCTGGTGAGGTTCGAGTTGGATATCATGCAGGCGATGTAATAGCCGGCCCCGACGTTCTCCACGTCCGAGACGGTCAGATCCCCGATGTGGGAGTCGGTCGCGCGGTAGGCGATGGCTACGTCGGCGGGGATGTTCAGATTCCAGCTGGGTGCGGACGGATCGTCGGCCAGCGCGGCCGTGGACAGGCAGCACGCCGCCAGAAGCGCGCAGGCCAGCGCCGCCAGTATCCTGATCCTCTTCGTCATCTGCGTTCCTTTCCTGTCGTCGCGTTATATGCTAAAAAGAAGGGAGGTGTAGGTCACCGTGGCCGTGTAGTCGCCGGGGGCGGCCGCAGCCCAGTCGGCAGCGTCGACCAGCGCGAAGACCTCCGCCTTGGATGCCCTATCAGGCACAGTGACGTCATACAGGGCGAAATCGGATCCTGTTGAAAGGTGGGCGTACATGGGGTCGAAAACACCGCCTATGTGCCAGTCGATGACTACTTCGAGCGGGATGGTGTCCGCCCCGCTGGCGAAGTCCGTGTGAGATATTTTGCAGGTGATGACATAGCTGTCGGCGTTCTCCACGTCCGAGACGGTCACCCATCCGATGGAGGTGTCGGTCGCACCGTAGGGGACGGCCGTGTCCGCGGGGATGTTCAGATTCCAGCTGGGCGCGGGCGGGTCGTCGGCCAGCGCGGCGGTGGACAGGCAGCACACCGCCAGCAACGCGAGGACGGGGGCTAGGAACCTTCTCATAGGATCATCCTTTCTAGTTCCGCTGCCCTGCCTCGAGGGCGGGCAGCTCTCTGCTCCGTCGGGGGCACCCTGCAACCAACTGCTTTACCGGGGCAACCCCATTTTTCATTTATCGCATGCCCGAGCCTCCCCTGGAAAGCTATCAATTGTGGTAGGTTGTCATAAAAAGGGTGGTAGATCGGCATAAAAAGCGGCTCCGGGTGCTGTCGGAGCCGCTGTTTTAGCCACGGGGTGGGAGGAGCGCCTCACTGCTCCCGCTCGTCCTCCCCGCTATCCGCAGGGGATAAATCCAGGGAACCGAATCGGGCGAACAGCTCGGCTCGGCTCCCTATGCCCAGCTTCTTGTAGAGATTCTTGATGTGGTAATTCACGGTGCTCGTGCTGATCTTCAGGAGCTTCGCGACGTGCTTAGCGCTCTCGCCTTGAAGGAGCAGGGTCGAGACCTCGATCTCGCGGGGGGAGAGCCCGCAGTTCTCCAAGGTGCTCTGTCCCCTGGCTTTCAGATGGGAAGGGCCAGGCACATCAGAGTGGGGGGGGTGCTCTCGTCTGCGCCCGCAGCTGCCGTGTTGGCCCCGCGCGGGTCGTCGGATCTATCGGCGAAGAACAGATAGGTGGAATACGTGGGCGACAGCAGTATGAACACGACGAACAGCGTGCCGGCTACCGTTGTCGCCACCAGCGGCACGTACTCGGGTGCATAGGCGGAGATGGCGCCCGGGATCACGTAGACGATCATGCTCGCAGGCAAAGTGACAACGAGGAACAGCTTGAAAAGCCGGAAGTCGCCGTACTTCTTGAAGACGTGGCCGAGGAGATAATAGGCGGCGATGTATCCCATCTGCTCGAAGCCGTGGACGAAGCGTCCGATGCAGCGCAGCACAGAGCCCTCGGGTGCGAAATACAGGGCGTATGAAGCTGTGATAGCGACGAAGAACAAATTGCACATGTTCCAGACGCTGCGCTTGGCGATGAATTTCATCCCGAGCGCGAGAAGGACGGCTATTATCCCCATCATCCCGTTCGCAACGGCAGCCTCCGGTGAGGATGTGCCCGGCAGGTACGTATAGAATACCTCGACAAGATAATGCGCCACGAAGAAATAGAGCGTCAATGCAAGGGCGGGACCGGATGTCGCCTCCGGCTCGGCCTCCACAGCGGAGAAATCATCGGCCTCGTACAGCAGAAGGCACATGCAGGTCCCCGTCACGAGCGTGGCCAGATACGCCTTGGGGAACAGGCCCGATATGAGCGACAGCCCGAATTCGAGCTGGTTGAGCGCGAAGAAGAGCGAGATCGCCGCCGCGCCGAGGAAGCGCTCCGCGTTATTCAAGACGAAGATATATGCGCAGGACGCACATGCGGCGCAGCCGCCCAGACCTGCTGCGAACAGCATCGCGGCGATCAAGCCCGCTTGGCCTCTGGGCAGCATCAGCCAGAGTATGAAGGCACCTGCCGTGGCAACGGCAAGCGCGCGGGAGAGCTTGTCGATCGTCTTCGGATGCGTGAACGCGAACAGCAGCCCCGCGCCCGCGCAATAGGCGCTGCCTGCCAACGTCATCGCATCGAGTTCGAGCAGATGCATGGTATCGCCGAACAGCGCTTCCTGCATGTTCGCGAAGACGGGGGCCAAGGGGAATATGAGCATGTACTTCAGATATCTCAGGCGCACCGTGCGGATACTCAGGCGGTCTTTCGAGCGGCGCAGTTCGAGGGCCGAGGTTATGACATTGTTGTTCCCGTGTTCTGTCATGTCGTCGGCACCTCCTCGCCGCAGTGGCCCTGATGGGGGATCCCGTCGTTCTCAGACGAGGTGAAGCTGCTCTCGTACGGTGTCATATCCCATGGTATATGCATGCGGAAGGTGTGCCTAGGGCGCACGGATGCGCACTCGGCCAAACGGCGCATAAATCCCGCGCATTGTCTTTCTCTGCCTTCTATTTCTGCAGCAAGGACCTTGGCGGCTGTACCGTCGCCGTGAGGCTTGCTGGTCAGACGTGCATCCCTGCTGCACGCCCGCGCGAACATCCCGGTTCTTATGCGAACATCCCCGGGATGTTCATGAACACCTGCGGGATGTTCGTGTTCCGATGGGGATGTTCGTGGTCGGGGTTCAATGAATGGGAGGGGAGCTCCCCTCCCTGCCCATCGCTCGCGAAACGTACGGTTTTCAGCCTGCTTTGCGAACCGTGCGCACGTTTCACGAAGCGTTCCCTGCCCTTCCTGCCATTTCCCCGGCACACCCTCTGGCGACTGTGCCGTTACTGGAGGACTTGCTGGGGAAACGTGCTGAGAGGGGCGTACGCAGAGGGCCTGCAGCCAGAGGCTGGAGGGGAGCCTAGCCTCCCCCTTCTCCGGTATCTCCTCCGGTTCCACCGCCGCCGGTATCGCCACCCGTGCCGCCTCCGGTATCTCCGCCGGTATCTCCTCCGGTTCCACCGCCGCCCGTGTCACCGCCGGTGTCGCCTCCGGTATCGCCCTGCTGATTCTGCTGGTTCTCCTGCTCTTCTTGGAGCTTCTCCTCGGCTTCCCGCCTCTTCTGCTCCTCCTCTTCCTGCCTCCTGCGTTCCTCTTCCTCTCTCCTGGCGAGGTCGGGGTCGTTCAGCGATGCCGAGGTGCCCACGAACTTCCAGGTGGTGTTGGGAAGATAGGAGGGGCGGGTGCCGTCATCGGGGAAGGACTCGTAGGGGAGGCCTTCGAGGATCGAGCACATGAACTCCGCGAAGATGGGCTGGGGAAGCTGGGCGGTCTGGCCGTTGTAGCCCTGGAAGTACACGGTCTCGCGCGCTTCGAGGATGCCGTTCCAGACGGCCGTGGTGTACTGGGGCGTGTAGCCCACGAACCACAGATCCGTGGCCTCGTCGGAGGTGCCGGTCTTGCCTGCGAGCGGCTGGTCGACGTACCAGCGGGCCCCGACCTCGTAACCAGTGTTGTAGCCGCTCACAACCTCGCGCAGGATCTCGGTGGCAGCCTCCGCGACGCCATCCTCGAGCACCTTCTCGGGATTATCGGTGTGCTCGTAGATGACGTTGCCGTTGCGATCCTCGATGAGCGTGATGCAGCAGGGGTCGCGGTGATAGCCTCCGGTCGCGAGCACCGAGAACGCCTCGGCCATCTGGATGGGCGGCACGCCCACCGAGCCGATGGAGACCGAGAGGTATGCCGGTATGTCGACGTCGATGCCCATGAGATGGCAGGTCTCGATGATCTTCTCGACACCGATCGCCTCGGCGACTTGGGCGTACGCGGTGTTGGACGAGATGGCCGTGGCGCTCGTGAGCGTGCGGGTGCCGTAGTTGGCGTTGCCGTAGTTCTGCACGCGCCACGTGGGCGTGATCTGCATGGGAGAGCTGCAGTTCAGGGTTACGTTGGGGTTCATGCCCGAGCGGAGCGCCGCCACGAGCGTGTAGACCTTGAAGCTGGATCCGCACTGGCGATGCGCCTGCGTGGCGGAGTTGAACTCGCTCGCGTTGTAGTCGCGGCCGCCGACCATGGCGCGGACGTAGCCGTTGCCGTTCTCGATGCACACGAGCGCACCCGTGAGGGAGTCGTTGTCGGACATCTCGAGGCGCTCGGCCATGGCGCGCTCGGCAGCATACTGGATATCGGGATCGATGGTGGTGTAGACCTTGAGGCCTCCTTGGAGGATGGTCGCCTCATCGAAGTCCTCGAGCAGAAGCGAGCGAACATGGTCGGTGAAGTAGGGGAAGGTGCCGATGGGGTGCCCGAGCGAGCCGGGGTTCAAGACCAGCTCCTCGGCGGATGCCTCATCGAACTCCTCCTGGGTGATGTCTCCCTCGCGGAGCATGCGGTCGAGGACGATGTCGCGGCGCGAGAGGGCAAGATCGGGGTTGACCGTGGGGTCGTAGGTGGACGGCGACTGGGGCAGGCCCACGAGCAGCGCCGCTTGGGCGAGGGTGAGCTCGCTCGCATGCACGTTGAAATAGGTGACCGCAGCGGCCTCGATGCCGTAGGCGCCGTTACCGTAGTAGATGGTGTTGAGGTACATGTTCAGGATCTGGTCCTTGGTGAACATCTTCTCCATCTGGAGCGCGATGTAGGCCTCGCGCACCTTGCGCCTGACGGTGTAGTCGAACTGCTCGGCCGAGAGGACCGTGTTCCTCACCAGCTGCTGGGTGATGGTCGATGCGCCTTCGGAGCGTCCTGTGAGCTGCGCGAACACAGCGCGCACGATACCCTGCGGATCGATTCCGTTGTGGGTGTAGAAGCGATGGTCCTCGGTATCGATCGTGCCGTCGATGACGTACTGCGAGATCTCGTCGAGGCCGATCGAACGGCGCTGCTGCAGATAGTACTCGGCGATCTGCGTGCCGTTGCAGTCGTAGATGCGGGTGGGCTCGGCGACGAGGTAGGCCTCGGCGGAGGTGTAGTCGGGCAGATCCTCGAGCCATCCCGAGATGATCGTCGAGAGCGAGAGCGCCCCTGCGACGGCGAGCATGGCGAAGAAGCCGATGAAGCCGGCGATGCCGAAACCTAGGACATGGGTCTTGGAATGCGAGCGAGCCCTGCGGGAGCGGATACCCATACTTCCTCCTTACGTACACAGACGCCACTATTATATACGGGCGATCGTGTCGCGAACGATAATCATCACCTCTCCGTACACGTGCGTGCGGGCGACGCAGGCGGATTGTCCTTCGCATGTGCAGGGCATGCTGTGCGACAATGGCAGGCGATCGGGTACTGTTTTCCGACCGGAAGCGGGTTTGCCATGAAGAACAGCAGGTTTCGGTTATCTCACCTTGCGATCGTCCTCGTGCTCGCCTTGAGCCTCCCCGCGCTGGGCGCTCTCCGACCCGCATGGGCGGAGGAGCCTGCAGGAGAGGGGGAGATGGCCGCCCCCGCCGAGGACGTATCCGCCGAGGAGGATGCGGCTATCGAGATCGGGCTTCCGGAGGAGGAGGCTGACGAATCGGCGTCTGGCGAGGAGGAGGCCGCCGAGGAACCCGCCGTCGAAGAGGGGGCCGCCGAGCCTGCCGAGGAGCCCGCCTTCGAGGAGGAGGGCGCGGAACCTGTCGGTACCCGCGCGGCCCGGGATGCCTCGTGGTCGGTTGCCGTCGCGCCCCAGCGCAACACCACCCAGGCCACCATCACGGTCGAGGCGCTCGATGCGATCCTCGCCTCGGGCGAGGCCGACGCGATCGTCGTGGATGCCGCCATGTCGTACAGGGGCACCATCACCCGCAGCGTCTCCGTGACGGTCGCGCTTGCCGATATCGATGCGGCCACCGCAGCCTTCGCCATGGACTTCGAGAACTTCGGCAGGTTCACCGTGACCGTGCGCTTCACGCTGGGCGGGGCGGCCGTTGCCGGCTCGACGAGCTCCCAGACGGTGGGCATCGTGGCCGACGAGTACAACCTCGCGCCGCTGACCGCCACCATGCCCGTGACCATGTTCTCGCTCTCGCTCTGGGGCGAGGGCAACATCCGCACGGCGGGTCCGACCATCGCTTTGCTCATGCGCGCGGGCGCGTGGGATTGGAACTCCCTTCCCGGGCCGCGCGACGGCATGTACGGCGTGTATGCGCTGCCCTATCTGACCGAGGAGGCCATCGCCTACCAGCCTGCCGACTATTCCGAGGAAAGCGCGGTCTTCCGCAGCAACTTCGCGGCATTCGATGCCTATGTCGAGGGTCTTCATGCCCTCGACCCTTCCTCGAAGTTCAACCTCTATCTGGGCGACAACTTCGTGTGGATCATCCAGGAGGCGCTCTATGCGAATAGGATCCCCGCAGATCGCTACACCATCACGGTCTTGAGCGACGGGACGGGGTCGTACTCGGCCTTCGCCGCCGCCTACAACGGGGCCTCCCTCGCCGAGAACGAGGCCATCCACAGCGGCCTCAGGGCCGGCTGGGAGGCTGCGCGGCAGCATGCCTACGACAATGGCAGCGTGATGGCGGGCTACACCTGGGATTATTACAACGATAACAACAGGCGCACCTGGGCCGCCATCGACAGCGAGGGCAGCGCGACATGGTGGCTCACCCGTCCCGACCTCCTCGTGACGGATGGCGATGGGGATGCGTACGGCGCTGCCGTCCGCGCCGGGTCCGTCGGCGATGGGATCATCAGGTTCTATATAGATAGGAGGCTCTCCGCCATCCAAGCAGCGGGCGATGGGGCCGTCGCCGAGTTCAAGGCCCTCTTCAACTTCAACGACGGGTACTTCTCGGCAGCCGAGGAATCGGGCAGGGATGTCATGCTGCTCCTCGGCTCCAGGTATCCGACCAATGAACCGGGCTTCGAGGGCTATGCGCGTTTCGTCATGACCTACTACGGCGATGGGTACGCGTACTATTACAAGGGCCATCCCGCCACGCCGACCGACCTGTATCCGGCCAAGGTCGCGCAGCTCGCATCCTTGGGCATCACGGATGTCGACTCCTCGGTGGCCGCCGAGCTCATCCTGTTCTTCAATCCCGAGATCTACCTCTCGGGCTACAAGTCGTCCACATACGCAAGCGTTCCCGAGGGCATGGCCAAGGGCATGTTCAACATGACCAAAGCCGAGGGGCTTGCGAACGAGATGTATAGGAACATGGAGTTCTGGATGACGTCCGTGGGCGGCTCCACGCCTGCTGCGGTGCAGGCGCTCTGCACCGAGGGGCACGACAACTACCTCGTGGAGTTCTCCGATGACATCTCGGCCGAGGAAGGCTACGACATCGCCATCTGGGACGCGACCGATTCCGTGATCGCCTACTACAGGCTGCAGGCCGACGGCACCTATGCCAACGTGGGCGACGAGCAGGGCTCGCAGACGGGCGCCAAGCTCCCCGAGGGAACCTACATCATCCAGTCTGCGCTCGAGGACGGCCAGGTGCTCGATGTTGCCGGCGAGTCCGTTGCGGATGGGGCCAACGTGGCGCTCTGGACCTACGGCGGGCGCGCGAACCAGCAATGGGACCTGTCCTACGATGAGGAGGGTTACGCCATCTTCGCCAACGCTAACTCCGGCCTCGCGCTCGACGTGAACGGCGAGGCGACCGCGAACGGCACGAACGTCACCCAGTGGACGCCCAACGGCCGCCCCTCGCAGCAATGGCGCATCCAGCTGAATACCGACGGCAGCTATACGCTCGTCTCGGCCGTGAACAACAGATCCGTGCTCGATGTCGTGGGGCACGCCTCGGCGAACGGCACGAACGTCAACCTGTGGGCCCCGAACGGCGGCAGGAACCAGCGCTTCCTGCTCATCCCCGTTCCTCCCCAGGTGGACGCCGCGGGCATGGCTAGGCTGCCCGAGGGGCTGTATGCGCTGACGCCCGCCGTGAACACGGCCGAGCGGCTCGACATCTCGGGCGAGAGCACCGAAGCGGGCGGCAATGCCATCGTGTGGACAGCGACCGGCATGGACAACCAGGTCTTCGAGATCTCCCAGGCCGACGACGGCTTCTACGTGATCGCGTGCGCGCTCTCGGGAAAGGTCCTCGACATCCCGAGCGCAAGCCTCATCGCGGGCGCGAACGTGGTCCAGTCGGAGCGCATCGACGGCCAGCTGACGCAGGAATGGGCCATCTACTCCCGCGTGGGTGGCAGCTACGTGCTCAAGAACGTGGGCACGGGCCTCACGCTCGAGGTCGCGGGCGGATCTGCTGCGGCGGGCGCCAACGTGCAGGGCGGCAGCGAGGATGGGAGCGCGGCGCAGCGCTGGAGCATCGCGCGCACGACCACGGCCCGCGCGGCCCTCGATGCGCTCGCCCGCCAGAACAAGAACAGCGTCCTTACGGGCAGCTACGTCATCCAGACGGTCATGAAAGACGGCCAGGTGGTCGGCATCGCGGGGGCCTCGTCTGCGGCGAATGCGAACGCCGAGCTCAACCGATACGCCTCGCGTGCCAGCCAGACGTGGGAGATCGCCTACGACGATGACGGCTACGCCACCCTCACCAATGCGGGCAGCGGCCTCGTCCTCGCCATCAGGGGCGGCTCGCACCAATCCGGGGCCAACGTGCAGCAGGAGCGCCCGTCGGGCGGTTACGGCCAGAAATGGATCATCCGTCCCAATGGCGACGGCAGCTACACGCTCATCTCGGGCGTGTCGCCCAAGATCATGCTCGATGTCACCGGCGAGCAGACCGCGAACGGCACCAACATCGAGACCTGGACGTCCAACGGCGGCAGGGCGCAGCGGTTCCACCTCCTTCCGCTCGAGCCCTTCATCCCGAAGGTGGGCATGGCGAACGACCTCTCGGGCGTCTACACCATCGCGCCCGTCCTCGCTCCCGGGCACGCCCTGGACGTCGAGGGCCAGAGCATGGCGGACGGTGCCAACATCATCTGCTGGACCGCCCATGGCGGCGCTAACCAGCAGTGGCGCTTCACGAGGCTCGACGATGGCTTCTATCGCATCGAGAGCGTGCTCTCGGGCAAGCTGCTCGATGTGTCCGGCTCCACTATCATCCCCGGCACCAACGTGCTCCAGTGGACGGTCAACGGCGGCCTCAACCAGGAATGGGCCGTCTACCGCGCGGGCGACGGCAGCTACACCTTGAGGAACGTGGGCACGGGCCTCATGCTCGACCTGTACGGCTCGAGCACCGAGAACGGCGCCAACGTCGATGCCTACCGCGAGAACGGCGCGGCCTCCCAGAGGTGGACGCTCACCGAGGCTGCGGGCTAGCGCCTCTGCGCAGGTGCATCCGGGCGACTCCCCCTATTTCGATGGCGCCGGGGGAGTCGCTGCCCTCACGCCGTCTTCCTGCTACAATAACCGATTGGTGGAAATCCGATCAGTGGAGGGTAGAGCGTTGCTGCCTGTAGAAGAACAGCTCAAGGTCATCACGTCCGGCACCATGCAGATCGTGCCCATGGAGGAGCTTGCGGCCAAGCTCGGCAAGGGCGTGCCCTTGAACATCAAGCTCGGCGTCGACCCCACGTCGCCCGACCTGCATCTCGGCCATGCCGTGCCGCTGCGCAAGATGCGCCAGTTCCAGGATCTGGGCCACCGCGTGACCCTCATCATCGGCAACGGCACCGCCCTCATCGGCGATCCCTCCGGCCGCGATTCAACCCGCCCGCCCCTTTCCGAGGAGCAGGTCGAGGCGAACGCCAGGACCTATGTCGAGCAGGCCATGAAGGTGCTCGATCCTGAGCGCACGGCCATCGTCCACAACGGCGACTGGCTGAAGCCCCTCGACCTCTCCCAGATGCTCGATCTCATGAGCAGGTTCAACGTGGCCCGCATCCTCGAGCGCGAGGACTTCCACAGGCGCTATGAGAACGGCCAGACCATCGCGCTGCACGAGTTCATCTATCCGGTGCTGCAGGCCTACGACTCCGTGGTCATCGACGCCGATCTCGAGATGGGCGGCAACGACCAGATCTTCAACCTGCTCGCCGGCCGCGACCTCATGCGCGCCATGGGGCTCGAACCCCAAGTCGCGCTCACGGTGCCTTTGCTCGTGGGCCTCGACGGCGTCAAGAAGATGTCCAAGAGCTATGGCAACTACGTGGGCCTCACCGACGAGCCCAACGACATGTACGGCAAGATCATGTCCATCAACGACGGCATCATCCCGATGTACTTCCGCCTCTGCTCCACGCTTGGCGTCGACGAGGTCGATGCCATCGATGCGGCCTTCGCCGACGGCTCCGCCGATCCCTATGCGATGAAGCGCGCGCTGGCCCGCAACATCGTGGACCTCTATCACGGGGACGGTGCGGGCCAGGCTGCCGAGGGGGCCTTCGACAGGCAGTTCAAGCAGAACGAGGTCCCCGAGGATATCCCCGAGTTCGCGCTTGAGCTCACGATCAACGACGACGGCCTCGTCTACCTCGCCAAGGTGATGGTCGAGGCCAAGCTCGCCGCATCTGCGGGCGAGGCGCGGCGACTCATCGACGGCGGCGGCGTGAAGATCGATGGAAAGGCCGTGGCGCCCAAGAGCTACAATGTGGAGCCCGCGCTGCTCGCCGGCGCCCTCGTCCAGGTTGGGAAGCGCAAATGGGCGAAGCTGGTGTAGGTGGCTGATTCTTTTCGCAAGGTGCCCGAGCTTCTTGCTCCCGCAGGGGAGCCGGATGCGTTCTACGCGGCGCTCGCCGCCGGTGCCGATGCCATCTACTGCGCGCTCGGCAACGACTTCAATGCGCGCCGGATGGCCGATAACTTCACGCCCGAGACCTTCGGGAAGGCCTGCCGCGCCGCCCACCTCGCCGGTGCGCGCGTCTACGCGGCCATCAACATCATCATCCAAAACGACGAGATGGAGCGCGCCCTCGAGACGGCGGCGCTGGCGTGGAAGCTGGGCGCCGATGCCCTCATCATCCAGGATTGGGGCCTGTTCTACGAGATCGGGCGGCGCTGGCCCGAGATCGAATGCCACATCTCCACCCAGGCCAACATCCATGATGTTCGTGCGGTGCGCTGGTGCGGGGAGCAGGGGGCGGCCCGCGTGACCCTCTCGCGCGAGCTCTCGCTCGACGAGATCGCCCCCATCGCCCGCGCGGGCGTGGAGATCGAATGCTTCGGCCACGGCGCCCTCTGCTTCTGCTACTCGGGCATCTGCCTCATGAGCTCCTTCTTCGGCGGGCGCTCGGCCAATCGCGGCGTCTGCGCGCAGCCCTGCCGCCTGCCCTACGAGCTGCTCGATGGGAGGGGGGAGGCGCTGCTCGCACCCGGTCGCGAGCGCCCGCTGTGCCCCAAGGACCTCTGCACCCTCGACGACCTCGAAGCTCTGGCCAGGGCGGGCGTGGGCTCGCTCAAGGTCGAGGGCCGCATGAAGTCGCCCGATTACGTCTTCGCGGTCATCTCCGCGTATCGCGGGGCGCTGGATGATCTGGCGGCCGGTCGGGTGGCCGCGCCCGGCGCCGATGCCGCTCGCAGGCGCCGGCTCAAGCGCGTCTTCAACCGCGATTTCACCGACGCCTACCTCAAGGGCGGCTCGGGCGATGAGATGATGAGCTATGACCGATCCAACAACCGCGGCGAGCTCGTGGGAAGCGTCGTGTTCTCCGAGAAGCTCGAGGACGAGCTGCGCGCCACCAAACCCGCGGGGAGCGGTCGGACGAGGCTCAGACGCCACGGGCGCGCCCGCCTGCGCGTGTCCCTCTCCGCCCCCGTGGGCGCGGGCGACCTCCTCGAGATCCGCCCCAGCTCGGATCCCTCGCAGTATTTCACCGTGCGTGTGGGGGGAAATGCCCGGGCGGGAGACGAGATCGAATGCGTCGGCGTGCGTGCCGCCGACGTCGGCAGCGCCGTGCGCATCATCCGCAGCCAGGGCGCCCTCGACGATGCCGACCGGGCGCTCTCCCGCCCCTTCGTCCGCAAGCGCCAAGTCGACATCCGTATCCGCGCCCGGCTCGGCGAGCCGTTCGCAGTGGAGCTGAGCTGCCCGGAGACGGGCATCGCGGTCTCCGCGCAAGGACGCGCCGTCGAGGCGGCGCGCACCAAGGAGGTGGGGGAGGATGAGCTCATCGAGCATGTATGCCGCATGGGATCTTCGCCCTTCGAGCCCCGCTCGGTTTCCTGCGAGCTCGATCCCGGCTGCGGCATGGGCTTCTCCGCGGTCCATGCCGTTCGCGCCGAGGCATGCGCCCTGCTCGAGCGTGCCCTGCTCGCCCCCTATGCAGGGCGTGCGATCGAGGCCGCCGTCGTGGCGGGGGTCCGGGCTGCCGGCACCTCCGGCCGCACCGGCAGCCTCGAGATCTGCGCGTTGGTTGCGTGCCCCGAGGCCGCGGAGGCGGCCCGCGCTGCCGGGGCGCAGCGCATCTACGCATCGGCGGATGCGCGCGCCGGGGGAGCTTGGCCCGCCGATACCATCCCCTGGCTCGACGAGGTCTGCCGCGAGGCCGATCGCGCGCGCCTCGACGCGCTCGTCATCTCCGGGAAACCCGTCGCCGTGGGCACCATGTCCGGGTTCGCCCATGCGGTGCATGTAGGGGCGCTTCCCGAGATCTGCCCGTGCATCCCCGTGCATAACACCAGCTGCGTGGAAGCCTTCGAGCGCTGGGGTGCCCGGGGCTTCTGGCTCTCGCACGAGATCACCCTCGGGCAGATCAGGCAGCTCGCGGCATGCGCGCAGGTTCCCGTGGGCGCCGTGGTATCGGGCCGTGTCCGCGTGATGACCTCCGAGCACTGCGTCCTGCAGGCTGCCGACCGCTGCATCCACGACTGCGCGCGCTGCACCCTGCGCGACGATGACATCCGCCTCAAGAACATCGACGGGCATCTGCTGCCCGTGCGCACCGACATCCGCGGCCGATCGCGCATCTACAGCGCCTGGCCCATCGATATGACGCCGCACATCCACGAGCTCGCCCGCGCCGGCGTCACGCGCTTCATGGCGGACTGCACGCTGCTCGCGCCCGATGAGGCGGCCCATGCGGTGACGCGCATAGCAGCGGCATGCGAAGCCTATCGCCAAGGGACGCGCCCGGCGGAGAAGGAGCCCAACACAACGAGCGGACATCTTTTCTCGGGAATTGGGTAATATCTAAGCTGTCAACCAAGCAACAGGCCGATTGGAAGGTTATAGCTATGTCAGTCAACCGCGAGCTCCTCGATTCGACCCTGAACGTCATCCGCCAGAGCCTGCAGGCCGACGGCGGCGACGTCGCGCTCATCGACGTCTCCGATGACGGCGTGGTCACCCTCGAGATGCAGGGTGCGTGCGCCGGCTGCCCGCTCTCATCCTACGATATGAGCGAGGGCATCGAGCGCATCCTCGTCGAGCACGTGCCCGGCGTCAAGAAGGTCCAACCGGCCGTCTAGGCCCCACCCGCCATGTGGCTCGACGACCTCTACCATAGCCTCGATCCCATCGCCTTCGCCCTCGGCCCGTTCGAGGTGCGCTGGTACGGGCTCGCCTATCTGGCGGGCTTCATCTGCGCCGGCGTGGTGATGAGCATCTATGCCAAGCGCTGGAAGCTCGACCTCACGCTCGACGACGTCTATTCGGTCATCCTCGGCATCGCCTTCGGCGTCATCGTGGGGGGGCGCCTCGGCTACGTGATCTTCTACGGTGCGGGCTACTACCTCGCGCATCCGCTGGAGATCCTCATGCTCAACCAGGGCGGCATGAGCTTCCACGGCGGTCTTGTGGGGGCGGTCGCCGGCTGCGCGGTAGTTGCGCGTTCCCAGAAGCTCAGCTTCTCCACGCTGGCCGACCTCATCGTGTGCGGGGCGCCGCTCGGGCTCTTCTTCGGGCGCTGCGCCAACTTCATCAACGGCGAGCTCTGGGGCAAGGAGACCGAGCTTCCCTGGGGTGTCATGTTCGAGGCGGGCGGTGCCGTCTACCGCCATCCCTCCCAACTCTACGAGGCCCTTCTCGAGGGACTGGTCATATTCCTCGTGCTCTTCGCGCTCTCGCGCAAGCTCCCCGCCCGCCCGCAGGGCAGCTTCCTGGGCACGTTCCTCGTGCTCTACGGCGTCTTCCGCTTCCTCGTCGAGTTCGTCCGCGTGCCCGATGCCCAGCTCGGCTACCTCCTCGGTCCCATCACCATGGGCCAAGTGCTGTCGCTCCCGCTCATCGCGGCGGGCATCGCCGTGCTCATCTGGTCGGTGCGGGCCCAGCGCGCGCAGATCGGCCATCTGGGGTAGGGGCGCCCCGTATCTTTTGCGCGTCCCGCCCCGCGCAGCTGCGACATTTGCTAGACTTCAAGCAACCATATCCGAGGGCATGGCCGAGCGTCTGTTATGCCGATCATGGGATCCCGGTTCTACTCCGGGCCAGCACAGCCAGCTATGCTCAACCTGCCCTCTTAAGACCCGCATGACTGCGGGAGAGGAGGCGGGCTATGAGGACCCCCACATCTACGGCTATACGCACGTTTTTGATCACGCTGGCCTGCGCGCTGCTCATGCTGCCGGGACTTGCCCTCGCGGCGGGCGAGAAGGTCACGATCTCGGTCATCGGCCCCGATGGCTCCGATGCACCGGTCTACTACGCGCCTGCCACCGAGGTCGAGCTCGCGGAGGGCGATGACGCATGGACTGCGACCGCAGCCGTGCTCGACGGCGCGGGTCTTGCCCACGACGCGGAGAACTCCGCCTACGGCGTGTTCCTGAACTCCATCACGAGCCCGGTCGATGGCAGCGCTCTCGCCTTCGATGAGGCTACCGGGCGGTACTGGCAGCTCTACGTCGATGGCGTTGCCAGCGAGGTCGGCATCTCCGAGGTCGAGCCTGCCGACGGCATGCAGATCGTCTGGTGCTACTCCGCCTTCGGCGACGAGCTTCCCGCCAGCGTGGGCGAGCTTTCGGGCACGGTCGCACCTGCGTCCGGCTCGAGCTTCGGCTCTGCCGGGGCCGCCGTCGCTGCCGTCGTGGTGGTCGCCGTGGTCGCAGGCGGCATCTTCGTGATGCGCTCGCGCAAGGCCGCCTAGCCTTCCATGGACCGGGCGGCGTTCCAGACCTTCCATCCCGTGGTGCCCACGGTGCTGTTCGCGGGGCTGATCGCGCTTGCGATGTTCTGCCTCGAACCGCATCTGGTGGCATCCTCCCTCGCGTGCGCGCTGCTCTTCTCGCTCGCCCTGCAGGGGGGTGCCGCGGTTCTCGGCAAGCTGCGCTGGCAGCTGCCGCTGCTCGTCCTCATCTGCATCATCAACCCGCTCTTCTCGGCACGGGGGTCGAGCCTGCTCTTCAGGCTCGGCCCCTTCCTCGTGTACGGGGAGAGCGTGGCCTACGGTCTTGTGATGGGGGCGCTCCTGATCTCGGTGCTCACATGGATCGAAGGTGCGGGCCTCATCATCGGACATGACGAGCTGCTCGCCTTGGGCGGGGGCGCGCTCCCGACCCTCTCGCTTGCAGCCTCGATGACCATGCGCCTCGTGCCGCAGCTCATCGCCCGCGCCTCCACGGTCAGGACGGCGCTTCTGGCGACCACCTCCGCGCGGGACCCGCGCAGCGAGAAGGCCTCGCGCGTCCGCGTGATGGATGCGCTCATGTCCTGGGCGCTCGAGGACTCGCTCGAGCGCAGCGACGCCATGCGCGCCCGGGGGTGGGGAGCCTCGCCGCGTCGGAGCAGCTACGATGCCCATCCGTTCCGCGCGCGCGACCTTATCGCCCTTGCGCTCGTGTCGGGCCTCATCACGCTCGCGGCGTTCGGCGCGTGCGATATCGTTTCCGGCTGGCAGTTCTATCCGCAGATGGCGGGCGCCGTGCGCGCAGGGTCGTTCTTGCCGGTCGGGATCCTGTTCGCGACGCCCGTGGCCTACGTCTGCCTCGAACGGCTCCGGTGGGCGCGGCAGCCATGAGCGCCGCTGTCGAGATACGCGACCTCTCGTTCCGCTATCCGGGGTGTCCCGACGCGGTGTTCGAGCATGCGGCGCTGACCGTAGATGCGGGCTCCTTCGCGGTGCTCTC
Organism: Actinomycetes bacterium; assembly: GCA_029546925.1. Lineage (GTDB taxonomy): Bacteria > Actinomycetota > Coriobacteriia > Coriobacteriales > Atopobiaceae > RUG721. The sequence goes on from JAKPQM010000013.1 coordinate 17,023, forward strand.
CGGCCCCACGGGGTCGGGCAAGACCACGTTGCTGCGCCTGCTCAAGCCCGAGATCGCCCCTGCAGGCGAGCTGTCGGGGGAGCGCCGCGTCTTCGGGAGCGCCGTCGAGGGGCTCGGCTTGCGCGCATCTGCCGAGAACATCGCCTTCGTCTTCCAAGATCCCGAGAACCAGATCGTCTGCGATACCGTGTGGCACGAGCTCGCCTTCGGTCTCGAGAACCTCGGCGTGCCCGCCGACGAGATGCGCCTGCGCGTGGCCGAGACCTGCACCTACCTCGGCATCGGCCCGTGGTTCAGGATGCGCTGCACGGAGCTGTCGGGCGGCCAGCAGCAGGTGCTCGCCCTGGCGGCCGCGCTCACGATGCGCCCGCGCCTCATACTGCTCGACGAACCCACCTCCATGCTCGACCCGGTGGCGGAGAAGGAGTTCCTGGCGCTGCTCTTCCGCGCCAACCGGGAGCTGGGGACGACGGTCATCGTGGCGACGCACCGCGCCGAGGCGTACCGCCCCTACGCGACGGAGGCGTTCATGCTGGAGGGCGGGCAGATCCAGAAGGTCCCGCTCGCGAGCCTCGTGTCCGCGCGACGTGGGCCCGGAGATCCCGCCCCGGTAGCCGGGGATTGCGTCGTGCGCCTTTCCGACCTGTGGTTCCGCTACCGCCGTGACAGCGCCTGGGTGCTGCGCGGCTTCGATCTCGCGCTCGGTCAGGGAGAGATGCGCGCCCTCGTGGGCGGCAATGCCAGCGGCAAGTCCACCGTGCTCGCGCTCATCTCCGGGATGCATGCGCCGCAGCGGGGCAGGTGCGAGAACGGCCTCGCCTCCTCGCAGGCCTACCTGCCCCAAAACCCCAAGGCCCTGCTCGCGCGCGAGACGGTTGAGGGGGAGCTTGCCGAGTGGGCCCCTTCCTGCGGCTACGGGGAGGGCGAGATCGCCGCAGCGCTCGAGCGCACCGGCCTTTCCAGCAAGCGGGAGAGCCACCCCTACGACCTTTCCGGCGGCCAGCAGCAGCTGCTCGCCTTGGAGAAGCTGCTGCTCACACGACCCCGGCTCCTGCTTCTGGACGAGCCGACCAAGGGCTTGGACGCCGCATCGTCCGATGCCGTCGCGCAGCGTCTCGAAGCCGCGCAGGCCTCGGGGGCCACCATCCTGCTCGCCACGCATGATTTCGCTTTCGTGCGCCGCAGGGCGACGAAGGTGACGCTGCTCTTCGACGGACAGGCCGCTGCAACGCTCCCGCGCGATGCGTTCTTCTCGCGCAGCTGGCTTCTCGGGGCGGGCGGGTAGCCGTATGTTCTCGGCTGCCTCTTCTTTCGATGCTATCGGCTCGAGATACGTGTAGAAACGGCTTTTGATACTAAAAGCATTGCGTTTGTACGGACAATATCATAGAATACATAAAAAGGGGGGTGCTCACGATGGCAACGAAAACGTCGAACCTCTATGCCCGTATCGAACCTGCGGTGAAGGAAGAGGCGGAGGAGATCCTGCGGACGCTCGGAATCCCGGCGTCCAACGCAATCAACATGTTCTACAAGCAGATCATCCTGCACAGGGGTCTTCCATTCCCTGTTACGATCCCGGCCTCGCATCCGCTTGATGTGCGCGCGATGTCCGAACAGGATTTGGATCGTGAGCTTGAGAAAGGCTATGCCGATATCCAGTCGGGGCGTACGAGGCCGGCGGCTGAGGTATTCGCCGGTATCCGCAGGGATGAGCAGGTATCTCCCGTATCGAGATGAGCTGGCGACACTGGAGAACGCAGTCGGTCAACGCCCATTCCCATCCTGCATGCGGCCGCCACGCTCCCGCGCGATGCGTTCTTCTCGCGCAGCCGGCTTCTCGGGGCGTGAGACCCGGAACCCGTGATACCCTAGTGGAAATGCCGCGTACGCGAAGGGGAGTCCAGCATGGGTGTCAAGGTTTCGGTCGTCGTGCCCGTCTACAACGTGGAGCGCTATGTCGAGCAGTGCGTGCGCAGCCTGATGGAGCAGACCCTCGAGGATATCGAGATCATCGTCGTGAACGATGGCTCCACGGATGGCTCGCGCGCCATCGTGGGCGCGCTTGCCGAGAAGGATCCGCGCGTCCGCATCATCGACAACGCCAATTCCGGTTACGGCGTCTCCATCAACACCGGCTTTGCCGCTGCGACGGGCGAGTACCTGGGCATCCTCGAGTCGGATGACTTCGCCGAGCCCGATGCCTTCGAGAAGCTCTACCGTGCCGCCGTCGCCAACGATGCCGACATGGTCAAGGCGTGCTTCAACCTCTACTGGACCGATCCCGAGCGCTTCAAGTACTTCGATATCTTCGAGAACACCGACATCCCCGAGGATGAGCCCGGGCGCTTCGACTACAGCTGCGCCAACCGCGTCATCAAGCCGCTCGACTACGAGCACATCTTCTATGTGAAGGCCTCCATCTGGTCGGCCATCTACCGCACGGACTTCATCCGCGCCAACGGCATCACCTGCCGCGAGACCCCGGGCGCCTCCTACCAGGATGCGTCGTTCACCTTCAACGTGCTCTCCAAGGCCCAGCGCCTCTACCTCATGCGCGACGCGGTGATCAACTACCGCCAGGACAACTCCAACAGCTCGGTCAACTCCAAGGACAAGGCCTTCGTGCTCTTCGGCGAGTACGAGGAGATCGAGCGCATCATCGACGAGGACGGCGTGGAGAATCCCGAGGAGCTCCGCAAGGTCGCCGCGCTGATGAAATTCGACGCCTACATGTGGAATTACAACCGCGTCCACCGCACATACCATGCCGAGCTCGCGCAGCGCATGAGTGCCGAGTTCAAGGCCGAGTTCGCGCGCGGCGCCCTGGATATCAGGCGCTTCGAGTCGGGCAAGTGGTACGCCTTGAACATCATCGCCAACGACCCCGAGCGCTTCGTCCGCGAGTGGGATACGGGCGATAAGACCGGGCAGGAGCGCATCCAGCAGAAGCTCTTCAACGCGGCGACGATCGTCCAGAAGGAAGGCCCTGCGAGCTACGTGGGCCGCGTCCTGAAGAAGTTCGTGTTCGATCGCCTCGGCGATTCCAAGCCCGCGCCGCGTCCCGACGAGGGCGTGGAGTGGGAGGACAGGCCCCCGGTGACGCTGCCGCTCTGCAACAACTGCCTCGTCTCCATCGTCATGCCGGCCTACAATGCCGAGCGCTACATCGAAGAGACCGTGCAGCGCATCCTCGACCAGCGCTTCCGCCTCTTCGAGCTCATCATCGTCGATGACGGCTCCACCGACCGCACGCCCGAGATCCTCGAGCGCTTCGCCGCGCAGGACAAGCGCGTGCGCGTCATCCACCAGGAGAACCAAGGCGAGGGCCCTGCCCGTATCGCCGGCTTCCGCGCCTGCCGCGGCGATTGGCTCGTGAGCGTGGACGCCGACGACCTCGTAGAACCCCTGCTGCTCGACCACCTCGTGAAGAGGGGTTACGAGACCGATGCCGATATCGTGATCTTCCGCGTCGAGACGCTCGACGACCAGACGGGCGAGAGGCTCCCCTGCGACTGGGCTTTCAGGGTCGATCCCGCCTTGGGCGACGTGTTCGCGCCCGAGGATATGGCGCCCGTGCTCTTCAATTCCTTCCAGAACTGGGTCTGGAACAAGATGTTCCGCATGAGCTTTCTGCGCGAGAAGGGCATCCGCTTCCCGGGCGTGCGCCGCACCGCCGACCTCCTCTTCACCTGCTCTGCGCTTGCCTGCGCCCGGCGCATCGCCCTGCTCGACGAGGTGCTCTACCGCTACCGCATCAACAATCCCACGAGCGCCTTCGCGACCTCCGACTCGGCTCCGCTCGACTTCTACCACGCCTTCTGCGCGCTCAAGGACTTCCTCGAGGAGCGCGGCCTCTACGAGACCTATAAGCGCACGTTCCGCAACTGGGCCTCCGACGGCTTCCGCGCCAACCTCATGGTCATGCGCTCGCTCGACGGCTTCACCACGGTCCTCACCAAGTTCAAGGAGGAGGGCTTCGCACGCCTCGAGATCGACCAGGTCAAGGAGGGCGAGTGGTTCGAGAAGGACCATTACGAGTTCTGCCGCTACATGATCGAGCACGATCTGGAGGAGGACCTCTACTTCGTGCTCTCGCGCGTCAAAACCGAGAATAACGAGCTCATGACCTACTCGTCGAGCATCCGCAAGGCCCATTCCGATCCACGTGTGCTCGCCCAGGAGCTCGCCACGCGCGTCATCCGCAAAGCCAAAAGCACGCTCAGGCTCTAAGCAGGGGGTTGCCATGCCCAAAGTCAGCGTCATCATGCCCGTCTACAACGCCGAGGCCTTCCTCGAGCGGGCAGCGCGCAGCATCCTCGACCAGACCTTCCCGGATCTCGAGCTCATCTGCGTGGACGACGGTTCGACCGACGCCTCGCCGGCCATCCTCGAGCGCCTCGCCGCGCAGGATCCGCGCGTGCGCATCATCACCCAGGAGAACCAGGGCGAGGGCGCTGCCCGCATCGCCGGCTTCAAGGCCGTGCGGGGGGAATGGCTCTACTCCATCGATGCCGATGATTATGCCCTTCCCGCCCTGATCGAGCGCTGTCTCATGGCGGCCGAGAGCGAGCACGCCGACATGGCGATCTGCGCGGCCGGCATGCAGGACCATACGACCGGAGAGGTGGTTTCCTGCGAGCGCGCCTTCAACCCGAGCGGCAAGATCGGCCTCTCGCACACCCCGCAGGAGCTCGCCGCCACGCTCTTCGACGATTTCGAGTGCTGGGCATGGAACAAGCTCATCAATGTCGCGTTCCTTCACGAGCGCGGCCTTGTCTTCCAGAGCCAGAAGCGCATCGCCGATCTTTTCTTCGTTTACAGCGCGATGGCCTCGGCCGGGCGCATCGCCTTCGTCCCCGAACAGCTCTACCGCTACCGGATAGGCCTTCCCACCAGCGCCTTCAATACCATGGACACGGCTCCGCTCGACTTCTACTCCGCGCTTCGCGCATGGCAGGACTACCTGAGGAAAGAAGGCCTCTACGAGACCTTCCGCTCCTCGTTCATCACCCGCGCCATGCACGAGGTCTATGCGAACTGCATCGTGGTGAAGAGCCCCCAGGCATTCCGGACCATCCTCTCCCTGCTCAAGGAGGAGGGCTTCTCGCGCTTGGAGATCGATACGGCCAAGCGCGCGGATGCCTACGATACCGACGAGTACGACCTGTGCCGCTACTTCGTCGAGCATGGGTTCGACGAGTGCGTCTTCTACCTGCTCGCGCTCGACCGCGCCACCATTGCGAGCTATAAGACCTACAGCTCCAACCTGCGCCTGGGGCAGGCCGACCTGCTCCGCCAAGTCGACGCGCTCTGGAAGGAGAAGGGCGAGCTCTGGGAGAAGATCGCCGGCCTCGAGAAGCGCTACGCCGACCTCGCCTACTCGCGCAAGAACCTTCTCGCGCAGATGGCGTGGCTCACCAAGGAGAGCGCGAAGAGGAAGCGGTCGTAGGGGCGCATGTCCATCGTATGGATACGCGTGCATACCTGCAGTCGGTACTATACAATTTATCTTCGAGCCATTACTCGAGTGAACATGCTTTCCTGGAGACCTGCTATGAGTAAACGGATCCCACCCATCATCGCCACCCTGCTGCTTGCCGCAGCGACGCTCGCCTTTCCCTTGGGCATGGTCCGCGCCGATGAGGAGCCTGCGACCGTAGGTTCTCCCGTCGTCGTCGAAGAGCCCGAGGCTGAAGGCGCCGGCCTGCCCGAGCCTGTGGCAGAAGACGGCCTTCCCGCCGAGGACGAGCCTTCGGATGGGGAGGGGCTTCCCGCAGAGGACGCCCCCCAGGACGAGGCCCTTCCCGAGGACGGCGGCATCGGCGAGGAGGCCTCCGACGGGGTCGATACCTCCCAGATGACCGAGGACGAGCTCTGGGCCTATCGTGCCGAGCACGACCTCGCGAACAGCTTCCGTTTCCAGGATGGCCAGCCCATCGCCTCCTACGACGAGGTCGAGCCGGGGGGTCTGCGCTCCAGGACGCGGGCTACGGCTCCCGCTTGGTCGTACACCTCGAACGGCTGGGTCAACAACCGGGGCGAGATCATCGAAGGAGCCATCGCCAAGGGCATCGATGTGAGCGAATGGCAGGACGATATCGACTGGGAGCAGGTCAAGGCCGACGGCATCACCTTCGCCATCCTGCGCATCGGCTACAGCACCTATAAGGACGCGACCTTCGAGCGCAATGCCCGCGAATGCGAGCGCGTCGGCATGCCCTACGGCGTCTACGTCTACTCCTATGCGCGCAACGCCACCGAGGCGGCCCAGGAGGCCGAGGCGGTTATCAGGTACCTCAGGGGCTTCAACCCCACCTATCCGGTCTATATCGATATCGAGGATCTCAACAGCCAGGGCAATCTCACATCCAGCCAGTTCGCAAGCCTGGCGTCCGCCTTCTGCAACCGCATCGAGCAGGCGGGCTACACCCCCGGCGTCTACTCCATGCTCAGCTGGTGGGAGAGATACTTCACCTCGAGCGTCTTCGACAACTGGTCCAAGTGGATCGCCCAATACTACAGCGTCTGCGAGTACGAGGGCGACTACCGCATCTGGCAGTGCAGCGGCACGGGTTCGGTTGCGGGCATCAGCGGCTACGTCGACATCAACTTCGAGTTCGGCTCGACGCCGTCCGTCGGCCTTCCGCCCAACAACGCCTCGGGCAGCTATGCGCATCCCATCGCGGTGGGGGAGTACAACATCATCTCCGGCCTGTCCTCCTCGAAGGTGGTCGACACCTACAACAACAGCACCGCAGCCGGGGCCAACATCCAGCTCTGGGACTTCACGAACGGCGGCGGCGACCGCTTCAAGCTCAGCGTCGATAGCCGGGGCCTCTACACCATCCAGAATGTCAACTCGGGCAAGTACCTCTCGCTGTATGCGCGCGCAGACCTGTTCGGCCAAAACGTGATCCAAGCCGATGCCTCCTCCACGCTCGCCCAGAAATGGATTATCGAGAGGAGCGGCAGCGGCTACATCATCCGCTCCGCCTACAACATCGATTACGTGCTCGATGTGTCCGGGCAGTCCACCGCGAACGGCACCAATATAGGCATCTGGACCGCCAACGGCGGCGCCAACCAGCGCTGGACCTTCCGCCCGCTCGCCTATTCCGCGAGCAGGACCGTGGAGAACGGGACCTACTACATCGCCGGCTCATCCGATACGGGCATCGTGCTCGACATAGCGGGACAGTCCACGTCGACCGGCGCCAACGTGGGCTTCTGGACCAGCAACAGGGGAACCAACCAGCAGTTCAAGATCACCTACAACGGAAACGGCTACTACACGATCGTCGGCATGGGATCCGGGCTTGCCGTCGATGTGTCCGGCTACAGCAGCAGGACGGGCGCCAACCTCATCCAGTGGACGTTGGGAAACAACAAGGATAACCAGCTCTGGGCTATCGTGAGGAACAGCGACGGCAGCTACTCGTTCGTGAGCAAGCTCTCCGGCCTGCTGCTCACGGCGGCCGGCGGCGTTGCCAAGGGATCCAATGCGGAGACGGGCCCCATGGACTATGCCGCCAACCAGCGCTTCAGCCTCATGGAGGTCGGCACCTCCCCGAGCGCCCAACCCGATCCGAGCAGGCCCGTCGCCGACGGCACCTACGTCATCGAATCCGCCTTGGCATCGGGACTCGTCCTCGATGTCGATGGATACTCGAGCGCGAACGGCGCCAATGTACAGACTTGGCAATCGAACGGCGGCAGGAACCAGCAGTGGACGGTGACCTGGGATAGTGCCACCAAGCACTACATCATCAAATGCGTGTCCTCCGGAAAGCTCCTCGATGCTTCCGGCGCGCGCGCCACGGCGGGCACCAACGTCATCCAGTACGCCTCGAATGGCGGCCTCAACCAACGCTGGGATATCGTGGCCAACGGCACCGGCTACCAGATCCGCTCGGCCATGGACCCGAATATCGTGGTCGATATCTCCGGCCAGTCCAAGGCTCCCGGCACGAACGTCTGCCTATGGACGGCGAACGGCGGGGCCAACCAGCGCTTCAACTTCCTTTCCTCGGGCAGCGCGTCGGTCACGGGCAGGGTGGTTTCCGACGGCACCTACGAGATCGCTCTGACCTCGAACCCCAACCTCATCCTCGATGTGGCGGGCGAGTCGATGGCGGATCGCGCCAACATCGGCATCTGGACCGACCATAACGGCTCGAACCAGCGTTTCAGGTTCACCTGGGATGCCGATTCCCAAGCATACATCATCACCAACGTCAAGTCGGGTTGCGTCCTCGATCTGGCGGGATCGGTCGCGAGGGTGGGCGCCAACGTGCAGCAGTACCATGCGGTCGGTTGGCTGGACCAGCGCTGGATCGTCACGAAGACCTCCAGCGGCTACCTCATCGCCTCGGCAGTCGATCCCACGTTCTACCTGTGCCTCGATAGCGGCACCCCCAAAGCGGGATCGAACGTGCAGCTGGGCAGCTCCTCGAGTGCCGTCACCTTCCAGATCAGGGCGGTCTAGAATCGCATGGAGGGGCAGTTTGGCGGAGCACCACGGGAGAGCCTGCAGAGGCTCTCCCGTTTTCTGCGGGCTCTCGAGCTGCCCGCCCTCTGCGCCGTGCCCGCCGTACTCGTCGCCTTCCTTGCGAGCGACGTCAGCGCAACGGCTGCCCTGACCCTCGCCTGCGTCATGCTCGTCCTCGTCCTCATGCTCGGATCGCTCGAGCTTTCGCGTCCGGCGCTCCGCCAGATCCTGCCCGTCGTGGTCTGCGCTGCCGTCGCCGCTGCGGGGCGGGTGCTCTTCGCGGCGTTTCCCGACGTCAAGCCCGTGACGGCGATCTGCATCATCGCGGGGGCCGTGCTCGGGCGCCAGAGCGGTTTCGCTGTGGGTGCGCTTGCGGCGCTCAGCTCGAACTTCTTCTTCGGCCAAGGTGCATGGACGCCGTGGCAGATGTATGCGTGGGGGCTTATCGGCTATCTCTCGGCCCTTCTCGCCGAGCGGGGCCTGCTCGAATCCAAGGCCCGCGTCCTCGCCTGGGGCTTTGCGGCGGCGATCCTGTTCGGGCTCATCATGGATGGGATGCATATCGTGGGCTACGTGCGTCCCTTCACGTGGCAGGCAAGCGCGGCCGCCCTGCTCGCGAGCCTTCCCTTCGATGCGCTCCACGGTGCGGCGACCATCGCGTTTCTCGCCCTGATCTGGGATCCGTGGCGTCGCCAGCTCAAGCGCATCCTCGCCAAATACGCGCTCGGATAGCCCGGGCGGCAGGATGCCGTATTGTGCGGGCTTGCCTGTTTTTATGCCTCGCCCGGCGGTTTTCTAGTATCATAGGTATGTTTTACACACACGATTTGAGGAGATGCGCATGTCCGGACACTCGAAGTGGGCGACCACGAAGCACAAGAAGGCGGCTATCGACGCCAAGCGTTCCTCGCTGTTCTCCAAGCTTTCCCGCAACATCACCGTTGCCGCCAAAACCGGCGGCGACCCCAACCCCGACAACAACGCCTCGCTCGCGTCCGCCGTCGCCCGCGCCCGCATGGTCTCGATGCCCAATGCCAAGATCAAGGCCGCCATCGACAAGGCCTTCGGTGCCGGTGGCGAGGTCGTCAGCTACGAGGAGATCGCCTATGAGGGCTATGGTCCCGCAGGCGTCGCCTTCTATGTCGAGTGCCTGACCGACAACAAGAACCGCACCGCCGCCGACGTGCGCTCCGCCTTCACCCACTCCGGCGGGAACCTCGGCACCTCCGGATCCGTTGCGTTCCAGTTCGAGCGCAAGGGCACCATCGCCGTCGACAAGGTTATCAAGAGCGATGACAAGAAGGTCCCCGATCGCCCCAATGCCGTCGACGAGGACGAGTTCATGATGGCCGTCGCCGAGGCCGGCGGCGATGATTACGAGGATGCGGGCGACGAGTGGATCGTCTGGACCGCCTACGATAACATGCAGGAAGTCCAGAAGGCGCTCGAGGATGCGGGCATCGAGGTCAAAGGCTCCGAGCTGACCCGTGTCCCCATCACCCCCACCTCGGTCTCCGTGTCCGATGCCAAGAAGATCCAGCGTCTCGCCGATAAGCTCGACGATCTCGAGGATGTCCAGAACGTCTACAACACCATGGACGTCACCGACGAGATCGCGGCCGCCCTCGAGGAGGATTAGGCCCTCCGTCCATCGCGTGACCCTGCGGCGGCCTTCGGGTCGCCGCTTTTTTCGAATAGCAGGCGCGCAGCGGGGCCATGATCACGACTGGGTATGCGGTTCAAGACATTTTCGGAGCGGATTCTGTCTCGATTCGCATATTCAGATGGTTCGGTCCGCGCCGCGCCCCTAGGCGGCGCAGCGAGGCGCCTGCAAAGCGGGTCCTGCGGTTTTCCGAGAAGCGATTCCGGATGCGGATTGGCGCAAGCGCTGGGGGAATAGATGCTGCCTCTTGGGGTATCCTTGTAGCAAGCTGCATCGCGCTTGCGGTATCGCCTTGTCGAAGGAGTGCCCTATGAACGGGTTCAAACGCTTCTGCATCATCGTCTTCTCTCTTGCGGGCATGCTCTGCCTCGCGGCGCTCGCCCTTCCTTGGATCGGTCCGTGGCAGCGCGAGGCTGCGAGCCTCATGGGCCTCACCGTCTATTTCTCCATCGTTGAGGTGGTGTTCTGCATCACCGCCCTCGGCCTGCTCATCCTCTTCTTCCGCGCCCTCTTCACGCGCTCCAACAAGAAGAGCATCATCGTGACCTCGGTCGACGGCGGCCAGATCACCGTTTCGCGCGATGCCATCGCCAGCCAAGCCGCCCATATCATCGAGGAAGACGGCATGTTCACGGCCGTGCGCGTGGACGTCGATACCCGCAAGCGCTCCAAGATCAAGGTCCATGCCCGCGTGCTGCCGAGCACCTCGGTCGATGTCACGGCCAGGGGAAACGAGCTCCACAACCGCCTCGCGACCGGCCTCGCCGCCGTCTGCGGCAACAACGTCTCCTCGATCAGCCTCGATTTCGAGGAGCCCGAGGAGGTCACCTCCACCGTATCCTACGCACCCGCCGCCTACGATCCGGCCTACGAGACCGCCCAAGCTGCGCTTCCGCAGGCGTTGCCGTCCGAGCCCGAGCCCGCGAGCGAGATCAGGCTCGATATGGCGACCTTCCACGCTCCCGAGACCCCAACCGAAGCCGAAGCCGAGCAGGAGGAGTAAGCTATGGCTGATGAGCACAAGGCACCCAAAACCACGGTCGAGCAGGATCCTTCCACCGACACCGATGCCGCATCCAATCCCGATCCCACGTCCAAGCCCGATCCCGCGCCTGCTGCATCCGAGCCATTCTCACTTGCGAGATCGGTGAGCAAGCTGAGCGCGTGGTTCAAGCGCACCTTCCCCGGGCACGAGAATGCCGTCATCTTCGGTGCCGCCGGCCTTGTCGCGGCCATCCTCATCTTCGTGCTGGGCATCTGGCGCACCCTCGTCATCGCCCTCTTCGTGACGGCGGGCGTGGCGATCGGCCAGGTTGCAGACGGCGATCCCAAGATCCTGCGCGCCATCCGGCGCTTCCTCTCCGACCGGCGCCACTGACACGCATCATCTCGATGCGGTAAGGAGCATACCATGGCAGATACCAACGAATCCCAGCTGATCGAGGCCGCCGCCGAGACGGAAGGGGCCGTGCAGGCTCCCACGGCGGCCGAGGCGGGCCCTGAGGACGTCCTGATGGACGGTTCCGATCACGGCACCTTCGCCGCAGAAGAGATCGAGAAGGCCGAAGAGCTTGCGAGCGATGATTCGCTCACCTTCTCCAACGGCGTCATCGAGAAGATCGTCGCCATCGCCATGCGCGACGTTCCCGGCGTGCTCTGCACGAAGGGCAGCTGGTTCAACCGCTTCCAAGGCGCGTTCGGCATGGATGACACCACGAAGGGCGTCACGGTCGAGGTCACTCCCGAGAATGCCGTCAGGGTCGACATCTCCATCCTCATCGAGTACGGCGCCTATGCCCCGCAGGTCTTCGAGGACACCAAGCGCGCCGTCGTCGAGAGCGTCCTCTCGATGACCGGCCTCGAGGTCGCGGGCGTCAACCTGCGCATCGAGGATGTGCTCACAGCCGAGGAATACGAGCGCTATCGGGCCCGCCGCGAAGCCGAAGCCCGCGGGCGCCGCAGTGCGGATGAGAAGCAGAAGGAAACGGCCCAGGAGGGAGACGAGTAATGTCCAAGGTCATCGTGTTCGGTTCGCTCAATGCAGATCTCTCCATCGAATGCGACCGCATGCCCCGCTCGAGCGAGACGATCCACGGCCGCGAGTTCTTCATCAATTCGGGCGGCAAGGGCGGCAACCAGGCCGTCGCCGCCGCGCGCATGGGCGCCCCCACCGTCATGCTGGGCTGCGTCGGCCCCGATTCCTTCGGCCGCGACCTCATCTCATCGCTCGTCCGCCACGGCGTCTCCTGCGAGAACGTGTGCGTCTCGCGCCACTATCCCACCGGCACCGCCATCAT
>JAKPQM010000014.1 GCA_029546925.1 Actinomycetes bacterium
CACGCCGAAGCCGATGATGATGGCGTTGGATGCATCGGCGAGGATGACGTCGGTCTCGGAGATCGCACCGACGGCGGAGTGGATGACGTTGATGCGCACCTCGGACTGGTCCATCTTCCCGAGCGAGTCGCGCAGGGCCTCGATGGAACCCTGGACATCGGCCTTGATGATGAGGTTGAATTCCTTGACCTCGGCGTCCTCCATGGTGGAGAAGAGGTTCTCGAGGGTGACGTGCTTCATGCGGTTCTGCTCTTCGATACGGGCCTTGAGGGCGCGCTCGTCTGCCAAGCTGCGGGCATCGCGCTCGTCTTGGAACACGCGGAACTCATCGCCGGCCATGGGTACGCTTTGGAGGCCCAGGATCTCGGCGGCATCGGACGGGCCCGCCTCGGTGATCGTGCTGCCCCTCCAGTCGAGCATGGCGCGCACACGGCCGAACGACATGCCCGCCACGAGGGCGTCACCCACGTGCAGGGTACCGCGATTGACCAGCACCGTGGCAACCGAGCCGCGGCCGCGGTCGAGCTTGGCCTCGAGAACATAGCCCGAGGCGAAGGTGTCGGGATTGGCCTTGAGCTCGAGGACGTCTGCTTGGAGCAGGACCGTCTCGAGCAGCTCGTCGATGCCGGTCCCCTTCTTGGCGGAGATGTTGCAGAACATGTTCTGCCCGCCCCACTCCTCGGGAATGACACCGTATTCGGTGAGTTCCTGGCGGACGCGCTCCGGATTGGCGCCGTCCTTATCGATCTTGTTGACCGCAACGACGATAGGGACGCCCGCCGCCTTCGCGTGGTTGATGGACTCGATGGTCTGGGGCATGACGCCATCGTCGGCGGCAACGACCAGGATGACGATATCGGTCACCCTGGCGCCGCGGGCGCGCATCGCCGTGAAGGTCTCATGGCCGGGCGTGTCGACGAAGGTGATGGTGCGGCCGTTGATCTTGACTTGGGATGCGCCGATCGCCTGCGTGATGCCGCCGGCCTCGCCCGCCGCCACGCCCGTGTGGCGGATCGCGTCCAGAAGCGATGTCTTGCCGTGGTCGACGTGGCCCATGACGGTGACGACCGGCGAGCGGCCCTTGAGGGTTGCAGGGTCATCGTAGAAGGTGAAGGAGTTCTCCTCCTCTTTGGTCATGACTTTGACATTGCGACCGAGGTCGTCGGCAACGAGCTCAATGAGATCATCCGACATGGACTCGGTGAGGGTGAGCGGCGTGCCGAGCAGGAACAGGCGCTTGATGATGTCGTTCGCAGGAACACCGAGAAGCTCGGCGAAGCCGTTGACGCTGGAACCTTGGGGAACACGGACGATATCGAGCTGGGAGAGGTCCTGGTCGTTGGCCAGAGCCTCCTCGATACGCCTCTCCTCGGCCGCCTCGGCAGCCTGCTTCACTCGACGCTCCTTGCGGCGTTTGCGGCGTCCGGTGGATTCGCGCGTTGCCTCCTCGATGGCCTCGCGGGCCTCGTCGAGAACGCGGCTGCGGTTATAGGCTTCGGCCTCACGTGCCATGCGGCTGTAACGGTCCTCGCCGCTCTCGCCGCCGCGACGATCCTTCTTGCGGCCCTTGCCGCGACCCCTGCCCTCGTCTGAGGGCGGGGCGACATCCTGAGTCTCCGCGTCGCGCTGCTGCGGGGGGCGCTTTGCCTCGCGGTAGGGACTGTCGCTCTTCTCCTTGCGCGGGCGCGGCGCAGGCTCCTCCTTCTTCTCCTTGGAAACCTCCACAGCTTGGCGCTTGAGCATCTCCTCCTGCTGGGCGATCTGGTCGAGCAGGCTGGAGTAAGATGTCTTCGCCTTGGGGGCGGTGTCGCGCACGCGGTTCTTCTCCGCCTCCTCGGCGGCGATGCGCTCCGCTTCCTTGCGGGCAGCCTCCTCCTCTGCACGGCGGGCCTCCTCTGCCGCACGACGCTCCTCCTCCGCAGCGCGCTCGGCCTCGCGTCGGGCTTCCGCCTCGAGACGCTCCTTCTCGGCCGCCTCTGCGGCAAGGCGGGCCTGCTCGGCGGCGGCCTCCTCCTCGGCTTTGCGCGCCGCCTCGATCTCTGCGGCGCGCGCCTTGAGGATAGGCTCGAGCTTCTTGCGCACGATGGGCAGATAGGCATCCTCGATGGTCGACGAGGTCGATTTGGCGGGGATCTTCATCGAGACGATATGCTCGAACATCTCTTTGCTGGTCATGCCATATTCTTTTGCAAGCTCGCTGATTCGCGTCTTGGCCATGGGCAAACCTCCTTCTCTAGCTGAGTCTGACTGAACCTAGCCGCGCTAGATCAGGGAATCGGGGTCGTTGGATACAGCGGCTTCGGCTAATTCGGCCATGGCCTCGTGGAGACCGCAGAATTTGGAGCCGGGGCGTGCCATGTTGCGGCACTGCATGCCGTTCTCGCCCACATACTCGCAGCGATGGCCGCCCTCTTCCTCCTTCTCGAGCTCGACGACCGGGAGATCGCGCAGTACGTCGGCGGCGAGCGTCTCGTTCTTGATATCGATGTGGAGGCCGGTGAGGCGGGCGGCGAGACGGGCGTTCTGGCCCTCTTTGCCGATGGCGAGCGAGAGCTGGTCGTCGGGCACGATGACCGTGGCGTAGCCGGTCTCGGAGTCGACTACGACGCGGGAGACCTTCGCCGGCGAGAGGGCGTTGGCCACGAACTTGCCGGGATCCTCATCCCAGAGGATGACGTCGACGCGCTCGCCGCGGAGCTCGGTAACAACAGCACGCACGCGGCTGCCCTTGGGGCCGACGCAGGCGCCCACGGGATCGAGACGGGAATCGAGCGATGAGACGGCGACCTTGGAACGCACGCCGGGGTCTCGGGCGATGGCGTGGATCTCGACGCTGCCCTCGTAGATCTCGGGAACCTCTTGCTCGAAGAGGCGGGCGAGAAGCTCGATGCTGGTGCGGCTGATGACGATGGGCGGGCGGGAGCGGTCGCCACGGACGGGAGCCGACGTGCCGTTGGGGTCGCGGACGTCGATGATGATGGCCTTGATACGCTGGTTATGGGCATAGCGCTCGCCAGCAGGGCGCTCGTTTCGCTCCTCGGCGTTGCGGCGCTGATCGAAGTACGGGAGCTCGGCCTCGACGCCCTCGCGGATCTTGACGATGGCGAACTCGGGCGTGACTTGGAGCACGGTGCCGGTGATCATATCGCCGAGACGATCGGAGAACTCCTCGTAGATCTGGGCGCGCGCGGCGGTGCGCACAAGATTGTTGATCTCGGTCTTGGCGTGCTGGGCGGCGATACGGCTGGTGTCGGCGGGGGTGACGTCCACCTCGTCGAACTCGGTGTACTCGCCGGTCTCCTCGTCGAAGGATTCCTCCTTGGGCACCAGCTTGTAGACGTAGACCTTGCCCGTCTCACGGGAGATGGTCACGCGCGCGCCAAAATCAAGGTGCATGATGTCTGCATAGCTCTTCGCAAGGGACTGCTCGAGGCGGTCGAGAAGGGCCAGCTCGTCGATGTGCTTCTCCTGGCAGAGCAGCGTCAGGGCTTCAATCATTTCGGATGCCATGGTTCGTGTTTCCTTTCCTATCCGCGTGCACCGGATGTGCCGGAGAAGTCGTAGACCGGCTTGATGGTGCAATTCTTGATCTCGGAGAGATCGAAGGTGAACGAAGCGCCGTCGCAGGCGATGGAGACCGTGGTGCCCTCGATGCCCATGAGCGTGCCCGTGTACTTGCGGCGACCGGAGAACCCGCTCGTCTGAAGGACGACGGCGCTGCCGGCAAAGCGCTCGAAGTCACGCGCCTTGCGCAGCGGCCTCGCCATGCCGGGCGATGACACCTCCAAGGTGTACGCGCCCGGAAACGGATCGATCTCGTTGATGCATGCGCCGATCCAGCTGCTCTGAGCGGCGATCTCGTCGAGCGTGATCGCGGGCAGGCCCTCGTCCGCATGGTCGATACGAATGTCCAAGACGGGGAGCTTGGAAGCGCCCGTGATCTGGACATCGACGATTTCGATACCGTGATCTGCGCTTTTCTCCTCGAGCGCCTCGATAAGGCGCGTGCGGAGCGTATCCTCTGCCATGCCTTCCCCTCCTTCCATACAAAAAGGGCGCGGAGCCAGACGTGCACTCCACAACCCTCGGGGAATCAAAAGCTTATTACGTTAGCTACTATAGCAGTTTATCTGTGCAGGTCAAGAGTGCAGCGCATTCCCATAAGTTCTGCGGTTTTGTGCTAGCATAGCTATGCTTGAAGCCCAGCGGCAGGAAGCCGCAGATCCACAAGCTTAACAAAGGGACCGCGTCTCCGAGGAGGCTTGCTTGATGCGCGACCGATCCGATCAGAGCCCTGGGCTGCACTACGCATATCTCATCGTCATATGCTGCATCGTCATCACGAACATCCCCCTCGGGCTTCTCTATGGCTGCTCGGGGCTTTTCTTCACACCGGTCGCCGATTATCTCGGCGTACCCACCGCCTCGTTCACCTTGTATTTCTCCATCTCGAACCTTTCGATCCTCGTTGCCCTGCCCCTCATCGGCAAGATCGTCAACCGCTTCGACATCCGCATCGTGACCGCCCTCAGCTCGGCCGTGCTTGCCGCCTCATATCTCGGTATGTCCCTCTCGAGCAGGCTTTGGCAGTTCTATATCTGCGGCGCATTCATGGGGGCATCGGCCATCCCCCATCTCTACTTTGTGGTGCCTACGCTCATCAATGCCTGGTTCAGGGAGCGGAAGGCCTTCTTCACAGGATTGTCCCTCTCGTTCATGGGCGTGGCGGGCCTCGTCTTCTCCCCCATCCTGAGCTCGATCATCTCCTCCGATGCCGAAGGATGGCGCACAGGATATGCCCTCGTTGCGGCTACCATCCTGCTCGCAACGGTCCCGCTCTCCCTCTTCGTGGTGAAGCCTACGCCCGCATCATGCAACGCGGAGCCATTCGGCACCGATCATGGCAGCGCCGAGTCGGATGGGAATGCGGGGGCGCGGCTCTCCGAGGCGCTGCATTGCACGTCCTTCTGGGGGCTTTTCGCTTTCAACAGCTTCATCATGGCAGGCAGCACCATCATGCAGTTCATCCCGAGCTACACGCAGTCGTTCGCCGAGACTGCGCCGAGCGTGGCAGCGCTTACGGGTGCCGTGACATCGGTGGCGCTTCTCGGCCAGACGATCGGCATGCTCCTCCTCGGCGCGGTCTGCGATAGATCTCTGCGCTTGGGAACGGGGCTCGGCTTCGTCCTCGGCTCGTGCGGCATGCTCCTCATGTGGTTCTTCGCCGGTCACCCCGCGCCGCTCTTCATCGGAGCATTCTTCTTCGGATGCGGGTATGCCTATGCGAGCGTGGTGAACCCGTTGCTCCCGCGCGCCATCTTCGGTTTGCGGGACTACAACGCCATCTATGCGCGCATCTCGATGGGCGGAGCGATCGTCTCCGTCTTCGCCTCGGTGCTCTGGGGCATCATCGTCGATCTTCCGGGCGGCTTCTCCCTTATGTTCACCATCGGCATCGCGTGCTTCGCCATAGCCACGGCGGCCGCATGGTTCGCGCTGGCGCGCAGGTGGAAGAGCCTCGTCTGATCGTCCTAATACACGAGTGCGATAGCCAGTTCCTCGCAGCGATCGACCCACTCGTCCGAGGGCTTCGTGTCGGTAATGATGTACGAGAGGCCCTCGAGATCCATGAGCTTCAGGAATGCGACTTGATCGAATTTGGTGTGATCGGCGAGGATGGCGACCTCGTCTGCCCGTCGAACCATGACACGCTTCACGACCGCTTCGCTCTCGTACGAATCCATGACGCCACGGTCGAGGTCGAGCGCCTTACAGCTTAACACCGCCAGCTCGACGTGGTATCGCTCAAGGGTACGTATCGCAGGCTCCCCTTGGAAGGACATCGAGTCATGGTTGAACAGACCGCCGGTCGAAATCAGATGGAAGGGAACCTCGGCTCCCCTGTCCGTGATGCCCACAGCGTTTGATACGACCGTCAGGTCGGGACAGTCACCAAGAGCCCGAAGCGCCTCGAGCACCGTCGTGCTCGAATCAGCAATGACGGTCTTCTTTGCCCTGATGAGATCCGAAGCTTTAATGGCGATATCACGCTTGGCGGCACCGTTGTGAAGCTGCCTTGTGAAGAAGCGCACGCCACTACGATCGACGCCGCCACTCCAAACGGCACCACCATGAACACGTGTTACGGAGCCCTGCCCCTCCAACTTGTCAAGGTCGCGACGAACCGTCTCCTCCGTGATATTCCACCTTTTGCTCAGCTCGGAGACCGAGACCCTGTTGGCAAAGTGGATGTAGCGCCTCATCTCCTCTTGACGTTCTGCTCCTCGCATGGGGGACCTCCCTTGGAATCAAAGATAATTCCGATGCTATTTGAGCAATTCACAGATTTTCAGCGATTATTTTACCCCTCAGGCAAAGGAGCAGAAGGTAGATTGGCAAAAAGACCGCTCGCCGACGATATACGGCGTTTCCTAGTGATTAGCGCCGGCGATACGAGTCGGCCCACGGGACGAGTCCCCTGGGCCGAAACAGGCGCGATTGAGGAAAAACCTAGTTCAGGTATTTCTCCTTATCTAAGGCATTCTCCTTGGAGCTCACTATGACGTTGACCGCCGCGTCGCCCACGACGTTCATGGGCATGACAGCCATGCCGGGCAGATAATTCATGGCTAAAACGAGTGAGTAGCAGATCATGCACAGCGGAGTGTCAAGGCCGACGCCCATCATGACCACGTAGACTAGCGTCGTTCCCGCTGCGGGGATGGGCGGAGTTCCCATCGCACACGAGATGGCGATAAGCGCCGCTGCGACGAGCATGGCGGGTGTCACGTCGATACCCGCCGCCGTGGCGATGAACGTGACGGCGATGATCTGCATCGCAGTCGTGCCGTTCATGTGAATCGTCATCCCCGTGGGCATGATGAAGCTCGAGATCTCCTCAGGGCAGCCGAGGTCTTCCACGCACGTTCTCAAATTGAGGGGAAGTGTCGCGGCAGAGGACTGGGTCGCCGCACCGAACAAGGCTATCTTTGCCGTCTTCTTAACGAAGGGTATCGGATTCAGGCCCGTGGTGACGAGGATTGCAACCGGATAGACCACGAAAAGAAGGCCTATGCAACCAAGCATCGTCGTTGTCATCCACACGATAGTGGGACGTATGTACTCGATACCGTAGACTGCCAAGCCACGCGTGATCATACAGAAGATCGCCACTGGGGCGAAGTTGTTGATGAGGAAGGTGAGGCACGTGTTGATAATCTCGTTCACATTCTCGATAACGCTCTTCAAAGGCTTAACGCGCTCTCCCATCCTCGACATGGAGATACCAAGCACAATGGCGACGAAGCATACCGAGAGAACCGAGCTGTTCGTCGACCACGACGCGATCATGTTGCTCGGGATGATGTTCACGATTATCGTAAGCGGATTGTACGCATCCAAGGTCTTGAGCTCCGTTGCCTCACCACCAGGAAGCGTAACGGTGAAGCCTCCCGAGAGCTTGACGGCGTAAGCGATCGCTCCCGCAAGGAATGCCGTCACAGCGTAGAAGCACAGGAAGGAAACGATAGTCTTGATTGCGATGCGGCTCAGCTTCTTCGGATCGGCGAGCGAGCACAGGGCAAGCGAGAGCGACGTCAGGACAAGGGGGACGATGGCAATCTGAAGACCGCGCATGAACAGCTGACCGATGATGTAGAACAGTCCAAGGCCGGAAACGCCCTCCTCGGTAGTGATATCAACGAACAGCAAATTATTGACAACGCTCCAAATCGGATTCTCATTACCGCCTAACTGCACACGTGTCACCAAGCAGGCAATGCCGGCCGCAAAACCGAGGATTACGGCGATGAAGATCCTCCTCACGATCGGGGGTCTCTTCGCACCCTCGACACCGCTCTCTGCAGAGCTGTCACTCATAACAGCCTCCTCTCAAAGGATCAATGGACTACTGACGTAAACGACGGGAAGCGTCGGGCCTGCTTAGTTATCGAGCGCCTCCGCCATGTCACGCATGAGCTTGTTGTCCTCGGCGGACAAGACGATGTCTGCGGCAGGGGCGTTCATCTCGATCTCCTTGGGCGAGGTCGCACCGGAAAGCAGGTTGACGACATCGCCCTGATTCATAATCCAAGCGAGACAAAGCGCCGGAATCGAGCACTCGTACTTCTCGGTGAGAGGCTTCCAAGCATCGATCATGTCGATGACACGCTCCATGTTCCCTGGCTGCCACCACTTCTTATTGCTGCGCGCATTGCCAGGCTCGGGACGGTAGCCCTTGGAGATGGTTCCCGTGAGAAGCCCCTGCTCGAGCGGTGAATAAGCTTGCATGGTGATCTTGTGTTCGCTGCACAGCGGTATGAGCTCTTCCTCGACGGCACGGTCAAGCACGCTGTACTTGCCTTGGACGAGATCGAGCTCGCAGCAGTCAAGATACTCTCTGATCTGCGAGATGCTCACATTCGCAGCTCCGATTGCACGGATCTTCCCCTCCTCCTTGAGCCTCTCAAGCTCGGCTACCGTCTCGGAAATGGGCGTGTAGAAGGGTTCGACCGAGGGCCAGTGCGTCATATACAGGTCGATATAGTCGATTCCGAGACGCTCGAGGGACTCCTCGACCTCGAGGCGGACGGACTCGGGTGTGAGCAGCCTGTACAACTGCCTGTTGCCGACCTTATTCCAGACCGTTCCCTCGCGGTTCCAGACGACGCCGCACTTCGTGACCAAAATCACTTGTGAACGGTCGACTCTCTTCAGTGCCTCACCGACGATGCGCTCGCTATTGCCGAAGTTATAGCCGGGTGCAGTATCGATCATGTTGATGCCCGCCTCGACCGCAGACACGATGGTGTCGATTGCCATCTGCTCGTCGGGACCACCGCTCCAAGCGGGACCACCGCCGATCGCCCAGGTTCCCAAACCCATCTTCGAAATCTGGATACCAGAACTTCCCAATTCCATGTACCTCATGGATGCCTGCCTTTCTGATTGTCATATCTCATGGGACCGATCGCGACGCACGATGCAACGCAACCGCAAATCCTCATGCATGCTGTGCGTGGTATTTATCGAGCTGGGCATTGAACAGGGCCCTGCTCTTCACGCCGGTTGTCGCTCCAATGCTCGTGATGGCAAGCGATGCGGCAACGTTGCCGTACTCTCCACACTCCTTGAGGGACTTGCCTTCAAGGAGACCCACGATAAACCCTGAGGCGAAGTTGTCTCCTGCCCCTATGGTGTCGATTGCAGTGATGCCCTTCATCGCAGGCACCGTCAGCTCGGCCCCGTCGTGCCCCTTGATATAGGCGCCCTGCTTGCCGATCTTGACGATCACGTGTTTGACGCCGTAAGCCAAGATCTTGTCGGCGACACGGGGGATATCCTGCTCTCCGGTCATCATACGAGCCTCGTCGTTATTGGGAAAGAAGTAGTCGACATATGAGAGCGCCTCGGCAATGTCATCAAATGTCTCCCCCAGCCTGGGTTTGATCATGTCGGCGGTGATAATCATCTGAGCGGCCTTGGCCGCCTTGCAGATCTTGACCATTGCGTCGTTATCGAGTCGCGGATTGTTGAAGAAGCTTGCAAGAGACAACAGGCGTCCGCGGCCAATCAACGAAATGTCAACGTCGTCGATGGTCATCTTCCAGAGGCTGCCGTTGCGATTCGTGACGAACGTGCGCTCGCCGTCGGCTGTCACCAAAGCAACATTGATAGAAGTGTCCACACCGTCTTTTTGCCTCACGCCTGCATGGTCGATACCCTCTCTTTCGCAATGCTCTACGATGTAGTTACCCACAGCATCGTTGCCGACCATGCTTATCAGGCCGACCTTGTACCCGAGTCTCGAAATGATGGTGGACTCGTTGATGGCATCACCGCCGATGGTCATGGAAATCTGGTCAAGCGGGTAGGACTCGCTGTCGAAGATGTTCTTGCTAACCGGCTGCAAAGGCACATCGACAATGGCTGCACCAACGCAGATGACATCCAAAGGTACGTTCACTGTATCTCCCATGATCGGCTACCTGAGATCGGCCTTATCGGCATCGCCGAAGAGCTCGATCTTGTACTTTGCACGATCCTTGATCGCTTGGCGAACGGCGCGCTCGAGCTCAAGGAAAGAGGCGTCGGTGTTCTTCTTGATGGCACCCATAGCGGCATCGCAGAGCTCGGTATGAATATTGATCTTCGCAATACCGAGCGAGATGGCGCGCTTGATATCCTCGTCACCGATACCGGAAGCTCCGTGCAGGACAAGCGGGACGTTCACGGCATCGCGGCACTTCTCGATAACGTTAAAATCGAGCTTGGGCTCGGCAGAGTAGTAGCCGTGCACGTTTCCGATGGCAACGGCGAGCGAGTCACAACCGGTGCGCTCGACGAACTCTGCAGCCATCGAGGGGTCGGTGTAGATGTACGATGCGAGAGCCTCCTCGTAGACGGTCTCGTTGCCCACGTGTCCAAGCTCCGCCTCAACGGGAACTCCCAGCGGATGGAAATAGTCGACGGCAGCCTTGATCTCGGCAATGTTCTCTTCAAACGGTAGGGCCGAGGCATCACGCATGACGGAGTTCATGCCATGCGTATAGGCATTCTTGATAATGTCCATGCTGCGACCGTGATCCCAGTGCGTGACGACAGGGACCTTTGCCTCCTTGGCCATGGAAACCATCATCCAGCAGAAATCCTCGAAGGAGGTGTTGCCTACAAAACCCGTGCCAAAGGAGATTATGACAGGGGCATTTTCCTCCTCAGCAGCGTCGATAACACCCATGAGCATCTCAGCGTTCCAGACGTTGAAGTGAGGAATGGCGAAACCGCCCTCTTTAGCCTTGTTCTCCCAGTAAGCGATATTTGCAAGCATGTTTTTTCTCCTTTGCGTTCCCACGATCGCCCGATGGGGCGATGCGCGCCAGTAGATGAGCCGCACGCTTGGATGACAGCATTCGGAAAAGGTGCCGTCCGAGCGTAGGCGATGCGCAGTGTCCTACTCCTCGTACCCAGGGGTTCCTGCAACCTTGATGACACCCTTGACCATGTCGGTCTTCTTCTCGGGATCGATGGCGTCGGTGAACGCCTGCTGGACATCCTTGTAGTTGTACACGTTCGTAACCATGTCCTTAACGTTGAACTTACCAGTAGCAATAGCCTCGATAGTCTGTGGGAAGTTGTTGCAGTACCTGAATGAGGTTTGAATAGTGACTTCGCGGTTGATCTTGAGAAAGTCGATTGGAACAGGTTTGCTCTGCGTACCGACCATCATGATCTTGCCACCACGCGCCACGAGCTGGACAGCCTGCTGGGCAAGAAATGCCGAACCACCGCACTCAAACACGAGGTCTACGCCATGGTCTCCGAACTTGTCCTCAGAGCGGAAGTATTCGACTGCATCGACATCTTTGCCATTGACGGCCTCTTTAGCGCCAAGCTTGAGAGCAAGTTCAAGTTTGGAGGGGATAACGTCAACGACGGAGATGTCGGTGACGCCTAGAGAGAGGCATGCTTGGAGAACCATCAGCCCGATGGTGCCACAACCGAGGATCACGATATGGCTGCCCAGTTGGGCACCGCCAAGTAGCGCCGCGTGCATGCCGACTGCAGCGGGCTCGACGAGGGCCGCTTCCATGGTACTCATGCCTTCAGGAACATGGTAGGTCCAGTCCTCGGGATGTGTCATGTACTGGCAGAGCGCGCCGCGATAATTGGGCTGGGTTGCCATGAAATCGACACCCGGACAGATATTGTAGCGACCGGTGCGGCAATAACCGCAGATATCGTCGGGAACGCCTGGTTCTATCAGGACCTTGTCGCCGACCTTGAACTTAGTGACCTCGGAGCCGATCTTAGCGACTTCGCCGGCAACCTCGTGGCCAAGGCCGATCTCCTGGTTGGGATCTTTGGGCGGAATAAAGGGGCCGAACTCGAAGCCGTGGATATCGGATCCGCACATCCCCACGTACTCGACTTTGAGCAGAATCTCCTTCGGCTTGGGTTCAGGAACGGACGCCTCTTGAATTTCGAAGTGTTTCGGGGTAACGAGAATTGCTTTTGAGTTCTTCATTACTGCTCCTTAGATGCCCGCCCCATGCAGCTCGCAGGGCATTTTCTGCATGAGCCGCATGAGACGAAGCGATGTAGGCTAATCGATACTGCCGATGGACTCAACCGACTCGCCACGAGTCTCTATGCCGAGGAAGAAGACGCCGGCAGCAATGATCGCGGCGACGACAGCCAGCAGGATGAACACGTAGCTTGAACTCTGAGCTGCAAGGGCGGTGACCAAGAAGGGGAAGAAGACGTTGCTCACACGACCCATTGCGTTGGAGAAGCCAGAGCCAGAGAGTTTGGCTGAAGTGGGCCACATCTCGGGGACGTAGACGGCAGACGCGTAGCACACGTACATGTAGATGATAGTGTTCATAAGGAAGGTCAAGGCGATGAGGCCACCCATACCAACCAAGCCGCTCGAGGTGACCGTGCCGATCACGATACCGAAGACAGACATGCCGCCGAGAAGCAAAACTCCCATGAGCTTGCGGGGAATCTTATCCATGATGAGCGAGGCGATGAAGATGCCGAAGGGAGCACCGAACAGGCCGAACACGGTCATGAACTGAGACTGAGACGTATCATAGCCAAGGCCGTTGAGCAGGGAGGGCATCCAAGTCATCAGCGTGTACTGGATGGTATTCATGCCTATGAGAACCAGTGAGCCGACGATGGTCCTGCGCAGGAGCTGACCATGGAATAGGGCGGAGTACGGAAGGTTCTTGACCTCAGCGGGAGCCTCGGTGACGGGAGGAAGGGGCCTGCCTGTGGAGGCCTCGATCTCTTTCTCGATCTGAGTCATGATCTTATCAGCCTCGTCGACACGACCCTGTGCCTCGAGCCAGCGCGGAGACTCAGGAAACTTTCTCCACACCATAATCGTCGCGATAATGGACAGGACGGATGGAATCATAAACTCGACGCGCCAGTTCAGGCTCATGCTCATGCCCGAACCGATAAGAATGAGGGCAATGAGATTGCAGATGGGGTGAGCCCAATTGCCGATAAAAGAGGTACGGCTGGACCAAGTGCCACGATTGCGACCGGGAACATACTCGGTGAAGCCGGCAAACAGGACGACCAACAGGGCCCCGAGACCGAAGCCTTGGGCGAACCTGAAGAAGTACAGAACGTACACGTTTGGCGAGAACGCAGCACCGAGCATCACGGCGATGTGGATGCATTCGTACAGAATGATGGATTTCTTACGACCAATCCTATCGCCGATCGGACCGCCGACAAGCGCGCCGAGGAGCTGGCCGATCGTGTAGGTGGTACCCCACATGGCGAGCAGGGTCGTCCCTGGCTCAAGCCAATGAATCTCGTTTAGAAGGATGTTCTGGACGGCACCGCTGATGCCATTGGACCAGCAGACCAGAAGGGCGAATGCGGTGACGAGCCACATCTTGATGTGCCATCCAGAATCAGGAAGGCGATCGAGTCGCGCTCCGATGTTTGCTCCCTTAACGTTGTCCATGTGTTTCCCCTCTCCTTATTGTCTTCTTGCCTTGCTATGGCCTGACAGCATCTTCAAGTGCTGAGTCGATCTCGGATTGCATGATGCCCCACGCCTTCTCTATATCGGGATCCTTACTCCAAAGGGCCGGGGATCCGAGGACGACGATATCTGCACCCGCCTCGTAGAGCGGGCGGTAAACATCTGCGTTCATGGAGCCGTCTGCCTCGATGAGGAAGTCAAGACCCTGATCTTGCCTCATGCTTGCCAAGGTGCGGATCTTGCTGTACATCTGCTCGATAACCCTTTGGCCCGCATAGCCTGCGTCGACGATCATGATCGTGACCTTGGAGAGCAGGTGCAGATAGGGACGGATGGCCTCGAGCGAGGCCGCAGGATTGAGAGCTACGCCCGCCTTGCACCCAAGCGAGATGATTTTGTTGAAGGTGATGAAAGCGTCACTCTCGATGCAATCGGTATGCGGCGTGATATAGGCTGCGCCTGCTTTAGCGCACTCCTCGACGATCCACTGAGGATGCCTCACCATGAGATGGGCATCCATCGGCGCCGATACGTGAGGGGCAAGGCTCGCCATGAAGTCCGGGCCGATACTGTAGGTTTTGACGTAATTACCGTCCTTGATGTCTATGTGCAGAAAGTCAGCCCGCGCATCGATGACCTCGACTTGATGGGCGAAGTCGAACAGATCGCAACAGCCCATCGAAGGCGCAAGAAAAAGCTTCTTGTCCATAAATCCCCCCCCTCTCCCAGCAAAGACTCGCTGCGACAGCTCCTACGAGAAGTCGTAGTCATCGTCGTAGAGCTCTTCACCGTACTCGCATACGTCCTTGTCATCCTCGTCGTAATGGAATACGCATTTGACGGCGGACTTATCTGCCATGGCGGCAAAGCCCTTCTTCCACTCGGACAGGCCGAGGCGATGGGTGATCATCGGCTGCACCTTGATTGCACCGAACTGCAGGAGCCGGATGCATTCGCGCCAAGACGTGGAGTCATAGGCTTGGTGGCCGATGATGCTCTTGTTCCACTCGGTGATGTTGTTGATGGAGAATTCGAGCGGCTTGAAGCCCATGCCCACACGCACGACCTCGCCGTTGGGACGCAGCATTTCAAGAGACTGCTTGAGGGCGATGTTGGCGCCGGAGCACTCGATAACGAGTCCGAGATTGTCACGGCCGCAGATCTCGAGGCAGCGCTTGACGACGTCCTCGGTGGAGGCGTTCACGCAGTGCGTGGCACCGACCTCGCGGGCAATGGGGAAGCGAGCTTCGACATCCTCTTGCAGGCCGACCATGACAATGTTGACGGCGCCCATGATACGAGCAATCTGCACGGAGAAGAGGCCGAGGGGACCGGTGCCGAACACAACGACATCCTGACCGGGGATGAGGCTCGACTGCTGGGCAACGGCCTTATAGGCATTGGCGATGGGATCGAGGACAGAGGCTTCTTCGTATTTGACACCTTCGGGTATCTCCCAGATAGCATGCGGATGGAGCCTGAGGATGCCGCCAGGGATCTTTGCGTACTTCGTGAACCCACCGGAACCGCCGAACACCTTGTAGTTGTTATCGAGTCCCAGACCTGTTTTGTGCTCGCAGAGCATGAAATCGCCACACTCGCAAGCGGGACATGTGCCACAGGCTTTACCGGAGTTATCGGAAACGACCCTCTGTCCGACCTTCCATTCCGTCACATTCTCGCCAACCTTGACGATGATGCCGGCAAACTCGTGGCCGCGGATTGAGTTGAGTTGATCTGAGGTGTTGCTTCCATCGAGGTCGGCATACCAGTGCTTCATATCAGCACCGCAGATGGCTGCCGCCTTCAGACGAATGATGACATCATCGGGTCCGCACTCGGGGGCGGGCAGGTCAATGTAGTGATAGCCGCCGAATTCACCGCTATCACAGTACCTAGTAAGTGCCTTCATTGCTCCTCCATTTGATTCGCTTTCAGACAATCAGATTGTTTTCAGGAGATTCCCGTCCCTCGCCTCCCCTCTCCATCGTGGGACTCCAGAAATTTATCTTTATACTATTAACTTAAATAACTGTTTCACAGTATATATCTTTGTTTTAAAGGATATTATCTGTGAATGGGCACAATAAGACAGTAGACGGTATGTGCAAGGGTAGACTAGATCCGTTAAACGAAGCGCCCCTCGTGCTACACGCATGAGGGGCGCTTGGAAACTTTTGTGTTGCTTGTCGATGAGTTTAGGCTGTCCTTATCCTACACGGCGACGATGTTGACCAAACGTCCGGGAATGACGATGACCTTCTTGATGTCCTTACCGACAAGCTGATCGGCAACGACGGCCTTGGCAGCATCCTCAAGCTCCTCATCGGTGGCATCTGAGGCGACCATGGTACGGCCACGTACCTTTCCCTTGATCTGGACGACGATCTCGACCATGGAGCTCTTGGCAGCAACCTTGTCGAACACAGGCCAAGGCTCATCGTAGAGCGAGCCGTCCATACCCAGCGCTGCGTGGAAGAGCTCCTCGCCCCAGTGCGGGCAGATAGGCGCGAGCATAGCCACGATGTCATGGGCGACGCGCCCGCAAAGCGCTCCGTCGCGCTGGCTGGCAGAGACATCCTGCAGATACTTGCTCGCATCGTTCACGAGCTCCATAACAGCGGAGATGGCGGTGTTGAACTGACCGCGCTCGAAATCCGCCGTGCACTTGAGGCCCATCTCGTTGAGGCGGCGCCAGAGCTCGGCGGAAGCGCCGGAGAGGGCTGCGGGATCGAACTCCCCCGCGTCATCCGCGCTGTTGGCGAGACCCCACACGGTGCGCCATGCGCGCTTGATGAAGCGATTGGCGCCGGCCACAACCTCCTCGTCCCAGTTGAAGTCCTTCTCGGATGGGGCGATGAAGAGGATGGCGAGGCGCATGGTATCGGCACCGTACGGCTCGATGACGCTCGACGGCGGCACGACGTTGCCCTTGGACTTGGACATGGTATCGCCGTTGGCGTCCTTGACCATGCCCTGGCAGAGCAGGTTCTCGAACGGCTCGTCGCAATCGATCAGGCCCAGATCGCGCATGACCTTGGTCCAGAAGCGCGAATACAGCAGGTGGAGGATGGCATGCTCGATGCCGCCGATATAATTGTCCACCGGCATCCAGCGGTCGACGGCGCCCTTCGAGAAAGGCAGCTCGTCGTTGTGTGGATCGCAATAACGCAAGTAATACCAGCTTGAGCACGTGAAGGTGTCCATGGTATCGGTGATGCGCTTGGCAGGCTTACCGCATGCGGGGCAGGTGGTCTCGAAGAACGGCGCGTACTCGGCCAGCGTCTCGCCAGCTCCGAGGTCGAGGTTCTCGGGCAGCATGACGGGCAGATCCTCGTAGGGCACGGGCACATCGCCGCAGCAGTCGCAATGGATCATGGGGATGGGGTTCCCCCAATAGCGCTGGCGCGAGATGAGCCAGTCTTTCAGGCGGAACTGAACGGTCTTGCGGCCGATACCGCGCTCGTCCAGATAGTCGATGATGGCGTCGACGGCGGGGCTGTGCTTGCCGCCGAGCAGGCCGGTGAAGGGACCGGACTGGATGAGATAGCCCTCGGCATCCATGGCATGGTCCCAGTCGACCTCCGTCACGGCCATGTCCTGCTCGCCTTTGAGCCGCTCGTAGAGCGGATCGTCCTTCTGCGCGATGATCGGCGGGATAGGCAGGCCGTACGTGCGGGCGAACTCGAAGTCGCGCTGATCGCCGCAGGGAACGCCCATGACGGCGCCGGTACCGTAATCGAGCAGGATGTAGTCGGCCACCCAGATGGGCAGCTGCTTGCCGGTAAGCGGATTGATGACGTAGCGGCCGGTGAAGACACCGTGCTTCTCGCGCCCAGAACCCTGGCGATCGATCGAGGAGACCTGCTCCACGGACTTCTTGAGCTTAAGATAGGCGTCCTCGGCGGGCGTGCCGGCAACGAGCTCCGCGGCGAGCGGGCTCTCGGGCGGCAGCAGGAAGAACGAGGTCCCATAGATGGTGTCGGGACGCGTGGTGAAGACCGTGATCAGGCGCTCGGTTGGCGTGACGCCATCCTCGGCAGCCAAGGCGAAGTCGATCTCGGCACCCTCGGAACGGCCGATCCAGTTGCGCTGCTGAGCCTTGACGTTCTCGGGCCACCCATCGAGCGTGTCGATGTCATCGAGCAGCTCCTGGGCATAATCGGTGATCTTGAGGTACCACTGCGAGAGCTCGCGTTTCTCGGGCACGGAACCGCAGCGCCAGCACCTGCCGTCGACGACCTGCTCGTTGGCGAGCACGGTGTTGCAGCTGGGGCACCAGTTCACAGGCGAGGTGGCGCGATACGCGAGGCCCTTCTCCCACATCTTGAGGAACGCCCACTGGCCCCAAGTGTAGTACTCGGGATCGCAGGTACGCACGAGGCGGTCGTAATCGTAGGAGAAGCCCATGCGCTTCATGGTCTTGATGGCGATATCCATGTTGGCATAGGTCCACGCACCGGCGGGGACGCCATGCTTGATGGCGGCATTCTCGGCAGGCAGGCCGAAGGCATCGAAGCCCATGGGGTGCAGGACCTCGAAACCGCGCATGCGGGCCTGACGCGCCATGGCATCGCCGATGGTGTAGTTGCGCGCATGGCCTATGTGGAGGTCGCCCGAGGGATACGGGAACATCTCGAGGACATACTTCTTGGGACGCGCGGAATCATCGCGCGCTTTGAAAGTCTCCTCTTCTTCCCAAATCTTCTGCCATTTGGTCTCTATCGCCTCGGCATCATATGCCGGAATGATCTTCTCGTCAGCCATGGGCTTCCCTTCGCGAACTCGCTTTTGCAATGCTCATATTGTAGTCAAAAGGAGACGCGCTGCCATTGAGAAGAGCACGGTGCGAAAGAGTCCGACCCATCTCGGCAATGGTGATGAACTGGGCTGCGTTCTTGGCGGCCTACCCCATCGATGCGGGAGCCGCGATGCCCGCAGGGTACCCGCGGGGATGCCCCACCTTGGAATAACGAGCTCCATCAACTAGCACGAGAAGGCCCGTGTCCACAAAACTTGTGGACACGGGCTCTGTGATGGCGCAAAACCGACGTGCGCGTGCGGACACACGCATTCTGACGCCACCATCTTCTAGGACACCCGTCCGATGAGGACAGGACCATCCTTTAGGGAGAAGGCGGCAACGGGTATCGGCTATGCCCGCACCTTGATATGCGCCATGCTGGCGCAGGAGATCACCACGCCGATAACAGCCGCTATCACCGTGAGCATGAGCGTCGTGTGAACGCCGAAGCTCTGGAAGAGCGCACCGCCCACGAGCGACGAGAAGATCGCCGCCAAGGTGGTGACCAGCGTGAAGCAGGTCTGCGCCTTCACCTGGTCGCGCGCATCGACTATAACCTGCGCGTACGCGACCGTCGCAGGCGTGAACACGGCAAACGAGACGAGTTGCAGCGAGAAGGCCCCCATGAGCAGCCCC
Organism: Actinomycetes bacterium; assembly: GCA_029546925.1. Taxonomy (GTDB): domain Bacteria; phylum Actinomycetota; class Coriobacteriia; order Coriobacteriales; family Atopobiaceae; genus RUG721. The sequence continues at coordinate 18,948 of JAKPQM010000014.1, forward strand.
ACACTCGAAGCCAGCCAGATGGCAAGCGCCTTCGCAGCGAACATGACGAGCGAGAACGCGACGAGCGCTTGGGCACGGAAACGCTTGGAGATGCGCGAGAAGAGCATCATCGCCGGCAGCTCGCACACAGCCGCCAGCGCAATGAGGAATCCCATGTCGGAATTATCGCCGCCGACGTTCTCCACGAGGAGGATCGAGAAGTTATTCGAGAGCGAATGATGCAGGTAGACGAGGCTCGTGCCCAGAAGGAGCATCATGAGCCACCTGTTATCGCGCGCGAAGGCGCCCCAGTCTTCGGCATCGCCGCGCGGAGAGCCGGCCCGCGCAAGGACGCCCCTCCCCTCTTCACGCGCCAGCTTCTCGCAAAGTTGGAGCAAAGCGAGCAGGACAGCTGCCGACACCGCAGCCGTGACGGGGACGGCAGCCGCACCGATCCTCTCGATGGCGAAGCCGAGCGGTACCGATACGAGCGCCCATGCAAGCGAGCCGATTGCCCTGCAGAAGCCGAAGTCGATGGCATCATCATCCGCAAGCTGGAACTTGACCGAGGTGACGAAGGCGCATGACGAGATGATGCAGGCGGCCGAGAGCGTGCAGAGCGCAAGGAGCACGATGCCGCGCGGAGCGAGGATCACCTGCACGATCGACCCCGCGAATATGACCGATACGAGACCCGTCACCACGTGGAGCGGCGAGAAGAGCGGATCGGCGTCCGAGCGCTCGGAGAGCATGGGCTGCACGATGAGCGAGGTGATATTGGCCAGGGCGAGCACAGCTCCCACATGGACGCTCCCATACCCCAGACCCAGAAGATACGACGATATGAACCCCACGATCGGGCAATAGCATATCCAGTAGAGCGCCTGGACAGCGGCATAGAGCAGGTTGGCCCGGTAATTCGATTGCATACGCGAAGGCTGCTACAGGCGGAAGTTGATGCTCTGGTCGGTATCCTTGAGCACGACGTCGTGCGCGCCGCCCTCGACGAGCGAGGTGGCGGAGACGAGCGTGATCTTGGCCTTGCTGCGCAGCTCGCAGAGGGTGAGCGCGCCGCAGTTGCACATCGTGGAACGGACTTTGAGAAGCGATCCCTGCACGTTCTCCTTGAGCGGGCCCGCATACGGCACGTAGGAATCAACGCCCTCCACGAAGGAAAGGCCCTTCTTGCTGCCGCCCTGATCGTAGCGCTGCCAGTTGCGGGCACGCGCGGAGCCCTCGCCCCAATACTCCTTCATATAGGAGCCGTTCACGCTCGTGCGGCGCGTGGGGCTCTCATCGAAGCGGGCGAAGTAGCGTCCGAGCATCATGAAATCGGCACCCATCGCGAGCGCGAGGGTCATGTGGTAGTCATAGACGATGCCGCCGTCGGAGCAGACCGGCACGTAGACGCCCGTCTCCTTGAAATATTCGTCACGCGCGTCGCATACGTCGATAAGCGCAGAGGCCTGGCCGCGGCCGATGCCCTTCTGCTCGCGGGTGATGCAGATCGATCCGCCGCCGATGCCCACCTTGATGAAGTCCGCACCGGCATCGGCCAGAAAGCGAAAACCCTCGGCGTCGACCACGTTGCCGGCACCCACCTTGACGGCATCGCCATAGCGCTCGCGAATCCACGCGAGGGTGACCTTCTGCCACTCCGAGAATCCCTCGGAGGAGTCGATGCAGAGCACGTCTGCCCCAGCATCGACGAGCGCGGGGACGCGTGCGGCATAATCGCGGGTATTGATGCCCGCTCCCACCACGTAGCGCTTGCGCCTGTCGAGGAGCTCGTCGGGATTGGATTTGTGGGAGTCGTAGTCCTTCCGGAATACCAGATGCATGAGGTTGCCGTTGCGGTCGACGATGGGAAGCGTGTTGAGCTTGTGCTCCCAGATGATGTCGTTGGCTTCTTTAAGGGTGGTGCCCTCCCCGCCCACGATCAGCTTCTCGAGCGGCGTCATGAACTCGGCGACCCTGGTGGCGCGATCATCGCGCGAGAGACGGTAATCGCGGCTTGTGACGATACCGCAGAGCTTGCCGTGGGAGGTGCCGTCCTCCGTGACGGGCATGGTGGAGTGGCCCGTGCGCTCGAGCAGATCGATCACGTCTTGGAGGCTGTCCTTGGGCGTGAGCGTGGAATCGGATACGACGAAACCGGCCTTGTAGGACTTGACCTCGGCAACCATGGCCGCCTCGTCCTCGACGGGCTGCGAGCCGTAGATGAACGAGACGCCACCCTCTTGGGCGAGCGCGATGGCCATGCGCGGGCCGGAGACCGATTGCATGATGGCCGACACCATGGGGATGTTGAGGGAAAGGGGCGGCTCCTCGCCGCGCTTGAATTTGACGAGCGGCGTCTTCAGGGAGACGTTGGAGGGAACGTTATCCGTAGAAGAGTACCCGGGAACCAGCAGATACTCTGAGAATGTATGGGATTCCTCAGCGAAAAACGTTGCCATGATGCTCCTTCTCCTCGAGTGGTCTCGTCCCATTCTAGCGCCTTGCACATCTATTTCGAACAGGAGGCGAAAAGAATACGGCGCCCACCCCGATGTTGGAAGGGGAATCGTAAAGGCCGCACGATACCGTGCCGCCTCGATGAGGCCGAGCGTGCAGGCCGGCTATCCGTGAGGCGCGTCCGCGCAGATCTGTCCGAGGATACGCTCCCCTTCGGCTGTACGTCCCATCGAGCGGGAGGCCAGCAACGAGAGCGCATCCGCGAGATCGGCGGGCAGGGCATCGATGAGGGCGATGTGCTCGCCTGTCATAGGATGATCGAAGGCAATGCTCCACGAGTGCAGAAACTGGCGCGCGATGCCGAGGTTCTGCTTCTCCGTGCCCTTGCCGTAGAGCGGATCGCCTACGAGAGGATGCGCGCTATGGCGCATATGCACCCTGATCTGATGGGTACGCCCCGTATAGAGATGGCATTCGAGCAGGCTGTAGCCCTCGTCCGCGGGGCCCGCCTCGAAGCGCTCGAGCGTCTGGTAGGTCGTGATGGCCTCGCGGGCATCGGTGTCGTTCGAGACGCACATGCGCAAAGGGTCGCGCCTCGATCGGGCGATGCCCGTCTGTATGGTACCGGAATCCGCCGCCATAGAGCCATGCACCAAGGTGAGGTAGCGACGATCGAGCACGCGCAGGCGGATAAGGTCCTGGAGCGCTTGCTGGCACGCATCGGTCTTGGCGCAGAGTAAAAGACCCGTGGTGTCGCGATCGAGGCGATGCACGATGCCGGGCCTGTCCTCCCCTTGCAGCATGCCAAGATGCCCATACCCGCAGTGGGCGACCAGCGCATTGGCGAGCGTATCGTCGAGATGGCCGGGGCTGGGATGGCAGACGAGCCCGGCTTGCTTGGATATGACGAGCAGGCAGTCGTCCTCGTAGCGGATATCGAGCGGGATATCGAAATTGGGCTCGAGGAAGCCCGTTTCCACAGGCGAGGAGGCCACATCGAGCTCGATGGTGTCGCCGAGGGCCACATGCTCGCTCTTATCGGTAGCGAGCGTGGAGTTGATGGTGCACGCTCCCTCCTCGATGAGCTTCGCGCAGGCAGAGCGCGAAGGCGCTCCCTCGAGCGTGGCGAGGAAGGCATCGAGGCGCATGCCATCGCGTGCAGGGTCGACCATCGAGAGCAGATGCGGCATCAGGCATGCTCCCGCTTGGATGGCGAGGCGTCGAAACGCGCAAGAAGGATGAAGGTCACCGCCAAGCCGCAGGTCACGAAGATATCCGCCACGTTGAAGATGGCGAAATCGATGAAGGTGGTGCAGAAGAAATCGGTCACGGCACCGCTGATGATGCGGTCGATCATGTTGCCGAGGCCCCCTCCGGCCACGCAGCCCATCGAGATGGCGAGGGACAGGGGCGCGTCGGGAGTACGCCAGACGAAAACGGCCATCAGGGCAAGCACGATGATAGCGAGGGCTATGAAGATGAGGCCCGCACCACGGCCGATGGAGAAGGCAGCGCCCGTGTTGTATGAAAGACGCAGCTCCATGACATGCGGGATGAACTCCCGCGTGGCCCCTTCGACCTGAAGAAGCTGCCTCACGGCTGCCTTGGTGGCCTGATCGAGAAGGGTGACCAGCATGACTGCCAGCCAGAATGCCATGACCCGAGAGCCATGGCGTGCCGATGAAGCGAGGCGGGCCACGTCAGCTTCCTACCCTATCTTGGCAGAACGGTACTCGCGCACGGCATCGGAGCAGCGCGCGCAGAGACCGTCCGCACCCAGCGTGCGCCAATTCCAGCAACGCGGGCACTTCTCGCCATGGGCGGGAAGCACCGTGCAGGCAAGCTCCCCGCCCTGCTCGATGGCGACCTCGGAGCAGACGAAGACCTCTGCGAGGTCGCATGCATGGTCGCCCGCAAGCACGGCATAGAGCTCTGGAGGCACCGCGAGCTCGGCGCGGGCGGCCTGGGAGGATTTCTCGGGCAGGGAATCCACTGCAAGCTCATAGGCTTTGGTGTAGGCGGCGCGTACCTCGGCAAGGGCGTTGTAGGCAGGCAGATAGCTCTCATAGGCATTACGGGCGAGCGGAGCCTCGTACCAATCGAGCAGCGCGGCATAGGTCTGGCCTTGGCGCATGGACGCGGGAAGGTACGCCATGACCTCGTCGGTGGTGTAGACGAGGATGGGCTGCAGGTCGGAGAGCAGCATCGAGAGCAGCGCCGCCCACACGGTCTGGGCGCTCCTGCGCTCGAAGGAGCTCTTGCCGCCGCAGTACACGCGATCCTTGGTCGCATTGAGGTAGCCATGGGAGAGCTCGGTCACAACGAAGTCGTAGAGCGTGCGGTAGACCACGTTGAAGCGGTAGGATCGGTAGGCCTCGGTCACGAGATCGTGGACCTCGCAGGCGCGCGCGAGCATGAGCTTGTCGAAAGCCAGCAGCTCATCGAAGGGCACGGCATCGGTCGCGGGATCGAACTGGCCCTCGATCTCGCCGAGCAGGAACTTGAAGTTGTTGCGGAAGCTGCGGTATGCCTCCCCCACGTGATCGAGGATCGTGCTATCCACGGGCACGTCGACAGAGGTGTCGACCGAGGTCACCCACAGGCGCAGGATGTCGGCTCCGCGCCTATTGCACTCGGCGTTGGGGTCGATGACGTTTCCCAGGCTCTTGGACATCTTCCGGCCCTGGCCATCCATGGTGAAGCCTTGCGAGATGACCGCCTTGTAGGGGGCGACGCCATAGGCGCCCACGCTCGTCATGAGCGAGCTCATGAACCAGCCGCGATGCTGGTCGGAGCCCTCGAGGTAGATGTCGGCCGGGAACTTGAGGTTGTCGCGGTGGCGGCAGACGGCGGTATGGCTCACCCCGGAATCCCACCACACGTCGAGGATGTCGCGCCCGGGCTTGAGCTTGCGGCTGCCGCATGCGGGGCAGACGCAGGCGTCGCCAAGGTAGCTCGCGGGATCATCGATGAACCAGCGATCGGAACCCTGCTCTCGGAAGAGCTTGATCGTGGCGTCGAGCGTATCGTCATCCATGACGGTCTCACCGCAGTCCTCGCAGGTGAAGGCCGGGATGGGAACGCCCCAGTTGCGCTGGCGCGAGATGCACCAATCGGGGCGCGTCTCGACCATGGAACCGATGCGTTTGATGGAGTTGGCGGGATAGAACCTGACCTTCTCGAGCTCTGAGAGCGCCTGCTTCCTGAGGCCCGTATCGTCCATCGAGACGAACCACTGGCTCGTAGCGCGGAATATCACGGGGTTCTTGCAGCGCCAGCAGTGCGGGTAGCTGTGGGAGATATCCTCATGCATGATGAGCGCACCGCGCTCTTCGAGCCATTCGACGATGGCCGGGTTCGCCTCATTGACCTCCATACCGGAGAACGGGCCGCCGGTGCCCATGCCCGCGCCCTTATAGAAGCGGCCGTCATCATCGACGGGCATGACCACGGGCACGCCGAACCTCACGCCGGCAAGGTAGTCGTCGACGCCATGGCCGGGTGCGGAGTGGACGATGCCGGTGCCATCCTCGAGGGTGACGTAATCGGCGTAGATGAACACGCCCTCCTCGCCTTGATCGGCGAAGATGGGCTGCTTGTAGCGCATCCCCGCGAGCTCTGCGCCGGTGGCGTGCCAAGGAGTGCCCGCCGCTCCGCCCACGAGGCGGGCATCCTCCCAGCCGAACTTGGCTGCGCATGTCTCCCAGAGAGCCTCGGCGAAGATGTAGGCCCCGCCCTCGTGCTCGACGGCCACGTAGGCTGCCTCGGGATGCAGGATGACAGCGTCGTCGGCGGGAAGCGTCCACGGTGTGGTGGTCCAGATGGCCACATTGAGCCTGCCCTCCCACGCCTCGAGGCCGGCGGGTGCCGTGGTCATCTCGAAGCGCACGAAGATGGCCGGCGATACCTCGTCGGCGTACTCGATCTCCGCCTCGGCGAGCGCCGTGTGGCAATGGCTGCACCAGTGCACCGGCTTGCGACCGCGGTAGATGGCCCCGGAATCGAAGATAGCCTTGAAGATCTCTATATCTGTTGCGTCGTAGTCGTTGGTGTAGGTGAGGTAGGGATTGTCCCACTCGCCGAGCACGCCCAGGCGCTTGAAGCCCTTGCGCTGGGTATCGACCTGCTCGACGGCCATGGCACGGCACATCTCGCGGATCTTCTCGATGGGAAGCTGCCGGAACTTTTCGGCGCCGACCATATCCTCGACCTTGTGCTCGATGGGCAGCCCATGGCAGTCCCAACCGGGAACGTAGGGCGTTTCCTTACCCTGCATGGCCCAGAAGCGGTTGATGATGTCCTTGGAGATCTTGTTCTGGGCGTGGCCGATGTGGATGGGTCCGTTGGCATAGGGAGGGCCGTCGTGGAGCACGAACCGCTCGTGCCCCGCATTCTTCTCGAGCAAGAGCTCGTAGACTCCGGCCTTCTCCCATTCCGAGAGGCGCTTGGGCTCGTTCTGCGCGAGGTTGCCGCGCATGGGGAAGCCGGTGGCCGGCAGGTTGGTCGTTTCCTTGTACTCGTTAGCCACGCGCGTCCTCCAATTCCGCAGACACGAAAAAAGCGCCTGCCCCCTATGCTGGGACGAAGCGCTCCGAACGTGCCTCGCTCGAATCACCCAGCGTGCGGGATCCCGCAATACTCGGCTGACCTGTCTCGGCGGTCATTCCGGCGACGTCTACTGGCGCGTGCGCGTGTTCGGGCCGCTGCTCAGGGGTGATACCTTCGGGTACGCGTATGCGGAATCTCAGCTGCTCCGCTCTCTGTCAAACGCGCGGGTCCCGAAGACTTGTCCCCGTCAACGCACTGAGTTGACATTCTACCACGCGAGCTCGGGAAGGGCGAGGATTCTTTCACCGCCACGGACTCTGCAAGAGGCCGCGCCTCGTGGCGGTACCGCCACGAGGGCTTATCCTGCAGATTCCCCCCCCAGGGGGCCTGGCCTCGAAGCGCGTCTTAAGACGTTTCTCCAGCAGAGGTGCCGGTGACTGTACAGTCACTGGGGTCTGTCCTGCGGATTCGCGATTTCAAGGCTCCCCGCAGGGTCCCTCTCAGCGTGTTTGCCCAGCACGGGTTACGGTGACTGTACAGTCGCCAGGGGCCTTGCTGGGGAAACGCAGCCTGCGGGCTCCCCTCGCAGCCCGTCTCGAGATGTCCGCCCAGCACGGGTTACAGTGACTGTACAGTCACCAAGGGCCTTGCTGGGAAAACGCAGACATCCTGTATACTTCTTCAAAAACCGGACCGCCCGATGGAGGTTCCCGTGGACAAGCGAAGCTACACCGATATCAACGCCGAGACGATAGGCCGTTGGATCGACGAGGGATGGGAGTGGGGCAGCCCCATCTCGCACGAAACATATCTGCACGCCTGCGCAGGTGATTGGGAAGTCAAGCTCACCCCCGTCAGGGCGGTGCCCCGCGCGTGGTTCGGTAAGCTCGATGGCGCACGGGTGCTGGGGCTCGCTTCGGGCGGCGGCCAGCAGATCCCCATCTTCAAGGCCGCGGGTGCCGAGGTCACCGTGCTCGACTACACGCCCGCCCAACTCGAAAGCGAACGCATGGTATCCGAGCGCGAGGGATATGCGGTCGATACCGTCCGTGCTGACATGACCAAGCCCCTCCCCTTCCCGGATGCCTGCTTCGATCTCGTGTTCAACCCGGTATCGCTCTGCTATGTGCGCGATGTCGAGCCTATCTGGCATGAGGTCGCGCGTGTGCTCCGGCCTGGCGGGATCCTGCTCACCGGCTTCGACACCATCATCAACTACATCGTCTCGGCCGATGAGAAACACGTCGTTTTCAAGCAGCCTTTCGACCCCACCGTGAACGAGGACCAGGCAGCGCTGCTCGCAGCCGATGATGCGGGCGTGCAATTCAGCCACAACCTCGACGAGATGCTCGGTGGGCTTTTACGCGCCGGCTTCTCCATCGATGACCTCTACGAAGATACCAACGGCGAGGGACATCTCCACGACCTCAACATCCAAACCTATCTTGCCGTGCGCGCCATCAAGAAGTGAGCAGGAGCCTGCACATCGCCATCTCCCCGCACATTTCGTGTCGCTTGCGTGAAAAGGGGGATAACGGGGGACCTCCCACGCGATAATGGGGACGGAACCCATGCCTACTCGAATAGATGAGGTGGAGATGACACCCGATCAGCGCAAATATCTCACGCTCCTCTCCGAGAAGTTCCCCACCATCCAGACCGTCTATACCGAGATCATCAACCTCGAGGCGATCCTCAACCTGCCTCGGGCCACCGAGCATTTCATGAGCGATGTCCATGGCGAGTACGAGGCATTCAGCCACATCCTCAACAATTGCTCAGGTGTTATCCGCGAGCGCGTGGGCCGCATCTTCCGCTACGAGCTCACCCCCGAAGAGCAGGCCGATCTTTGCACCCTCATCTACTACCCGCGCGAGAAGCTCGTCCGCCTGCGCGCCGAGCGCGGCGAGAGCGACCAGTTTTTCGCCATCACCCTCATGCGCCTCATGCGGTTGGCACGCCACCTGTCCTATGCCTATACCCGCTCCAAGGTACGCAAGGCCATGCCTGTAGCATATGCCTACATCATCGACGAACTTCTCCATGCCACCCATGACGAGCGTGCGACGCGCCAGATCTACCACAGCCGCATCGTCGACTCCATCATCGAGACGGGTTCCGCCGAAGACTTCATCGTCTCCGCCTGCACGCTTATCAAGCGCCTGGCTGTCGATCGCCTCCACATGGTGGGCGACTTCTTCGACCGCGGCCCTCGTGCCGATGCCATCATCGACCAGCTCATAGGCTACCACTCCGTCGATATCCAGTGGGGCAACCACGATGTGCTCTGGATGGGCGCAGCGTCGGGCTCGCAATCCTGCATCGCCGGCGTCATCCGGACCAACATCCACTACGGCACGCTCGACATCCTCGAGAAGGCCTACGGGGTGAGCCTCCGGGAGCTCTACCTCTTCGCCGAGCGCACCTACACCGCAGACGATGGTATGAGCGCTGTCGAGAAGGCCGTCGACGCCATCCTCTTCAAACTCGAGGGAACGCTGATCGGGCGCCATCCCGAATGGGAGATGGACGACCGCCTTCTCCTGCATAAGGTCGATTCCGAGCACGGCACGGTCGAGATCGGCGGCACCGTCTACGAGATGCGCACACGCGAGTTCCCCACCGTCGACCCGGCCAATCCCTACGAGCTCACTCCCGAGGAGCAGGCCGTCATGTCCGGCATCTCCGAGAGCATCCGCTCCTCGCAGCGCCTCAAGAAACACGTCAAGTTCCTCTACGAGCATGGATCCGCCTACCTCATCCACAACAACAACGTGCTCTTCCACGGCTGCGTTCCCATGGAGGAGGACGGCAGCCTCGCCCAGATCGAGTACAAGGGCAAGCGCTATGCGGGCCGCGCATACCTCGACCTCGTCGATCGCATCGCGCGGAGAGCTTGGTCGACACGCGATCCCGACGCGCTCGACTGGATGTGGTATCTGTGGTGCGGACGCTATTCGCCCATGTCGGGCCGTATCGTCAAAACCTTCGAGCATGCTTATCTGACTGACCGGAGCACCTGGGGAGAACCGCAGGACGCCTACTACAAGCTCACCAAGAATCCCGAGGTCTGCGACATGCTCCTCGCCGAATTCGGCCTTGCGGGTGCGCGCAGCCACATCATCAACGGCCACACGCCGATCCATGCAGGAGCAGGCGAGAGCCCCCTCAAGGCAGGCGGGCGCCTCATCGTCATCGACGGCGGTTTCTGCCGGGCCTATCACAAGCGAACGGGCATCGCGGGATACACGCTCATCTCCGACCCCCATGGCATGCGCATCAAAGCGCACCGGCCCTTCACGAGCATCGAAGATGCCCTCGACTCCAACGTCGACATCACCTCCGAAGATGACCGCTTCGAGATCGAGGAGGAGCCGCTGCAGGTCAAGGACTCCGATACCGGCACGGTCATCCGCGCGCAGATCGATGACTTGAGGCAGCTCCTCGACGCATACCGTTCGGGTGAATTGAAGGAGGGCTCCGATTAGGCACCCCAAGGCGAATGAAGGGCGCGCGATTGGGTACACAACTAGAGAACAATCCGAGAGATGCGCGCTGGATGCGCGTTGAAAGGTAAGCGCAATCATGGACGATCAGAAGAAACGCCGTTCGATGCTCATCTACGTCATCGTGGCCCTCGTGATCTATCTGTTCTTGAGCAGGTCGCTCTTCCCGCAGATCATGAACGCGACGATCACCACGGTCGACTACAGCCAGTTTCTGGCCGATGTCGAGGCGGACAAGGTCGATGAGGTCGAGCTCAACACCGGCTCGAACACCATCCGCTTCGTCGAGAAGGACGGCGAGGAAGAGCGTATCTACGAGACCACGCTGTTCCCCAATGACACCCAACTCGTGGCGCTTCTGCGCGAGCATAACGTGGACTTCTCGGCAAATATCCCCGATCAGTCGAGCGGGATCTGGTTCTACATGCTGCTCTCCTATGTGCTGCCCCTGCTCATCTTCTTCGGTGGCGGCTGGCTTTTGAACCGTCAGCTCAAGAAGCAGATGGGCGATGACTCCCCGTCCATGAATTTCGGTGGAGGATTCGGCGGATTCGGCATGGGCGGGCTGGGCCGCTCCAATGTCAAGGAGGTCAAGGGCGAGGAGACCGGCGTCACCTTCCGTGATGTGGCCGGCCAGGACGAGGCCAAGGACTCGCTTGTAGAGATCGTCTCGTTCCTCAAGAACCCCGACAAGTACACCGCCATCGGTGCGCGCTGCCCACGCGGTGCCCTGCTGGTAGGCCCGCCGGGAACGGGCAAGACCCTGCTCGCACGCGCCGTCGCCGGCGAGGCGGGCGTCCCCTTCTTCCAGATCTCCGGCTCCGAGTTCGTCGAGATGTTCGTCGGCCGCGGTGCCGCCAAAGTACGCGACCTCTTCAAGCAGGCCAGCGAGAAGGCTCCCTGCATCGTCTTCATCGACGAGATCGACGCCGTCGGCAAGCGCCGCGATACCGGCCTCACCTCCAACGATGAGCGCGAGCAGACCCTGAACCAGCTTCTCTCCGAGATGGACGGCTTCGACAACCAGAAGGGCATCGTGGTGCTCGCCGCCACGAACCGCCCCGAATCGCTCGACCAAGCGCTCCTGCGTCCGGGCCGTTTCGACCGGCGCATCCCGGTGGAGCTCCCCGACCTCGCCGGCCGCGAGGCCATCCTCCAAATACATGCGGACGATGTCAAGATGGGGCCGAACATCGATCTGGGCATCATCGCCCGTTCCACGCCGGGCGCATCGGGCGCGGACCTCGCCAACATCATCAACGAGGCAGCCCTCCGCGCCGTCCGCAACGGCCGGAACCGCGTCAGCCAAGATGACTTGGTCGAATCGGTCGATGTGGTCATCGCTGGCGAGAAGAAGAAATCCACGGTCCTCTCCGAGCACGAGAAGGAGATCGTCTCCTACCACGAGACCGGTCACGCCATCGTCGCCGCCATGCAGAAGGGCTCCGCCCCCGTCTCCAAGATCACCATCGTCCCGCGCACCTCGGGCGCACTGGGTTTCACCATGCAGGTCGAGGAGGACGAGCGCTTCCTCACCACACGCCAAGAGGCCAAGGACAAGATCGCCGTGCTCTGCGGCGGACGCGCCGCAGAAGAACTCATCTTCAACGAGATGACCACCGGTGCCAGCAACGACATCGAACGGGCCACCCAGCTCGCGCGCGCCATGGTCACCCAGTACGGCATGAGCGAGAAGTTCGGCATGGTCGCCCTCGGCCAGCAGCGCAACCGCTATCTGGGCGGCGGGGCCGAGCTCACCTGCTCGGAGGGCACGGCCCAAGAGATCGACGCCGAGGTTCAGCGCCTTGTGGAGGAGGGCCATCAAAAAGCTCTCAAGATCCTGCAGGAGAACCGCTTCAAGCTCCATGAGATCGCGCATTACCTGCAGCGCAAGGAGACCGTCACCGGCGAGGAGTTCATGAACATCCTCACCCGCGACGATGGCTTCGCGCCGAAGCTCGCAGCCGCACAGACGCAGTAAGCGATAGCATCGAGCGCCCCTATGAACTATGGAAGGACCTCAAAGGGAGAGGCTTCGTAAAGAGGTGCTCTCCCTTATGTTTTCTGCAATCAGCCGGTATCACGGGTTTCATAGGGCAAAGAGCCCAAAGAAACCAGCGGACTGATTTCTTCGGGCTCTCGTAATTCATACATCTGTCACGTGGATCAAAGCGCCTTCGACAAACTGGGATTTGTGCTTTTGCAAATACCTATAGCGCGCATCTGCAAAATGGGAGGCCTTTCCACATCAAGCTGCGGAGCGAGGGCTATGCTGCAGGGTCGAAGGTCTCGATGACATTGAACGCCATGTCGAGGGCGGTGTCCTCATCTCCCTCGCAGGCGATGTAGTACATGCGGTCATCTCCTGCGATGCAGAACTGGTACATAAACGTGCCGTCGGTCCATTCGGTCGCCACGATGTAGGAATCGAGGCCGCATTCAAGCGCCTGCAGATACGAATTCAGATCGACGACATCCTCGTTTCCATCATGATCCTCATAGAGGGCCTCGGCAAACGACAGGGCATAGTCGGCGGCGGTGCCGCTGTAACCCTCCTCGGAGAGGATGATGCCGAGCATCGAGACGATGCTGCTGCTGCCATCGGCATACTGGATCATGTTCGGGTCGACATCGCCCATGTCCTTGAAGGTTATCCAAGTAGAGGGGATATCCATGTAGCCGTTTCTATCGGAGCCGATGCGCATGCCGCCCGCACTGGAATCGCCGGGATTGCCCGCAAGGTACCCGGAAAGCTTGGAGCCATCGGTGAAGGAGATACGGTCGATTCCGTCGTGGGGCTTGGCGGAATCTACGAGCAAGGCCGCTAAATAGAGGCCCTCGCCATCGACGATCTCGAAGATGAGGACATTCTGCGAATCGCCCGAAGGCATCGTGGCGACATAGATCTTGGTGCCGTCATCAAGGACGGGCTCGGTGTGGATATCACTGCCCTTCATAGCTTTGATCATGCTGAGGATATCCTCCTCGTTGGCAAAGCCGGGATTACCGAAATAGAAGACGAGGAGTGCGGTATCGCTTGATTCGGCAAGGTAGCAGCGCTCGAGCCTGCCGTCGACCTCGGCAAACGTATTGGTGCCTTCAAAGGCATCCTCGATCTGCTGGAGCTCTTCCCTACCGTCGATGAGCATATACGCGCCATCATCGTTATCGAATACGACATGGCCCCAGTCCGCTTGGACCGCAGGCGTCTGCGGTGTCTCAATCGCCGTATCGGGGGTGCCGATCTTGCCATCCGCCCCATCTGCCCCTTGCTCGCCTCCGCAGGCTACCAAGCAGCCTGCGAGCGCACAGGTGAGGAATGCGGATAGAAGCAGGTTCTTGCTGGTTCTCATGGTCGAACGCCTCCTTTTGGGAGAATGGGTATGCGTTCGAGTATACGGCAGAACACCGGTTTCGAAAACAGAGGCGTCGAGGGTGCAGCGACCGGCCGCGCCCTAGCTACGCGCGAAGAGCTCCCAGAACGCCACCGCCGACGATGCGGCAACATTGAGCGAATCCACCCCGCAGGACATGGGGATGATGACATGGCGGTCGCACAGATCGAGCACCTCGCGGGTAAGCCCGTCCATCTCATTGCCGAAGAACAACGCCCGCTTGGGGGGCCTCTTGAGGTCTTGGTCGGCCAAGCTGACGGCACCATCCTCCAAGGCGAGCGCATAGCAGGCGAAGCCGTGCGCGCGGAGGGCCTCGATGCAGGCGCCGGGCCAGAGGTCCTTCTCGATCTGCGTCCAGCCGATCTTGAAGACGTTGCCCATGGAGACGCGGATGGCACGGCGCGAGAGCGGATTCGTGCAGCCGGGAGATAAGATCAGCGCGTCTGCACCCAGTGCTGCAGCCGAGCGGAAAAGCGCGCCGATATTGCTCACGTCCACCAGATCCTCGACCACGCAGACGTGCGAGGCGCCTTCAAGGACCTCGGCAAGGCTCAGGCTGCGGGGGCGACGGCATGCAGCGAGGACGCCGCGAATGACCTTGAAGCCCACGAGCGCACTCATGGCCCCGTGCTCCATCACGTACACGGGCACGGTTTCGCCTACACGTTCGCGCAGGTACGCGCAGGCATCGAGACGCCTCTCGTCGATGAGCATCGACACGCATTCGATACCCTCGTCGAGGGCGACCTCGAGGGCGATCTTCGACTCGACGATCATGAGGGCATGCTCATCCTCGAATCGCGTGCGCAGCGGATGATCGGTAAGATCCCTGTAGTCGGACAAGCGCTCGTCACCGAGTGAGCTGACATTGATGATTGCCACAGATTCCACACGTTCCCTTGCTATCGAATCCTTACAATAGTATAGGTTGGTATGGCTTCTCACAGCAGCGGTACACGGAACGAAAGCAGCCCGGTAGACTATGGCAGATGCACCCAAACACGCTCTTATCACCGAAGAAACGCAGGATGTCCCGAAAAAACCCCGGCTCTGGATCATCCCCTTGGTGCTGTTCGCGCTCGCAGTGGCTGTCTATGGAGCTGGGGTCGTCTACTTCAGCACGCATTTTTTGCCCAACACCACCGTCGAGGGCGACGATGTGTCGCTTAAACCCACATCATACCTTGCCGACCTCGTCTCGTCCCGTTCGTCCTCCTATCGGGGTACCTTCCAAGGCAAGGGATTCGAGATCCCCTTCACAGCCGCCGACATCGATTTCACCTATGACGGCGAGAAGTACGTGAACGAGGCCATGGCGCAGCAAAACGCCCTGCTCTGGCCGCTCGAATTCAACAATGATCACGTTCTCGGTGCCACGCCTGTGCCGGTCTATGATGCGGATAAGCTCTGGGGCCTCTTCTCGCCGGTCATCGCCCAAGGCAAGGCGGCGCAAGACGAGCTCCCCCATCGCGGCATCGTCTTCGATGAGGAGAGCGATCATTACATCGTTTCAGATGAGGCGCGCACCGCGATGCTCGATCGCGATGCCGTCATTGCGAAGACCGATGACGCCCTCGATGCGCACAAGAGCATCATCGAGATCGGCCAGGACTGCTATGGCGTCGATCCGGAGACGCAGGCGATCCTCGACGCCGCGAACTTCTACGCAGACGCGAAGGTCCATCTCACGATGAACGGCGTCGATGCCATCGATGTCGATGGCAGGCAGATAAGCCAGTGGCTCACGATCAACGATGATGGCACTGTCACGCTCGACGAGGACGCCGTCCGCGATTGGGGTCCGGGCGGGCTCTCCGACATCCTCGATACCGTGGGCAAGCCTCGCACCTACACCCGTCCAGACGGCGAGGAGATCACCGTGGCCGGAGGCGGCCCCTACGGCTGGCTCATCAACGGCGCGGAGGCAGCGGAGCTCATCCTCGAGGCCATCAAGACCGGAAAGCCCCAGACCGTCGAGGTCCCCACCTATCAGAACGCCGCCAAGGTCGATCCGGGCGGACAGGACTGGCCCGATAAGTATATCGACGTCGATATCTCCGAACAGCACGCCCGCATGTACGTCGACGGGGAGCTCGTGTGGGAGACCGACATCGTGACCGGCCAGCCCAACCTCAATCGCGATACCCCGCAGGGCGTCTTCTATGTCTCGGAACATGAGACGGACGTGACCCTGTACAGCCAGGGAACCGTCAGGGAGGGCGAGCGGCTTGAGGAGGGCGAGGTCGCCGAGGACGGTTGGATCTCGCATGTCGATTTCTGGATCGCCTACGATCGCGGCGAGCGCGGCTTCCACAATGCTGACTGGCGCTGGGAGTTCGGAGGCGACATCTACACCTGGTGGGGCAGCCATGGCTGCATCAACATGGACTACGAACCCGCACGGGAACTCTACGAGCTCACCGAGCTCGGCGACGCCGTCGTCATCCACGAGTAAGCGAGCCGACGCATGATAAGGGCCTAGTCGTGCCTGTCCACACACGTGAACAAAGCCCCCGTCCCCCTGTTCACGGGACGGGAAGGCTAGTACCTGCGGCGACCGCCCTTGCCACCCGACATGCCCTTGAGCATCGACTGCATCTGACGCATGCTTTTCTTGCCGCCGCCGTCGGTGAGGCCGCGCATCTTACCCATCATCTTGTTCATCTCGCTCCATTGCCTGATGAGCTGATTGACCTCCTGCACGCTCCGCCCGGAGCCTGCGGCGATGCGCTTCCTGCGCTGGCCATTGATGATCTTGGGACGGCTGCGTTCCTCCCGGGTCATGGAGCGGATCATTGCCTCGATGCGCACCAGCTGCGTCTCATCGATATTGCCGCCCTGTTGGGCCAGAGCGCGCTCGGCACCGGGAATCATGCCGAGAAGCTTGCCGAGACCGCCCAGCTTGCGGATCTGCTGCATCTGGGCGAGCAGATCGTCCATGGTGAAGCCGGAACGCAGCATGCGCTCGGCCGCCTCGATACTCTCCTGATCGGCGATCTTCTGCGCCTGCTCGATGATACCGACCACATCGCCCATGCCGAGGATGCGCTTGGCCATACGGTCGGGATGGAAGACCTCGAGCGAGTCGGGCTTCTCGCCCATCGAGACGAACTTGATGGGCTTGCCCGTGACCTCGCGGACCGACAGCGCGCCGCCACCGCGGGCGTCGCCATCGAGCTTGGACATGATGACGCCGTCGAAATCGACGCGCTCGGCGAAGGCGGACACCACATTCACGATATCCTGCCCGCCCATGGCGTCGACGACCATGAGTATCTGATCGGGCCTGACCGCATTCTTGATGTCGACGGCTTCGGCCATCATCTCCTCGTCGATCTGGAGCCGTCCGGCCGTATCGACGATCACGACGT
Organism: Actinomycetes bacterium; assembly: GCA_029546925.1. Classification (GTDB taxonomy): domain Bacteria; phylum Actinomycetota; class Coriobacteriia; order Coriobacteriales; family Atopobiaceae; genus RUG721. The sequence goes on from JAKPQM010000014.1 coordinate 36,204, forward strand.
CGCAGAGGCGGTCGACGGCCTCTTGGATGGACTCGCGCGCAAGCTTGACCGCATCCTTGCCGTCACCACGGTAAACGGGGACGCCGATCTCGGAACCGAGAGTGGCGAGCTGGTCGGCTGCGGCGGGACGATGCACGTCGCAGGCGGCGAGGAGCGGATTGCGCCCCTGTCCTTTGAGCAGATAGGCGAGCTTGGATGCAGCCGTGGTCTTGCCCGAGCCCTGCAGGCCGACGAGCATGATGACGTTGGGCGTGCGGTTCTGCGCCAAGGTGAGCTTGCTCTCGGTGGAGCCGAGGAGCTCCGTGAGCTCGTCGAGGACGATCTTCACGACGTTTTGGGCGGGTGTGAGCGAATCCATGACCTCGGAGGTCAGGCATTTCTCCTTGCAGTCCGCCACGAAGCCCTTCACCACCCGGTAGTTGACATCTGCTTCGAGCAGAGCCATCCGGATCTGGCGCATGGCAACGCCGATATCGTCCTCGGTCAGGCGGCCCTTACCCCTCAGCTGGGCAAAGGTATCTTGGAGGCGGTCAGAGAGACTCTGGAATACTGCCATCGCTATCCATCCTCCCCGACAAGCGCCCGGCAGAACTCGAGCGCATCGAACGACTGCAGGTCGTCTATCTTCTCACCCACGCCGACACGGTAGATGGGCAGCTGCAATTGGTGCGAGATGGCCAGCGCGATGCCGCCCTTGGCCGTGCCATCGAGCTTGGTGATGATGAGGCCGTCGAGATCGAGCGCATCGTTGAACTCGCGCGCCTGATTGAGGCCGTTCTGGCCGGTCGTGGCATCGATGACGAGCACCACGGTGACGGGCATGGCGGAGCGCTTGCGGCAGACGCCCACGACCTTGGCGAGTTCGCGCATGAGCTCGGGGCTGGTGTGGAGGCGGCCGGCGGTATCGATGAGCACGAGCTGGCTCCCGCGCTTCTCGGCCTCCTCGAGAACCTCGTAGCATACGCTGGCGGGATCGGAACCGCGCTCGCGCGTGACGACATCGATGCCCGCACGCTCGCCCCAGACAGCCAGCTGCTCGATGGCGGCCGCACGGAAGGTATCCGCACCGCCGATGAGTGCCTTCTTGCCCTCTTTGCGCGCACGGCCGGCGAGCTTGCCCACCGTGGTGGTCTTGCCGGCTCCATTGATGCCCACGAAGAGCACGCAGGACGGAATGGCCTCGAAAGGATCGTGCTCGGCGGGGGCAAAGACTGCAGCCAAGTGCTCGATGAGCGCATGCTTGAGCTGCGGGGCACGCGTGAGATTCTCGCGGGCGGCCTGCTCGCGCAGGCCATCGGTCACCTGTGCGGCAACCTCGGCACCCATATCGCCCATAACGAGCGTATCCTCGAGATCCTCCCAAAAATCCTCATCGACCTCGCCGCCCATGTAGAAGATCTCGTTCAGTGCCTCGCGGGAGCGGGCGAGCCCCTGGCGCAGGCTATCGAAGAAGCCCATGGTTACGCATCCACCACCTTTCCACTCGTACGGTCGAGACGCTGCGAGACCACGTGGCTCACACCGTCCGCCTTCATAGACACACCATAGAGGACATCCGCTTGTTCCATCGTACGCCGCTGGTGGGAGATGACGATGAGCTGGGTCGTCTCCTTAAGCGTATCGATCGCTCCGAGGAGTTTCGAGAGGTTGGAATCATCAAGCGCCGCCTCGACCTCATCGAATACATAGAAGGGGGTCGTGCGCGCCTTGTAGACGGCGAAGAGGAGCGCGAGCGCGGTGAGCGACTTCTCGCCGCCCGAGAGCAGCGTCATCTTGGCGAGGCGCTTGCCCCTCGGCTGTGCCACGACCTCTATGCCCGTCTCATCAAGACGGTCGGGGTCGGTCATCTCGAGGTGTGCTGCGCCACCTGGGAAGAGCGTCGAGAAGATCTCGGAGAAATTCTCGTTGACCTTACCGAAGACGAGCAGGAACTGCGTGCGCATCTTGCGCTCGATCGCAGCGGTGATCTTCTTGAGGGACGCGCGGGCGCGCTCGAGATCGTCAACCTGCTCGACGATGTAGTCCGCACGTTGCTTGAGCTTGGCATACTCGTCCATGGCGACTTCGTTCACGGGGCCGATCTCGGAGATCTGGCGCTCGAGGTCCGCTACCCGGCGCTCGCACTCATCGCGGTTCTCAGGCGCGGGCAGGAGCAATGCCTCGTCGAGGATGGCGCCGGTCCCGGTGATGCGCGCGACGGCATTCTCGACCTGGACCTCGAGACGGCCGAGATCGACCTTCACCTCGTTGGCAGCGGCACGGGATCGATCGAGCTCCTCGCCCGCTCCCGAAACGGACGCACGGGCATCGAGGATCGTCTTCTTGAGCGAATCGGAGTCGGCCTCGGCGAGCGAAGCGCGGTCCTTGAGACGGGCGGCCCACGCGAGCGCACGCTCATAGATGGCATGGTAGCGATCATAGAGGGGATCGACCCGCAGGCGCACGACTTCGAGCGAACGCGAGGAGAGCCTTGTGGCTTCGATGCGACGCCCAAGGTCGCTCAAGCGCGTATCCATGTCACGCACGCGCTCGTCGAGATGGGAGGCACGTTCGAAGACCATGGCACGCTGGAGGCGCGCGTCGGCAAGCTGCGAATTCGCCCGCTCCTCGCGCTCCACGCAGCCCTTGCGCATCATCTGCGCCTCCTCGAGCTGCGAGGCGAAGGAGGCGGCCTCCTTGCGGGCCTCAAAGGCGGCCTGGCGGTGGCCTTCGATGAGGCTCCGTGCTTCCTGAGCACGGAAGAGCGCTTCGGCACGGCCCTGCTCGACTTGGCTCTTCTCGGAAAGGGCGTGATCGCGCTGGCTGGTCAGGCGACCGATCTCGGATGTGATGGAGGTGACTTCCCCGGAGAGCGAGGCGATATCCCCTCGCACGGCAACGAGGCTCGACTGCGTCTCGGAAAGCCGTGCCTCGGCGGAATCGAGATCTGCCGTCGAACGCCGCTGCTCCTCTTCGAGGGCATCCATGCCATCCTCGAGAGCACGGATACGGCGCTTGCGCTCGAGCACCCCCCTTCCGGCATCTTTGGTAGCACCCAAGATGCACCGGCCGTCGGGGAGCACGCAGGCACCTTGCACGGTGACGAAGGTGCAATCGGGATTGCTCTCGTGGAAGCGGAGGGCTTGGGCGGCCGTATCGACGAGGCGCACATCGCCCAGAAGGGCTTCTATGAGGGTGCGGGAGCCCTCCTCTATGTCCATATGATCCACGAGAGCGCTCCCCGGCGCATCGGGATCGCTGCGGCGTCCCGTAGGCACGGAGCGGGATACGATGGTCGCCCTGCCCTCTGTGCCCGCGAGCGCGCCCGCTTCGTCCGCAAGCCGGCAGGCGGCGTCGCCGTCGCACACCACCAGCGCAGACAGGTCATCACCCAAGAGGCGCTCGATGAGCGTCTCGAGACCGGATTCAACGCGGATAAGATCGCCTAGGCGGCATTCCACGGATTGCGCGTGCGCGCCTTCGGCAAGCGCGGAGGCCAAGGGGCTCTGGGCCTCGACCTCGGCATCGACTGAGCGCAGCGCGGCATAGGTCGCTTGGGCGTTCGAAAGCCTCTCCCGGGCCTCGGCGGCACGGGTGCGTGCAGCTGCCACATCCTCCTCGAGGGCAGGCACGGAACTCGAAAGCGAGCGAGCGCTCTCGCGGGCGACCGCGAGGCTTTCCTCGGCACGGTCTTTATCGGAGGCACGTGCCCCAAGAGCTGATGAGCAGGTCTTGAGCACATCCTCGATCTGGGCAAGACGGCTCGCGTACATCTGATCTTCGACCTCGGCGTTGCTCACCTGGTCCTCGAGCTTGGCATAGGCGAGCGTCTCGCGGTCTGCACGGGACTCGGACTCGCGGACGAGAGCACCGAGGCGCCCCGCCTCGGAGTTGGCCTTCTCGCGCGCCTCATGCGCCGCACGGGCACCCTCGGCAAGTTCTGCGACCTTCCCATCGAGATCGGCGAGGCGGACACGGGCGTCGGATAGCTCGTCGACAAGGCGCTCGTGCTCGAGCGCCGTATCAGATTTCTGCTTCTCGGCCGACGAGAGCTGCATCCGCATCTCGGAGAGCCTCGCGACCATGTTCTTGCCCTTCTCCTCGAGAAGGCGCATGTCGGATTCCATGCGGCCGAGCGCGTCCTGCATGCGACGGCGCTGCTCGCCGAGATCGCCTACGAAGAGGCCTTTCTGCTCGAGCAGGGACTGGAGCTTCTCAAGCTCGCGGGTCTTCTCGTCAACGCGGTACTGGGCGAGCTCGACGGCTGCCTCGGCCTCCCTGCCGCGTGCCGAGAGGGCCTCGTAGCCCTCCTGGAGACGGCGCAGATCGTCGACGGCGAGAACGGTGGCAAGCTCGGAGAGCTCCGCCTGCAGGTCACGCGAGCGCATGGCCTTGTCGACCTGGCGCTCCAACGGTTTGAGCTGGCGCATGATCTCGCGCTCGACCACCTTGGCCTTGGCCAGGTTGTCATCCATCGATGCCAGCTTGCGCTCGGAGCGCAGCTTGCGGCGGCGGTGTTTGGAGATATCGGCAGCCTCCTCGATAAGCGCCCTGCGCTCCTCGGGACGGCTCGAGAGGATCGAGTCGAGCTTTCCTTGGCTGATGATGGAGTGGGTGTCTTTGCCGAGACCCGTATCGTGCAGGATATCGGTGATGTCCATGAGGCGGCTCGGGGCGCCGTTGATGAGGTACTCGCTCTCACCCGAACGGTACATGCGGCGGGTGATGGCGACCTCGGAGAAGTCGACGGGAAGGGCGTAGTCGCTGTTATCGAGGACGAGCGTGACCTCGGCAAGGCCCACGGCATTACGTGCAGAGGAACCCGAGAAGATGACATCCTCCATAGCCTGACCGCGCAGCTGCTTGGCGCTCTGCTCGCCGAGAACCCAGAGGATGGCATCGGCGACATTGGACTTGCCGCTGCCGTTGGGACCCACGACGACCGTGAGACCGGGGTCGAACACCATGGCGGTCTTGTCGGCGAAGGACTTGAACCCCTTCAACGTAAGCGACTTCAGATACACGGCGGTCGTGCCCCTCTCAACGGTACCGGCGCTCCTAAGAGGCGTCGGATCGATCGCTGTCGTCGGATGCGATGTAACCGAGGCGCGCCAGGGCATCCTGAGCGGCATGCTCCTCGGATTCCTTCTTGGTAGCCCCGCTTCCCGTGCCCTCCACCTTGTCGCACACGGATACCTCCGAGGTGAAAACCGGGTTGTGGGCGGGTCCCGACTGATCGATGAGCTGGTAGACGGGAGCGCATTTGAATTCCTTCTGCGTGCATTGCTGCAGCAGCGACTTAGGGCTTAAGGGACGCTTTGCCAGCTCGGGTGTGACACGTACGATCAGCGTGCGCTCGACGAACGCGCGGCTCGCCTCGACGCCGGCATCGAGATAGATCGCTCCGACGAGGGCCTCGTAGACGTTCTCGAGCGCGGAATGCATACCGCGCGCACCCGTCCCCCGCTCGGAATCGCCCATGATGATCAGCGGAGCGATGCCCAGATCCTCGGCAACATCGGAGAGCATCTTGCCCGAGACGAGGGATATCTTGAGCCGGGTGAGCTCGCCTTCGTCCATCTCGTCGAAATGCTCGTAGAGATAGCTCGAGACGAGCGCGCCGAGGACGGCGTCGCCCAAGAACTCGAGACGCTCGTAGGAGGCCGAGATGCCCATCCCCTCCACGGCGGAAGGGTGGGTTATGGCCGAAGATACGAGCTCTTGGTCATCGAAGTGGTGCCCGCAGATCGCCTCGATCCGGGACAGCCGGCCATGCATGCTCAAACGAACAACTCCTGCCTATTGCGCGCTCTCGATTGCGTCGACCGCATCGCGCACGGTGGCGATCTCCTCCAGCGACTCATCATCGAATGTGAGGTCGAACTCGTCCTCCAGGCTGGTTACCAACTCGAGCAGATCGAACGAGTCGGCACCGAGGCTCTTGAAGTTCGTATCCTCGTCGACCTCGACATCCTCGTCGATTTCGAGGGTGTCGAGCACGACCTCGATGACACGCTCGAGAATAGCGTTGCGATCCATTCCATCCTCCTTGTCGCGGGTGTGGGACCCGTGCACGTACGAGCCGCGAATCGTATTGGAACTATTCTACCCTTACAGCGTGCCCGTGCAGGCGTCGGCTATCTTTTCACACAGGCCGCCGCGCACAGCTTGGGCGCACGCGAGCACACCGTTCTTGAACGCGTCCGCGCTCGTGGCGCCATGACCCTTCACGACCGGGACCTTGAGGCCGAGGAGGATCGCCCCGCCCTGCTCGTCTCCCGAAAGGTCGGCCGCAATCTCCTTCAGCGTGGGCTTCAGGAGCAGGGCCCCGAGCGCAGCGCGCTTGGAAGCGGCGACACCCTCCTTGATTCGCGCGGAGATGAACTTGGCCGTGCCCTCGAGGGTCTTCAGGGCCACGTTGGCCGTGAAGCCGTCGGAGACGATGACGTCATACGAACCGGTGAGGATATCGGTGCCCTCGGCGTTGCCCACGAAGTTGATCGTATCATCTGCCGCGAGCGCCGCATGATAGGAAAGCGCCAGCTCCGAGCCCTTGGTATCCTCGGAACCGTTGCAGAGGAGTGCGACCGTGGGATTGCGCGTGGCAAGCGCAACACGCGCGTAGGCAGAGCCCATGTGGGCGAACTGGACCAAGGCCTCGGGTTTGACATCGGCGTTGGCGCCGAGATCGAGAAATACCGTCTTATGGCCATGGAGGCCTGGAAGCGGGGATGAGAGGGCGGGGCGTTTGATGCCCTTGATCCGGCCGATACCGAAGGTCGCGGCCGTGAGGACGGCGCCTGTGGAACCCGCCGAGAAAAGACCTTGCGCACGACCGTCGGCAACAGCCTTGGCCGCCATCACGATGCTCGAGTCTTTTTTCTTGCGGACTGCATCCGCAGGGCGCTCATCCATGGCGATGACGCTTTTCGAGACGAGGGCCTCTGCACGGTCGAGCGCCTCGGCGAATGGCACGACGATCTCATCGTCGCCCACAACCAATAGCTCGAGATCGCTATCCGAGACCAAGGCATCGGCGAGACCGCTCATGAGCTCCCGAGGATCCTTATCACTACCCATCACATCGACGCAGATCTTGGTCATATACACTCCTAGCGCTTGGGATTCTTACAAAAACCGACCCCGAAGGGTCGGCTGCGTGTACGTGTCCGGCACCGACGTTACTCGGTAACGATGACCTCGCGGTCTTTGTAGTAGCCGCAGTTTGGGCACACATGGTGCGGAAGCTTGGGCGAACCGCACTGCGGGCAGACGGAACGGCTGGGGGCAGCGAGCTTGCTGTTAGCCGAACGACGGGTATGGGTTGCGCTGCGACCTTTTTTCTGTTTAGGTACTGCCATCTTTGGACCTCTCTTGACTCTAACGCCCGCAAGCGGACGGCCTTGCTCATCGTCTCTGACCGGGATACTATACCACGCTTGAGCACGATGTGCCGCGGAATCCACCATATTTACTGGGACGGATCTGCGCGTTCCCCAAGATCTAAGGATGCGAGCACGGAGAACGGGTTGGATGCGGCACGCCGCTCGATGATGAGCTGGGCATGGCCGCAATCGACCTCGTTGAGATTCTCGCCGCACATAGGGCACAGGCCCTTGCAATCCTCGCTGCACAGCACGACGAAGGGCGTCTCCATCAGAAGCGCCGGGAGAAGGGCATCGGCAAGGTCGATGGTGTTATCGGGGGCCACGAGCGCATAGTCGAGATCATCGTCTTCATCCTGCTCCAGCTGGCCGAGTTCCTCGAAAAGGTAGTACTCGGCGACCTCGGCGGAGATATCCATCTCAGCGGGATCGAGGCAGCGGTCGCAAACGCCCGCAACATGGGCGCGGAGCATGCCGGTAACGAGGATGCCATCCCCCGCATTGGTAAGGACCAGATCGAAATCGATGCCCGATGGGAGCGAGAACTCATGGCTGCCGAGGCTGTAGGAGTCATCATCGGCATGGCCCGAGAACGACAGGGTATCCCCTGCCTCCGCGAGGCGCTCATCGAGTACGAACGGAAACGGCTTCACTCAAAAAACCAGCTTCGCTCAAAGGCCTACCAGGGAACGGTATTCGACGTGTTGCGCGGGCCGGAATTCTCATCGAGCGTCTGGCGAACACGGGAAACCGAACCGGTGAGCGACTTCAGATTATCCTCGAGATGCGCAAGGACGGTGTCGGCATACTCTTCCGCGTTGTAGCGCGTATCGCGCTCGTATTGTGCGGCTTGGTCGCGGACGGCATCGGCCTGCTGCTGGGCAAGGCGCACGATCTCCTGATCGCCAGCGAGGATCATGGCCTGCTGCTGGGCATCGGCGATGATGGAATCGGCCTGCTGCTGGGCACGCGCGATCGTCTCGTTCTCCTCTTTGAGGATACGGCGCGCATCGGCGAATTCCTGCGGGAACACCCTGCGGATCTCATCGAGGATCTCGTAGATATCCTGCGCATCCACGATCTTCTTCTGGCCGCCGCCCGTCAAGGGCGACCTGGCCTCGCCTACCATCTGCTCGAGCTCGTCGACCAAGCTCTCGATCTCCTCGCCTGGCTGCATCCAGGGCTCCTTTCAATCAACGTTCGCACGCAAGCGCCGCGCGAGCATGGATAGGCACAATCAGTGTAATAGTATCAGAACTTCCCACTCGCGCACGTAACGGGGAAAAACCCTCTCAAACCCTACCGAAACGGCGAGCGAGGCGTCTCTCTATGCAGGTGGGCACCAAGAACGATACATCGCGACCGAGCGCCGCGAGCTCGCGCACGATTGACGACGAGATGTACCCGTAGTCGCGGCTGCCCATGACATAGACCGATTCGATATCGGGCGCCATGAAGTTGTTGAGATCGGCCTGCTGGAGCTCGTATTCGAAATCGGTCATGGCACGTAGGCCCTTGACCACGGCACCTGCACCGATCTGATGGCAAAGCTCGACGAGCAGCCCCTCGAATCCGACGACTTCGATGCTTCCCGCGATGTTGCATTCGGCAAGGGCATCCTCGATCATGGCGATGCGCTCGTCGAGCGAGAAGGCAGGGCCTATCCCGTTCTTGCTGTATGAGGCGGCAACAGCAACCGTCACCCGGTCGAAGAGGCGGCAGCTGCGTTTGATGACATCGATATGGCCGTAGGTCACCGGATCGAATGTGCCGGGAACGCAGACGTGTTCGACTCGATCAAGCTCCATGATCTTCTCCTATCCGATAGAAATCGACCGCGGTCCCACCCAGCTTCTTGGTGCGGATGAGGCGGGCATGGGCGGCATTGAGCAGGGGCGCCTCGGTCGCACGCTCGTAGACCACGATGGCATCTGCGGCAGCGCATCCGGCAGCATAGAGATCCTCGACAAACCGCGAGACCTCGACGGCTCCCATCGCATAGGGCGGATCGAGGAAGATGAGGTCGAAGGGCGCACCCAGACCGGCAAGCGAAAAGACCGCTTCGGGGCTTTCGGCGCGGACGACCCGATACGATGAGGGCGCGGCTCCAAGCGACAGCAGGTTCTGCCTGATGGTTCGAACCGCCTGCGTGCTGGAATCGACGAAGGTGCAGCGATCGATACCCCGCGAGAGCATCTCGATGCCGAAGGAGCCTGAGCCGGCGAACGCATCGAGGCAGGAAACGCCCCTGAGATCGAGTTCGAAGAGCGAGAGCACCGACGAGGCGATCGATTCTCGGGTACGGTCGGTCGTCGGACGCGTGTCGCGTCCTGCTGGGGCAGATATGGGGCGGCCCTTCCACTTGCCTCCCACCACCCTCATGAGCGTGCCGCCCCATCGAAATAGATTGGGAAGCGTTTGCGCATCTCATGGGCGAGCGGACGGTGGATATCGGATTCGAGCGCAGGATCGACATGCGCTATGGACCGGGCATCGGCGTGCGCAGACTCGATAAGATCGAGGTCGCAGGAGAGATCCGCTATGGAGAGCGTCGCCCCTCCGCTTTGGCGGTACCCGAGCACCTCCCCCTCGTGACGCAGCCTGAGATCGAGATCGGCGAGCTCGAAGCCGTCTGCAGTCTTCTCGAGGGCGGAGAGGCGCGTGCGTGCGACGGACCCTTCGCGGGCAGCACTCGCCAGGAAGACCGTGCCGGCGTGCGCTCCCCTGCCCACGCGTCCGCGCAGCTGATGGAGGGTGGCAAGCCCGAAGCGGTCGGCGTTGTACACGAGCATGACCGTGGCGTTGGGCACATCGACGCCCACCTCGACGACGGTCGTCGAAACGAGCACATCGATCTCGCCAGCGTGGAAACGGAACATGGTCTCGTCCTTCTCGGCGGCAGGCATGCGACCGTTCAAAAGCCCGACCGTGTAATCGGGAAAGACATAGCGGGCAAGATCATCACGGGTTATCGTGGCAGCATGGAGGCTCTCTTGGGTGATCGCGCCCTCGACCACGTCATCGAGCGCGGCACCGTCGTCGTTTGGATCGATGGTCGGGCAGATCACGTAGGCCTGATGGCCCTGCTCAACGGCAGCGCGGATGGCCGCGTAGGCGATATCGAGGTTCTCGGGTGTCAGGACCGCTGTCTCGACACGCGCGCCCGGCACGGGACGTTTCTTGATGCGCGAGACGTCCACATCGCCGTAGAGCGAGAGCGCAAGCGTGCGCGGTATGGGCGTGGCGGTCATGGTGAGCAGATCTGCACCCAAGCTCTTCTGGTGCAGCGATGCCCGCTGATTCACGCCGAAGCGATGCTGCTCGTCGATGACGACGAACGAGAGCTCGGCGAAGGCGATATCCTCGGAGAGGATGGCCGTGGTGCCGAAGACGACGGACATCTTTCCCGCCGCGATGCGCTCAGACGCCGCCGCGCGCTCCTGCGCGGGCGTGGAGCCGGTTATGAGGGTCCAGCTCACATCGGCCCTGTCGAGGAGCGGTCCGACCTTATCGGCATACTGGCGCGCGAGCACCGAGGTGGGGGCCATCACGGCGGCCTGCGTGCCCGAATCGGCGACCACTGCGAGCGCGACGGCGCAGACGGCGGTCTTTCCCGTGCCCACATCGCCGAGGAGGAGACGGTTCATGATGTGCGGGGCGGCCATATCGGCGAGGATGTCCGAGACGGCATCCTCCTGCTCGTCGGTGAGCTCGAAGGGAAGCGCACGCCTCAGGGCCGCAAGATGCGGGCCCCCAACCATGTGGCGCTTGGGTTCATGGGCGCCCACATCGATGCGGCGGCGCGCGAGCAGCGCCAGCTGCAGGCAGAGCAGCTCATCATAGGCGAGTCTTCTGCGCGCGGCGCTAGCGCTTACGAGATCGTCTGGATAGTGGATCTCGCGGAGCGCGCGGGCAAGCGTCATGAAACCATGGTGCGCGACAAGCGAGGCGGGGAGGAAATCGCAGAGGTCGCCCACATCGGCAAGGGCAGCTGACATGATACGGCGCATCCACGAGGCGGTGATGCCCTCCCCTACAGGATGGACCGGAAGGATGCGGGCGTAGTCGGACTGCCCATGGGAGCTCTCAAGCTGCTCGAGGAACGGGGCCTTCATCTGCTTGAAGCCCTTGTAGAAGAGGATCTCGCCCGAAAGGGCGACGATATCGCCCGCATGAAGCTGTTGGAAGAGCCACGGTTGGCGGAAAAAGGTTGCGGTGAGCGTGCCCGTATCGTCGAAGATGTCGACCGTCACGATATTCATGCGCGGGCGCGGCTGGCGCTGCGACACCCTGTCGACCGTCCCGACCACCGTGACCTTCTGGCCGACATCGCAGTAGGCGATCTTGGTGGTGTGCGTGAAATCGAGGTGCCGGCGCGGGACATGCAGCAGCAGGTCGCGGACGCGCATGATGCCCAGCCGTTCGAGCGCCTCGCCACGCGCGCCCGACACATAGCGGAGCCTCCGCACGCTATCGGAGTATGAGCAGCTGCGGCTCAGACGCTCGCCTGCGGACGCGATGCTGAGATCGCCTCCCATGGTGCCCGTATCCTATTCGATCGAGAAGATCACAGGATAGAGGGGCTGCTCCCCGCGGTGGGACTCGATATCGAGATCGGGATAGGCATCCTCGATACGCTCGACAAGAGCGCCGAAGTCGGCATCGGCCATGTCCTCGCCTGCAAGGATGGTGAGCGTATCGCCCTCCTCCTCGTCCATCATCTTCGCGATGAGGTCGAGGGTGACCTGATCGACCGAGGAGCCGACGACGAGGATGTCATCGTCTTGGATGCCCATGATATCGCCCGCATGGATGGGGCTGCCGTCCGCCGCCGAGGAGTCGCGCACGGCATGGGTGACCTCGCCATCGCGCACACCGTTGAGCGCATCGGCCATGTTCTCGGCGTTCTCGGAGGCAGAAGCCTCGAAATCGATGGCGAACAGCGCAGAGAAGGCCTGGGGCACGGATTTCGTGGGAACCACGATGGCATGGCAGGAATCGCACGCAGCGGTTGCGGCCTCGGCGGCCATGCGGATATTGCCGTTGTTGGGGAGGACGATGACCTCGTCTGCGTTGATCTGCTCGATGGCAGCGAGGATATCGGCCGTGGAGGGGTTCATGGTCTGGCCGCCCGAGACGCACACATCGACGCCGAGCGATTTCAAGATCTCCTCCTCGCCGGAGCCCGCGGCCACGGCGACGAGGCCGAGCGGCTTGCGGGGACCCTTATCGGCCTCAGCAGCTGCTCTGTCGGCGGCGATCTTGGCGGTGCGATCCTTGGCCTCGAGGTCCATGTTATGGATGAAGACCTCGAAGATCTGGCCGCGATGGATCATGTGACGCAGCACATAGTCGGGGCGGTTGGTGTGTACGTGGATCTTGAAATCGGGGAATGCCCCCACGAGCAGCTCGCAATCGCCGAGCGAGGCGAGGAAACGCAGGTTCTCATCGACATCGAAGGATTCGTCGGCGGCGTGGAAGAGGAACTCGGTGCAGTAGCGGTACTCGGAACCCTCCCAGTCGTCGTTGAGCTCGATGGCGACGACGCTGGCCACCTGGGCCTTGGCATCCTCGGCAGAGACCGGGTCGATCGTGGGATTGAAGTCGCGGAGCTCTCCGGCCTTGCCCTCGACAGCGTTGACGAACGCCTCGAAGAACATCGCGAAACCGAAGGCCCCGGAGTCGACGACGCCGTTCTCCTTGAGGACAGGCAGCAGATCGGGCGTGCGCGCAACCGACTCGTAAGCCTCGACCACGAGATCGTCGAGCACGTCGAAGATGGATTTCTTGGACTTCTTGAGGGAATCCGCCTTTGTCGCCATATCGCGGAGCACGGTCAGGATGGTACCCTCGACAGGCTTGCGCACAGCTTGGAAGGCTACCTCCTGACTGCGCTTGAAGGCATGGGCGATATCGGCGGGCGTGATCTCCTCGCCCTTGATGTCGCAGAGGCCCTCGGCGATACCGCGCAGGATCTGGCTGGTGATGACGCCGGAATTGCCGCGGGCGCCCATGAGCGAGCCATGCGTGATAGCCTTGGCGATATCCGGCATCGAAGCCGATGCCGGAAGCTCCTCGACCTCGGCGACGACGGTGCCTAGAGTGAGCGACATGTTGGTGCCGGTATCGCCGTCGGGCACCGGGAAGACGTTGAGTTTATTGATCTCTTCCGCACGATCTGCAACGACTTGTGCGGCAAGGGGGAAGCACGTGCGGATGGCGTTTGCAACAGACATGAGTGGAAATCCCTCTCGATCGGTTCGAGCGCATGCGGCTCGTTGGCTTTACGAAACGCGCATACCCTCGATATGCACCTTGACTTCGACGTCCTCGAGTTCGGCGATCTGCTTGAGCAGGAATTTGACGGAGCTGGCAAGATTGTTGACGACGGAGGCCATGTTGACGCCCTGCTCGACGATGACGTGCAGGTTCACGACCACGTGGCCCCCTTCGGACAAGACGCCGATGCCCTTGCGCAGTTTATGGGCGGGAAGGAGGCGCGCAACACCTCCCTGCTCATCGGTGGTGGCCATGCCGGTGACGCCGTAGCACTCGAGTGCTGCATAGCCTGCGAGGTCAGCGATGACATCATTCGAGACTCTGAGCTTCCCGGGGATGAGATGTGCCATATCGATCTCCTCTCGACGCTCCAAGCGAAAATTCGAGTTCTGCAACCGCTAAAAGTATAACGCAGGAAATGACGATGTGGGCCTTTAAGCGCTTTTATCGAACTGGGAGTTGTAGAGCTCGGCATACAGACCGCCGCGCCGGAGCAACTCCTCGTGACTTCCCGACTCGACGATATCGCCGTCTTCCATCACCAGAATGACATCCGCGCCCTTGATCGTGGAGAGACGGTGCGCGATGACGAAGGAAGTGCGCCCGTACATCAGGCGATCCATGGCGCGCTGGATGAGCTCCTCGGTGCGGGTATCGACGTTCGAGGTCGCCTCATCGAGGATGAGGATGGGCTTATCGGCGATGATGGCGCGGGCGATGGTGAGGAGCTGGCGCTGGCCCTGGGAGAGGTTCGAAGCCGTCTCGCTGATCTCGAAGCCATAGCCGCCCGGCAACATGCGGATGAACTGATCGCAGTATGCCATCTGCGCTGCGATCCTGACCTCCTCATCGGTGGCGTCGAGCTTGCCGAAGCGGATGTTCTCGGCAATGGAGCCCTGGAAGAGCCAGGTATCCTGCAGGACCATGGAGAAGTTGTTGCGCAAATCCGCGCGGGCGAGATCACGGATATCATGCTCGCCCACGTAGATGGCACCGCCTTCAACATCGTAGAAGCGCATGAGGAGCTTCACCATCGTCGTCTTACCCGCACCCGTGGGTCCCACGATAGCGATGCGCTGGCCGGGCGAGACGGAGAGGGTGAAATCGTTGATGATGGTCTTTCCCGGCATGTAGCCGAAACGCACGTGATCGAAACGCACGGCGCCCTCCCCATCGGCAAGACAGGCACCCTCGACGGAGGTATCGGCCTCGGGGTTTGCTGCGAGAAACTCGAAGACGCGCTCCGCCGAGGCGAACATCTGCTGAAGCGATGCGGATGTGCTCGCAAGCGCTTGGACGGGTTGGATGAAGTTGCGCACATACGCCACGAAGGCCTGGATATCGCCTAGAGCGAGCGAGCCTGCCACCACAAGCGCGCCGCCCACCGCAACGACGGCCGCATATCCGAGATTTCCCACAAAGCCCATGAGCGGCATCATGAGGCCCGAGAGGAACTGGCTCTTGAGCGCGGTGTCGTAGAGCTCGCCGTTCTTATCCTTGAAGTCCTCGACCGCCCATCCCGCCCGATTGAAGGTCTGGATGACCTCTTGGCCGGCGAAGTCTTCTTCGATGATGCCGTTCACCGCACCGAGCGTGGCGGCTTGGGCTGCGAAGTAACGTTGCGAGAAGCCCACGATGCGCGTGACGATGACGAGCGACAGCGGCAACATGGCGAGGACCACCAAGGTGAGCGGCACGGAGATCGAGAGCATCATCACGAGCACCCCAACGACCTGCACCACGGAGGAGATAAGCTGGACAACGCTCTGGTTGAGCGATTGGGCGACCGTATCGACATCGTTGGTGATACGCGAGAGCACGTCCCCTATGGAGTTGCCCTCATCCGAGAAATACGCGATCTCGATCACGTTGATCTTCTCGGCAACCTCTTTGCGCATGCGGTACGAGAGCTTCTGGGTGATGGTGGTCATCATCCAGGATTGGATAAGGCCGGCACCTGCGGAGACAAGATAGATGGCCATCAGGCTGATGAGGATCTGATGGATACGGGCGAAATCGATCCCGCCTGCACCATCGATCACGGCAGTGGCTCCTTCGAAGAGCACGGTTGTGGCCTCGCCCGCCATCTTGGGTCCGATAACGGAGAGCATGACCGAGGTGACGCTCATGATGGCAGCCATCACCATGGCGAGACGGTACTCCCCCAGGTAGGAGAGGAGCTTGAAGAACGTGCCCTTTATGTTCTTGGGTTTGTCCGCGACCTGCGCGAAGCGCGGTCCCCGTCCTGTCGGCGGCATCAATCATCGCCTCCTTCCACTACGGAAAGGCCTGGCTTGCCGAGTCCCAGCTCCTCGGGCGCAAGCTGGGACGTGGCGATTTCGAGGTACTCTGCGCAGCTGCGCAGCAGCTCCTCGTGGGTGCCCCTGCCCACCACACGGCTGCCCTCGAGCACGATGATCGTGTCGGCGCGCATGACCGTGGCGACGCGCTGCGCAACGACCACGACGGCCGTATCGGCCATCTCATGGTCGAGGGCACGGCGCAGCTTGGCATCAGTGGCGTAGTCGAGGGCGGAGAAGGAATCGTCGAGGACGAGGATCTCGGGATCTGCTGCAATGGCCCGTGCGATGGCAAGACGCTGACGCTGGCCACCCGAGAGATTCGAGCCGCCTTGCGCAACCGCGCTCTCGCCTCCCTCGGGGAGCTTCTCGACGAACTCGGCGGCCTGCGCGATGGCGAGGGCACGGTCGCGCGCGGCATCGGTAAGCCCATCGACCCCGAAGGCGACGTTCGACGCCACGGTGCCCGAGAAGAGCCGCGCAGTCTGGGGAACATAGCCGATGCGCGAGCGCAGGTCGGAAAGGGTCATGCGGCGCACATCGACGCCATCGACGAGCACAGCGCCGCCGGTCACGTCATAGAGACGCGGTATGAGCTGGACGAGCGTGGATTTGCCCGAACCGGTGGAGCCCACGATACCCAGCACTTCTCCCGCATTGAGGACGAAGCTTACGTGGCTTACGGTATCATCGTCGGCATCGGGATAGCAGAAGGACACGTCCGAGAATTCGAGCTGGCCGCGCGGGCCATCTTCGGCAGGGGTCTGGGGGTCTTCCGGATCGGTGATGGAGAGCGGGCAGGCAAGGACCTCGAGGATGCGATCGGCGGCAACGGTGGCGCGCGGCATCATGATGGCCACCATGGCGATCATCATGAAGCTCATGACGATCTGCAGGGCATATGAGCTGTAGGCCATGACATCGCCCACCTGCATGGCGCCTTGACCCACCAGATCGGCCCCAAACCACACGATGGCCACGGTGGCGGCGTTCAGGATGATCTGGATGAAGGGACGCAGCATCGCCATGGCATGGCCCGTGAAGAGCTGGGTTTCCATGAGATCGGTCGACGCCTCATCGAAGCGGTCCTCCTCGTAGGCCTCGCGACCGAAAGCGCGGATGGGCATGATGCCCTCGAGCATCTGGCGGCAATAGAGGTTGACGCGGTCGATCAGGGACTGCATGAGCTTGAACTTGGGGACCACCAGCACGAACAGGACGACCATCGCGCCCAAGAGCGCAAGGACGGCAGCGACGATGATCGTGCCGAGGCCGGAGGGCTGCGCCAGCACCTTGGTGATGGCGACCACGCCCATGATGGGCGCGAGGAGTACCATGCGCATGAGCATGACCACGGTCATGGACACTTGGCTGGCATCGTTGGTGCAGCGTGTGATCAGGGATGCCTGGCTGAACCGGTTGACCTCCAAAGGAGAGAAGCGCATCACCTTTGAGAAGATGTCCTCGCGGATATCGCGCCCGATGGCCGCACCGGTGCGCGCGGCCGTATAGCCGAGCACGACGGCAGCGGCAAGGGCCACTGTGCAGTAAGCGAACATGGTTCCGCTCGTCGAGATGAGGTAATCGCGGCGGATATCATCGAGATCGAAGCCGAGCTCGGTATATTCCGCCTGCACGAAGGCAATGGCGCGCTGGGGCGCGAGCGCATCGTCCGCAAGGCCGACCCGTTCGGCAATGGCACGGGCAAGGATCTGCGCGAGCTCGGAATCCGCGTTCCTATCGGCGGGCCTGCCCATGAAGCTGCGGACGCCGCTTGCATTGGCGGGTGCGTAGGCGGCCTCCACGATGGCAAGCTCATCCGCATCGAGACCGGCCTCGAGATCGGCGAGCGTTGCCGCGCGCACATGGGTGAAGGTTGCTGACGGTATGCCCTGCTGGCCGACGCCGATATCCACGATATCGCTCATCATCTGCGGCAGAGCCAATTCGGAGATGGACTGAACCACGAGGAGCACGCACACGATCGCGAATGCGGGGATATGCTTTCTGAAGAACTTGAGTATGCTCAAATGCTCTCCTATCCCCTATCCGCTCGAAACCTCTCCTATCTTTGCATAAACACCGGACGGATATCGTGGGCGCGCGGGCATTTTATGAGGATTTGCCTTGCAGTGTGCGCAGGCTGTGCTATATTTACACGGCTAGCGATTTATGTGGCGTTCATTCGTCATGTCCATGGAGGTTCGAGTTATGTCTAAAGTCTGCGATATCTGCGGTAAGCACACCGTTGCCGGTCGATCCATCTCCCACTCCCACCGCACGGTCAACCGCTCCTTCCGTCCCAACATCCAGCGCGTCACGCTGCTCGTCGACGGTCGCCCCCAGAGGAAGAACGTGTGCACGCGCTGCCTCAAGAAGGGCGATCTCGTCCGCGCATAGCCCTTCTCGCTCATCGAGTGCCGGAGCCCTCCTCGGAGGGCTTTTTGCGTTGGAGCTTGTGCGGGGAACTGCACCCTTCTTCGAAGTTATTCGAACTCCCCATACAAAAGTCCGAATAGTTTGGATAAAGGGTACAGTTCTTTCATAGTTCCCGCGTCGAGATGACCATCAATTCCCCCGCCCTGACCTCGAACGTGATTGCATAATCATGTCGTCCGAAGCGATCTTGCCTCGACCGTTCCTCGAGACGCTTCCGTGCATCTGCTGAGACGGGTCCGGGCATGAGCGACCAGATGAGGTCCTGCCGCGCCCTCGCAAGGGATAAATCCTGCAGCACGGCACGTTGCACGAGGAGGCTCCGCGAGCCAGAGCGCTCGATTGCTTCGATAATCTGCCCCATCACCCTATCGAGCCCTCCCTCCTCCGCGAGATCTTCCTTGGTCATCGAGAAGACCGAGAGTCCGAGCGACATGAGGTCGCGGTCGCGACGCTTATCCGAGACGATTGCGGCGCGTGCATGCCCGAGCGCCTCATCGAGCTCGCGAACCAGATCCGAATTGCCGGGGTCACGCTCCAGCGCCATAGCAGCCTGCACGACCTCGAAGAGACGGAAATGATCCTCTCCGTCGTAATTGAGACCCACGTTCGTTCCGCAGAACATGATATCGGGCACGCGCGATTCGGCGTCGCTCAAGGCGCTGAGTCGCTCGCCGAGCTCCTTGCGTGGATTGAGACCGATCGGCCAGAGGTCATAACCCAATTTGCTGAGGGGAAGCATGGCCAGCGCGGCGATGATCGCCTCCATGGGCGACCATGCATTCTCGCAGATGCGGTCGATGGTTTCGAGAGCCTGGGATGCGCCCCTGACCGCGTGTGCCTCACGCGCATACGCGCGGAGTCGCTCGACGCTGGTCACGGGCTCGATGTCGTAGGCAACCATTCCAAAGCGCGGGTTGTCGGAAGAGCGCGAGAACCGCCCGCAGAGCTCCATACCGAGGAGCAGGTGGGCCACTGGATCCATTATGCGTGCAAGCTCGATGAACATGAGCTCGGGGCAGCTCATGGCAATGCCGTTCCCAAGGTGGACGAACGAGTTCGCAGGGTGCTGGCAGGTACGGAACGAGCAGCTGACGCCCTTGAGCCTCAAACGCTGGTTCTTTGCCGGAACCAGTACATCAAGCGGTCGCTTCTCCGAGAACTCCACCGCATTTCCGAGAAATGCGAGATCCTTCGCCAGTGCCTTTCCCGTCCATCGTCGAACTTGCCCCTTATCCGGGGCAATCAAGTCGCACCTTCTGGTAAGGCGCATCTTAAGCTTTCCGCAGCGGATAGCCCGTGTGATCCTGAGAGCGGTGAGCGAGTTGAGCGTAAGGTGCATGGCGCAGTCCTTTTTCAAGATGGAATGAAAGGAAAAGCGTACCCTTCTCGGCATCTATTCGTCCTTCGAAATCAAAAGCCCGAATAGTTTTGGTAAAGGGTGCACTTCTGCTTGGCCAACGCTCCTACAGCATCTTCTTCCTCCACAGCCAGTAGCTAAGCACGACGCAGATGATCACGGTAACCAGACAGATAATGGCGAAGCCATGCTCGGTCAGCGCAAGCGGCATGTACTCGAGCTTGACATTCATGCCGTAGAGACCGCCGATCACGGTGGGGATGGAGAGGATCAGCGTGATGGAAGTGAGCCGCCGCATCACGGTGTTCAAACGCGCCTCCATGACCTGCGAGAAGAGCTCGCGCGTACCGTCGATGATGTCGTGGTAGATCTGCGCCATCTCTATCGCCTGCTGGTTCTCGATGATGGCGTCGCCGAGCAGCTCCTCGTCCTCCTCGGTTCCCCGGATGCGCGCCGAGCGATCTACGCGGCGGAGCATGTTTGCGTTGCCACGCAGCGACGTCGAGAGATACACGAGGGTGGATTCAAGCTCGTGCATGCCGATGAGGTTGGCTTCGCTCGCCGGAGAACCGATGCGCTCCTCGAACCGTATGCGCCTCCAGTTGATAGCAGACAGCGCGCGCTGGAACATGAGCGCGTTCTGGTAGAGCACGTGGTAGAGGAAGTTGATGGGCTTTGCTGTATCGAGGTCGCGCATGCGCCCCTTCACGAGCAGCTCGAGCACGGGAGCCTCGGCGGAGCAGACCGTCACGACGCAGTCATTGGTAAGGATGACGCCGAGGGGGATGGTAGTGTGGGTTTCCACATCGTTGCGTACCTCAGCAATCGGAACATCGAAAATAACGAGCGAGTAGCCGACCTCAACTTGTACACGCGCTCGTTCCTCAGGATCGGTGGCTGCAATAAGGTCATCGAAATCTATGCCGAGGGTATCCGCTACATAGGCGAGCTCCTCGTTGGCCGGCGCAGTGAGGCAGGCCCATACGCCCGCCTCGAGGGTATCCGCGGGAACGATCGTCGGTTTTTCCGTGCGATAAAGTGTGAGCATGGGCCGGCCTTTCGGAGACAAACGGTCTTGCATCTAGTATTCTGCCATCGTTACGACTGCGTTGTGACGTGTTTCTGGCCTCGGATGCCCCATATCGCGGGAACCTATCGCACGATTGATGCAGCATCATCCTCCATTTCGTTCCAAGAATCGAGAGGAAGCTCGTCCGTGACGACAAAACACGCTCGTCTATTGGCTGCGGAAAGCTGAGAAGGCCTTGGGCGTCTCGTTCGAAGTACTTGACGATGCCCGATGATTCCACCTGCTCATGAGCTACGGACTTGTAATGAGAACCCCGATCGAACTGTGGCCTACCGGCAGACTTGTTACGTCAGCTGCAGGCCCGTCTTCCACGCGGCACCCACAACGTCACCAACCACGCGGTACACGAGGTCCGTGGCATCGTAGATTATGGGACGCATCTTGTAGGAGTCCACCTTGCCATCCTCGCCGAGGATGGACTCGTCGACGAGCGTGTTCACGATCTGGCCGATGAAGCGCTTCTCGCCCGCCCAGTCCTAGACTTCCTTGACTATGCATTCCATGGTGAGCGGGAACTCCTCGATGACGGGAGCATCCACATGCTCGGAGGGTATGAAGGTGAGGCCGCTCGCTGCGGCCTTGTCGACCTTGCGCCCGGTAGCGATGCCAAAGTAGTCTGCCTCCGCCACATGTGCTGCGTCGGCCAGAGCCACGGTGAAGGCACCGCGCGAGGATGTTGTCGGCGGTCTTGTGGTTGCCGATGTTGATGCAGATCTCGCCGCGCGCGCATTCGCCGCCCCCATGCCACGTCCATAGCGTTGGGGGTGCCGCCCTCACCATAGTCTGACATCGGTATCGAACAGGCCGACTTCGAGTCCACCGGCTACAGCTACAAACTCTCGCTCATCGCGGGCAAGTGGAAGCCCGTCATCCTGTGCTGCCTCATGGAGTACGAGCCGGTGCGCTTCAACCAGATGCGGCGCTACCTCAAGCACGCCACCGACAAGACGCTCAGCCGCATGCTCAAAGAGCTCGAGGCCGATAACTTGGTGGCACGCACGGCCCACCCCGAGGTGCCGCCCCGTGTGGGGTATACCCTCACCGAGCGGGGCCGCTCGCTCGTTGCCGTACTCGACAAGCTCTGCGACTGGGGCATAGAGAATAGGCGGTAGAGGCGATGAGGAAAGTACCGCCTTGCCGGAAAAGTAACGTACAATGCAATTGCGGTCCGGCATTCCCGAGAACAGGGGGCGGAGCATGAAGGCCCTCATCATCGTCGGTGCCAAGAAGAACGGCAATACCGACAAGCTCGTCCGGCAGTTTGCGAAAGGCGCGGCTTCCGCCGGCCACGAGGTCGAGATCGAATACCTCTTCAAGAAGAGCATGCGCGGCTGCATCCATTGCCAAAGCTGCAAGCGTAACGGCGGGGCCTGCGTGTGGAACGATGGCGTGCCCGAGATGCTCGACAAGCTCCTTGCGGCGGACGTGCTCGTGCTCGCCTCGCCCGTCTACTACTTTGCCCTCTCGTCACAGCTCAAGATGTTCATGGATCGCACCTACGCTATCATCGAGAAGATCCGCGGCAAGCGGTTCTTCTTCATCTCCACGGCCGACGGTCCTTCCGATGTCTGTGCCGCCGGCTTCGAGAAAGTGCTCGCGCCGATCGAGGGCTGGACGATGTGCTTTGCGGGAACGACCTTCGAGAAGTCGATCGCGCACTGGGATATGTCCACCACGGACGACATCACTAAGTCCGCTGCATATGCCGAGGCAGAGGACGCCGGAGGCGCGCTCTCGTCAGACGTCGCGGCGGAAGGGGTACGATGAGCATCACCGTGAACATCTACTACACCGGAGCGGATGGGACCGCACGGGCCTTTGCAGCCGAGATGGTCTCCTCGGGCACGGTGGACGCCATCCGCAGCGAGGAGGGCAACCTGCGTTACGAGTACATCCAGCCGCTCGACGACCCCCGGACGGTGCTCCTTATCGACAGCTGGCGCGACCAAGCGGCCATAGACGCACACCATGCCTCGCCCATGATGGCCAAGATCGCGGAACTGCGCAGCAAGTACGACCTCCACATGCACGTGGAGCGCTACATCTCAGATGACGGAATACCGGAAAGCGATAAGGGCTTCATCCGGGAGTAGACAGCTGACCTTTTCAACGAGATCAGCGAGGCTGCGTGAATCTGCGGATCGCACGCGTCAAGCAACGTATGGTCTTCGCTAAGATCAAGAGGGATGGCATATCCCCGATACCCGACCATATACCCGCATCACGACGTTCTTGCCCTTCAGGCAGAACAGGGTATCGAGTTCCACTGATACCCCCAATTGAGGAATGAGAAGTGCACCCTTCTCAAACACTATTCGGGCTTCCCGAGCGAGAACCCGAATAGTTGGCGCAAAGGGTACACTTCCCGCTATTAGAAGCTCGTCCAGCCGCCATCCACGTTGAGCTGAGCGCCGTTGATGTAGCGCGCCTCGTCGGAGATGAGGAAGAGGATCGCGTTGGCGATGTCAGCGGGCCATCCCGTCATGTTGTTGCCGTCCCAGTCCACGCCGAGCGAAACCGCGCCGCGCACGTTGTAGAGCTCGTTGCCGTCGACGTCCATAACATCGCGGTCAGGCCACTTCTCCATGGCGTTGCCGAGGATATCGGTCACGCAGGCGCCGGGGTTCACCACGTTGGTGCGCACGTTGCGGAAGCGATAGCTGTGCGCGAGGTTGCGCGCAAGGCCCAGCACCGCATGTTTGGACGTGATGTAGGCCGCGCCGGCGGAGCTGCCCACTTGGCCGCCCACCGAGCCTACGATGACGATGTTGGCGGGCGGGCCCTCGTGATCCCAGAGCAACGGCAGGCAGTCGCGGCACATGCGGAAGCAGCTGTTGACGTTTACATCCATGACATAGTCGTAGAGCTCGTCATCGGTCTTGTGCGCGGGGCACATGAGGTCGAGCACGCCCGCGATGTAGAGCAGGCTGTCGAGGGTACCGTACTTCTCCCGCACGATATCGATGGCCGTTTGGCGAATGGATGCATCGTTCACGTCGCCGCCCACGAAATCGAGGGTGCCAAGGCCGCCTTCGAGTTCCTCATCCTCGACAAGATCCTCCCAAGCCTCCACGTTGAGGTCGAGGACGACGAGCTTGGCGCCCTCGCGGTAGAGCCTGCACACGGTCTCAGCGCCCATGCCGCAGGCGCCGCCCACGACCAGGATGACCCTATCTTTGTTCGTTGACATGACGTTCCTCCTTTGGTGCCCATTCGGGGAGTATCCCCCGATGGGCATCCTTACAGCCACTTGGGCTCGACAACGATGGCCGGGCTATCGTTCGGACCGATGGTCACATGCGTGCCAAGCGGGCACTTCTCGGCATCCACCACGCCGAAGCCGATGTTCTTGTCCACGGTATATCCGTAGATGAAAGCCGGGCTGTAGCCCACAGGTACACCGCGCTTGCGGATGATCTCCTTCTGCGCGATATCCTCATAGCTCTCGCGCTCGATCTCAAGTCCTACGAAGGCGCGTTTCTCGCCCGCCCCATGCGCGGCGATGAGCGCGTCCTTACCGAGGAAATCCTTGTCCAGATGCACCGACCAGCCGAGATTGGCCTCGTAAGGCGTAAGGCCCTTGTAGTCCTGCCTGAGCGCCAGCCCCTTCTCCATGGGAAGGGAACGCACATAGACCTCGAGCGTGGCGAGACGAGGAGCGTCGAGGTGCGCGGCGGCAGCTGCGATAGCCTCTGCCACGGCGATGGAGTCCTCGCGCCTGCAGTAGATCTCATAGCCGAGCTCGCCCGTGAAACCACCGCGATCCACGACCACCTCGATGTCGCCCACGCGGTTCTCGGCGATCTGGAAGCGCTTGAGCCCGTCCACGGGCTCATCGAGCAGGACTTCCATCACCTTCGCTGAATTGGGACCCTGCACCGCGTACATGTCCCACACCCGCGTAATGTCCTCGTAGGCCACATGAAAGTCCTCCTTGTGCGCATCGAACCAGCGCACTGCATGCGGCCCGTAGAGCGTGGAGAGCCACCAAGTGCCGCCACCGCGATTGAACGCCACGAGATCGTCGATGATCTCGCCTCGATCGTCGAGCATGGTGGTGTACTTGCCGCAGCCCTCGGGCGTACCGGCGATACGATTCACGAGCATCCAATCGAGAAAGCCCTCGGCATCCGGTCCCGTCACCTCCACCAGGTCGTGCGTCCAGCGGTACCAGCCTGCGTTCTCGCGCACGGCCTTGGCCTCGGCACGAGCGACCTCATCTTCCCTGAACAGCATGTCTACCACTCCCCTCCTAAAGCGCCCGATCGTCGATCTTGCGGCCTACGGTGATGATGAAGTCATCGTCGTCCTCGTCGATCCAGACCGACCATTCGGGAGATACCAGCGTGTGGCAGGCACCGTTCCACTGCGCCTCGTAACCCAAGGTGATCTCATCGAGCGGAGCCATCTCGAAGCGGCCGGTGAACGTTTCCTGGCTCACGCGGATCTCGACACCGTCGCCGTCGAAAGCCTCCCACTCAAAGGGAACCAGCTGGCACCCGAGCACCGCAGAGATGTAGGCCCCCATGACGCGAGGATCGTTGTCACCGATCTCACGGGGAATCTCGAGCCAGCTGCGCAGACCTTCGCGTGCGAAGAAATCGATGAAGGAGTTCTTGCCGGCCGTGGCGAAGACGATCTTCAGGATGCGCTCGAACTCATCGTCATCCTCAGCCATATCGCGTATGGCGATGAGCGGGAAACTGACCGACCAGACCCAGCCCATCTGGGCGACCCACCTGTACTGCCACTCGAGCGAGTTCTCCTCGCCGAAAGCTTGGACATACTGGCCGTTGCGCAGACCCTGGCCGTGCTTCACGCGCCGCTCGGGGGGCGTATCGTGCACGGGCGCATGCGCTTGCCCGCGATGATCGAGCCATCCCTGGCGTTCGAGACCGAAATGATCGAGACGCTCGGCTACCACGCGGCAGTGCGGATTGCCGCAACCCCGAGCCTCGCACATATTGAGCTGCACGTCGTTGGTGATAACCCCGTGCTCGCCGCCTGCCGCTATATCGAAGTTCGCGGTGAACATGCCGGTAGTCATGTTGCACATCTCGGAGCCGACGATATCCCACGGACACGTATCGAGCTCCTTCTCGACGCGATTCTCGGTGAATTGGATGACGCGGCCGGCCATATCCTCCGCCTCATCGCCGTAATCGCCCCAGATGGCTCCGATCCACGCTGATCGATTAACCAGCTCAGGGATGTTCCAATCGTCGTAGAACGCATTCAAATACTGGAAGAGCTCGTCCTCGCCGCCTGCGCATGCCGCGCAGTTCATCATGTTGGCAATCTCGGTGATGGCCTCGGTGCGATCCTCCCAACTATCGTTTAGGATGCGCATCACCTGGAAGATGTTGGCCGAGAAGGACGCGATGGTCCTCAGGCAGTACGAGTAGGCTTCCTTCTCCGGAATGATCTTGCCGAACGCAGTCTCGACACCGCGATGGGTGCCGACATGCTCGAGCAGCGCCATATCCCCTCCTCTATCGTGGGAAAATATCAAAAAGCAGCATTGTGCTGCTATCATCCTCGTGGTGCAAGCACAAGCTGCCAAGCGGGCGATGCGCGGGAAAATACCCCTTCTACCCCTACAAGATGGAGGGGCGATGCGCATGTACCGCCCGCCGAGCAACAGCAGCCTTTCGTAGGCGCATACGTGGTAGTCCTCATTCAATCTCTCATAGTCTGCACATGGAATCGATGCATGCATGATCTTATTCAGCCAACATTTTGGGGGGTTTAGGATTGAAGCTCAACGCGGATATCATCTTCGATAATCTACCAGTCCAGCTCGCAGCCCGCATGGAGGGGCCTAAGGAGGAGAGGCTCCTGCTCGGCAGGCCCCTTCTCTACGAGGGGATGGAGCGCCCCTTCAAAGCCGGAACGCTCACCATCGTGCGTGCCGAGCGTCTCCCGCAGCGCGCGCATGCGGAGATGGGCGCTGTCATCATCTGCATCGGATCGTCTTCCCGTCTTAGGCGCTACCGGGAGCGTTGCTGCGTCATACAGGTTGACGGACTCTGCGATTTCTACACGCTCTTCAACATAGTGCAGGGTATCTACGATACGTATGATGCATGGGAGCGCGACCTTGCCGATATCCTCGGCGATACAGGGGATGTTTCTCGCATGCTCACGCGCTCCGAATCCCTCCTCGACTCCGAGCTCCTCGCAATCGACAAAGACTTCAAGGTCATGGGCTTCTCCGACCACAACACTCTCTTCTCCTCCTCAAGCAGCAAGGATCCGACTGGTCTCCAAAATTTGAGCCTCGATGCTTTCGACCAGTTCCTGAGCCTCCACGACCTCTCGATGGAGAGGCAGGAGCCGTTCATCATCGACTTGCTCGGTGAATCGACGCTCAATTACAACCTCTACACGAATGAGGGATATACCGGCTGCGTCACCATACGGTACAGTTCCCGCTCCTACCGTCCGAGCGACAAACCCGTACTCAAGGTTCTCGGCTCGTTCATCTTGGGTGCATTCAAGCAGCTTGCCACTTTCGAGGCGGACGACAGGGGAACCATGCGTCGTGCCGTCCAAGACCTTGTCGAGGGATACCCGCTCGATCCGGTAGGCAAGAGCATCTTCGAGAAGGCCGCGAGCCAACGCTCTTTCATCTGCATGCGCCTCAAGTTATCGAATCGCTTGGCAAACCTGCCTGTAGGCTATATCCGCAACATGATCGAGAGCGCATTTCCCAAAAGCCTCACGTTCGAGCATCATGGGAACTCGGTCGTGGCGTTCATCGATCTCGACGAGCTCGACGGATCCGTTCCGTATACCGAGGCCATACGAGCAGCACTCAAGCCGTTCACCAGCACGATGGGTATGTCCGCCGGCCTATCCGATCCGGTCAGAGATCTGCTCCAAGCACGCCTCTACTATCTCGAAGCGAACATCGCCCTCGAGAATGGCATGCTCTTCGCGCCGGACGATCCTCTCCACGTCTTCCAAGATCATGTTCTCGAGGATATGATCATCGGGTCTTTAGGGGAGCTTCCGCTCCAGATGCTCTGCCCTCCCGGTCTCGTGCGCCTCATGGAGCATGATAAGGACTCGCCTACGAGCTATATCGAAACCCTGAGATGCTATCTCGAGAACAATCTGAGCATCACGAAAACGGCAGCCGAGCTCTATGTGCACAGAAGCACGCTGCTCGAACGCCTCTCACGTATCAAACGCGCGCTGGAGGTAGATCTCGACGATCCCGATGAGCAGCTGCGCATCCGGATGCTCCTCAAGGCGATGCAGATTTGGGACAAGGTCGCTGTGTAACTGGACAAGTGGGGCAGTCACTCGGGGAGACTGCCCCACCAACAGCCTAGTCCTCGATAGCCCTCAGACGCTCATCGATGGCCTCGAGATTGTCAGCGAGATCTTTGGCCTGCGGGAAGCTGGCGAGCTTGCGCAGGGTCAGTCCCATGACCATCTTCATCTGGGGATCGGTGGTGAATCCAGGCGAATACTCGGTGATGATCGCAGCGGCCTCGGGGCACTTGGCGAGCTTCTTGCACTTGTCGTCGACGGAATAGCCCATGGTTTCCTCCTTGCTCGGGATCCGACACGTTCCGTGCCGACTCCACTCTCGCGGAAAGGTATCGCTAGGAGTATCCGGCATCGCGTCGGGCAAAACGCATGCTTGCCCCTCAGATCGATCGGCCCGTGACAAGCGACCTGTCCCCTTGTCACGGGTCACGGGTCAGAACAGGCGCACGATATCGGCACCGCGCCCGCCCACGCTGTAGCAGGCTTCGTCAAGGTAGTCCTCGTCGACAAAATAGCCGAGGTGGTATACGGTTTCCTCGCCTTCTGCGAGAGTCGCATAGCAGAAGTTGCGGCCACCAGCCGTCCCGTCGAAGTATGCAGGGAGGTTGTCTAGCATGAGCCGGCCCACCTCTGAAGGCCTATCGTAGTCCCACGCCGAATAGTCCGCGGCGAGGGAGGAGTCGACGAAAACGAGCTGGCTGCCGATAAACAGAAGGTCATCAAGATGGCCCCCTCCCATGTTCCTCACGCGCAGCTCGATTATGACGAGCTTGAGGTTGGCATCTTCTATCTCGCCGGGTGTGACGTGGTAGGAGCTCACGCCATCACCGTAGACGAGGGACTGCCGGGCATAGGACGGCAGGCTGCCATCGCTTCCCGCAAACGCGACAAGCGCAGCGTAACCCTCCTCTGTCATCCCCACCCCGCCTTGGGCAAGAATATCTGAAGCATTGTCGAGGACGGTCACGCCTTCGACCGTGTACTCCACTCCACCGCTCGCGATCGTCTCCCCCACCTGATGCACGTCGGATGCCGTATACACCGGCGCCTCTCCCGCAACGGTGCTCTCCGGCACATCCTCGAACAGCCAAGACGCGCGTTCGTAGACACTCGCCTCCTCCTCATCGCACGGCTCCATACCGATCAGCTCCAGATAGCCTAGGAGCTCGTCGCGATCGAGGCCCTCCTGCGCGAAGACCTGCAGGAGGTAGCCCTCGTCGGGGAAGAAGACGAAGACTTGCTGGGTATAGTCTGCCAGGCGGGCGTAGGTGAATCCCGCGCTGACCCCCCGGCTCACATAGATGGCATCGCGACCGCCCACCTGCACGTTTTCCCACGCTGCCACATCATCCACGAGCATGCCCGCACTGATGTCCTTGTCCACCTGCACCAGCAGAATCCTGAAGCTGCGCCCCGCATCGGAGCCTTCCACCGCATCGTAGCCGGCCATATTGGCCATCGTATCCTCGTCCAGCCCGACCAGTTGGTAGCCCTCGATCTCGGGAAGCACAAGCCGCACCGGCTGCTGCGCGCCCGCAGAGATAAGCGTTCGACTGTCCATGCCCTCCCCAGGGCTCGTCGTCGTGTCTATCCGGAGCGAATGGCCCTCCTCGCGCACCTGAACGAGGTAGCGCGCGATGGCACCCACGCCAAATGCCGTGGTGGGAATCACGAGCGCCAGCGCCACGGCAGCGATGCGCTGCCACAGCCCCCATCCCTGCCAAAGACGCCAGACTCGCCCTCCATGCCGAGAGCCTGTATCGGTCTCGTGCACATCGCCCAAGAGGTGTTCGCCCTTCGCCCTCGCAACCACACGATCGGCCATGTCGGCAGGCGCATGGATATGCCCGCTCGCACGCCGATAGTCCTTATAGTCAGTCATCTGCTCCCCCCATCATCCTTCTCATATGCCCCCGCGCCCGCAACAGCCGCACGCGCACCGTCGCCTCCCGGGTCTGGGTCACCTCCGCAATCTCTCCTACCGACAGCCCCTCCCCATAGAACAGGTGAAACGCCGTGCGGCACGGATCGGGAAGTTGGCCTGCCAAGAGCCAGATCCGCTCGTATGAAGGGTGGTTCCCGTCCCCGCCATCCGTCACATACGGCTCGGGCACCTCGTCGAGGGACACGATAGGCCTCGCCTCTCGAGCGCGGATGATGTCGCTGCACTTGTTCATGGCAACGCGCAGCAACCACGCCTTCAGATGCCCGTCATCCCATGACGGCGCATTGCGCTGTCGGCAAAGCGCGAGAAACGTCTCCTGATAGATGTCCTCGGCGTCCGCTCGGCTCCCAAGTCTCCTCAGAGCCAAGCGGAACACGGCATCGCCATGACGTGCCATCGCGCCGCGCAACTCTTCTTCCCGCATGGGCCCTTCCTTCTGGCGGAGATGGGCTTATAGCGCGCAATCCCCGCCTCAATCGCAACCAGCTTCTCCGGTTTCCCTGCCCTCGCTTATAACTCGCAGCGAGGGGCCGTGCGTTACGGACCTCCACGAAACGCACACAATTGCCGAAAGTTGCCGTGTGCGGCCCGCATGACAGGACCCCTCGTCACGAAAAAAAGCCGTCTCGAACACCGCAGCTCGAGACGGCTCGCCCAGCGCGCTGCGCCAGTTGCCTTACGTGAGATCCGATATCTGCGCCGCGAGCGTCTCGACGGTCTGCAGAAGCTCGGTTGCCCGACTCTTCTTCTTCTCGATGATCTCGGGGGCAGCCTTGGCGACAAAGCCCTCGTTGGCAAGGGTGCGCTGGACGCCTTCGAGCTCCTTCTGCGCCTTCTCGAGCTCCTTCGTGAGACGTGCCGCCTCGGCAGCGAGATCGACAAGGTCGCCTACGAGTACGAACGTATCGAAGTCGGAGCCATGGATCTGAACGGCGCCGTCGGGTTTCGCGAATTCATCGGAAGTCCCCACCACCAGCTCGCTCACGAAGCCGACCTTGCGGATGAACTCGCTTTGGGCGCCGAGCGATGCGGCGATATCCTGAGAAGCGCAGCGAACCTCCGCGCGCAGTGCGGTCTTGGGAGAGAGGCGGTAGCGCGCCCTCGTGGAGCGCACCGTGGAGATGAGGTTCTTGGCCAGCTCGAAACCGTATTCTGCCGACTCGTCGACGTAGCCTTCGAACGCATCGGGCTCGGGCCATGCGGCGAGCATGAGGAACTCGCTCTCATGGGCATCGAGGCCGGAGGCGGGAAGGCTATCCCAGACGCTCTCGGTGACGAAGGGCATCACGGGATGCAGCAGGCGCAGGGCGCAATCGAGCACGAAGACCAGGTTGCGCTGAACCTGGAGGCGCTCGTCGGGCGAGCCGTCGAGCAGCCTGCCCTTGCAGAGCTCGATATACCAGTCGCATACCTCGTTCCAGAAGAAGACCTGGATGTCACGGGCATAGTCGCCGAACTCATAGCCCTCGAGCTGCCGCGTGGCCTCGCGCACGGCACGTGCCAAGCGCGAGAGCATCCAAGCATCCTCGGGAGTCTCGGCTTTGGCGGGACCGGGCACATAGCCCTCGAGGTTCATCTGGACGAAGCGGCTCGCATTCCAGATCTTGGTCACGAACGAACGAGCCTGCTCGGTGCGGGGGCTGTCGATGAGGCTGTGCGTCTTCTTATCGATGTTTGCATCGAACTTGACGTCCTGATTGTTGGTGATGAGCGTGAGCAGGTTGAAGCGCATGGCATCTGCGCCGTATTTGTCCATGAGCTCGAGCGGGTCGACGCCGTTGCCCTTGGACTTGCTCATGCGGCTACCGTCTTTGGCGAGGATCGTGGCGTAGATGTAGACGTCCTCGAAGGGGATCTGATCGGTGAAGTAGAGCGAGCTCATGATCATGCGCGCCACCCACAGGGCGATGATATCGCGGGCGGTCACGAGGACCTTGGTGGGATGATGGCCTTCCATCTGCTCGGGATGGTCGGGCCAACCCTGCGTGGCGAAGGTCCAGAGCTGCGAGGAGAACCAGGTATCGAGCACGTCCTCATCCTGGCAGACCTTGGAGCCGCAGTGCGGACAGGCCTCCACATCCTCCATGGTGGCGTCCTCCCAGCCGCATGCGGGGCAGTAGAAGACGGGGATGCGATGGCCCCACCAAAGCTGGCGCGAGATGCACCAGTCCTTGAGGTTCTCCATCCAGGTGAGATAGGTATCGGTCCAGCGAGCAGGATGGAAGGTGACCTCACCGGATTTCACGACCTCGATGGCACGCTCTTTAAGCTTGTCCACGGCCACGAACCACTGCTCGGAGAGCCAAGGCTCGAGTGTGGAGCCGCAGCGGTAGCAGTGCATGACCGAGTGCTCGTGCTCGTCGATATCGCCGAGCAGCCCATGTTCCTCGAACCAAGCCACGACGGCGGCCCGGCACTCATCGCGATCCATGCCGGAGAACGCACCGTAGCCATCGACGACCACGGCATGCTCGTCGAAGATGTTGACCTGGGGCAGGTCGTGCGCCTGGCCCATGGCGAAGTCGTTGGGGTCGTGAGCGGGTGTGACCTTGACGAAGCCCGTGCCGAAGCCGGCGTCGACATGCCAGTCGGCGAAGATGGGGATCTCGCGATCGACGATGGGCAGCATGACCGTCTTGCCCACGAACTTGGCCTTGTCGGGATCCTGTGGCGAGACCGCGATGCCCGTGTCGCCGAGCATGGTCTCGGGGCGCGTGGTGGCAACCTCGATGTATTCCACGCCATCGACGGGCTCGGTCAGCGGATAGCGCAGGTGCCAGAGGTGGCCCTGCTCGTTCTGGTACTCGGCCTCGTCGTCGGAGATGGCGGTGGTGCAGCTGGGGCACCAGTTGACGATACGCTTGCCGCGATAGATGAGGCCGTCGTGGTACCAGTCGCAGAAGACCTTGCGGACGGCCTTGGCATACTCGGGGCTCATCGTGAACTTCTCGTCTTCGAAATCGATCGAGCAACCCATGCGCTTGATCTGCTCGACGATGATGCCGCCGTATTCGCGACGCCAATCCTGGCAGGCTTCGAGGAACTTCTCGCGACCGATCTCGAGGCGCGAGATGCCCTGCTCTTTCAGTTTCTTGTCGACCTTGGTCTGGGTGGCGATACCGGCATGGTCGGTACCGAGGATCCATCTCGTGGAGCGGCCGCGCATGCGCATGAAGCGGATGAAGGTATCTTGGATGGTGTCATCCATGGCATGGCCCATATGCAGCACGCCGGTCACGTTGGGCGGTGGGATAACCACCGTGCAATCGCCCGATCCTTTGGAGCGCTGATAGGCCCCTGCGCTCATCCAACGCTCGACAAGCGCGGGCTCGAAGGTCTTGGGGTCGTAGGTCTTGGCCATCTCTTCCACGTGCAGCTCAACTCCTCGTAAAAAAACGCATAGCTGAATTAGGATACCACCCAATCGATGCGCTAAAGTAGTTGATGCGGATTAACAGCAGGAGATTGGAGGTTCTTCATGCTTTTCGCCCTGCTGTCCCTCTTCGTCCTCTTCGCCCTCATACGCCTCGTCATCGGAGCCGTCGCCACCTTCTTCGCATGGCTGGGACGTGGCAGGAAGGTCTGCGAGCTGGTCGACGAGAATCACGTCGAGGCGGAATACGCCGAGAGCATCCGCTCCTACGTCCAAGAATTGGATGACCGCCGTTCCCTCAAACGGCTCGGCAAGGAGGTCATCGGCCAAGCGCCCAAGCTCACCCGCGAGCAGAAGCGGGCCTTGAAGACGGCATCACGGCATGCGCGCGACGCCTACCTCTCCTATCTCAAGCTCGACTGGTATCAGATCGTCATCATCTTCCTCGTGGGAAGCTTCCTCGGCCTCATCATCGAGGAAATCTGGATGTTCGTGACGGAAGGCCTCACCGAAAGCCGCGTGGGCCTGGTATGGGGGCCCTATTCCCCCATCTACGGATTCGGGGCGGTGCTGCTCACGCTCGTGTGTTGGAAACTCCGCGAGCAGGGTGCCCGGCCCTGGCAGGTTTTCGTCGTGGGCATGATCGTGGGCGGTCTCCTCGAGCAGATCACCGGCTGGGGCATGGAGACGCTGCTCGGAGCCGTATCCTGGGATTACACGAACGTCCCCGGCGCCATCACCAAGTGGGTAGCATGGCCGTTCCTCCTCTTCTGGGGAGGACTCGGTTTGGTCTGGAGCACGGTCATCATGCCCGAGCTCCTCTACCGCATCGGCAATCCCACCACGGTGCGCCAAGTCACGTTCGTGTCCCTGCTCGCCCTCTACCTTGCCGCCGATATCTTCATGACGGTTGCCTGCTTCGGGCGCATGGCGGCGCGTGATGCGGGCATTCCGCCGGCAAACCTCTTCGAGGAGTGGATCGATGAGAACTACACCGACCAGTTCATCGCCGCACGCTTCCAGAACATGACCATCGGCGGCGAGACGTAGCGCACGCGAAGCCGCCAGCCTCACGATCACCGCAGTTCCAGCTATCTGCAAAAAGTGCGGTATTCGCGATCACCGCAGTCGGAACCTCAGCTGAGAAAAACATGCAAGGCTTCTACCTGCGCGTTTACGATCACCGCAGTTCTTGTCATCCCCGAATACTGCGGTATTCGCGATCACCGCAGTTCGAACAACGGCTAAAGTAGGGAATGGCCATCGCACGTATGGAGCAGCGCATGGAAACCGCACACGACAGATCGAGGCTCATCCTCGGCGACGAAGGCCTCGCCAAGCTGCAAGACGCCGCCGTCATGGTACTCGGGCTCGGCGGCGTGGGCTCTGCCTGCACAGAGACGCTCGCGCGCGGCGGCGTGGGATCGCTTATCCTCGTCGATCGCGACGTGGTGACGCCCAGCAACATCAACCGGCAGTCGCTCGCCTTCCAGAGCACGGTCGGAGAACCCAAAACCGAGGTCATGGCCCGCATGGTCGCCGATATCAATCCCGCATGCAAGGTCACGGCCCTGCATGCGTTCATCGACAAGGATCGCGTATCCGAGCAGCTCGGCGCACTCCCCCGTCCCGATTACGTGGTCGATGCCATCGACACCATCGCCCAGAAGCTCGCGATAGCCGCCTGGTGCCAAGAGACGAACCTGCCGCTCATCTCGGCCATGGGCGGCGCCAACAAGCTCGACCCCACCCGCCTGCGCTTCTCGCGTATCGAGAAGACCTCCATCGACCCCATCGCCCGCATCGTGCGCAAAGAATGCCGCAAGCGCGGCATCAAAAACCTCATGGTGCTCTACTCGGACGAACAGCCGCTCGAGGTGCTCGGCAAGCACGAGGCGATCGACGAGAACGGCTTCGTGCGCGAAGGGGCATCCATCCTCGGCACCATGAGCTACTTTCCGCCCATTATGGGACAGATGCTCGCCTCGCGCGTGATCCGCGACCTCGTAGGGTTGGGGCAGCCATGATCTTCGAGCATGCCGACATGCACTGCCATCTCGATCAATTCGACAGCCCCCGCACGGTTGCCGAAGAGGCGGCAGGTGCCCGCACGGCAATCCTCGCTGTCACCACCACGCCGCAAGGATATCTTGGTGCGAGATCTCGACTCGAGGGATGCGGCGCCATCGTCCTCGCTGCAGGATTGCATCCTTGGTGGCTTGCCGATGGGCGATCGAGCGAAGATGATATCCAAGCTCTCGAGCACCTTATTCCCGTCACGCGCTTCATAGGCGAGATCGGGCTCGACTTTATGGAAAAACACGCCCCCCAGAGCTCGTGGGAGCTCCAAGAGGCTGCCTTCAGGCGCATCTGCGCCGCCGCCGGGTCGACTTCCCTGCCGGAAGCGCCTAAGGTCCTGAGCATCCATGCGGTACGTGCCACGAAAACCGTGCTCGAGATCTTACACGAGACCGGCTGTCTCAAAACCTGCACCTGCATCCTCCACTGGTTCAGCGACTCGGCGGATCTTCTTTGGGATGCCATTCACGCCGGATGTTGGTTCAGCCTCGGCGAGCGTTCGCTCAGAACCGGGAAGGGCCGCGAATATATCAAGCTCATCCCACGCGATAAGCTCCTTTTTGAAACCGATATGCCCTGGTCAGGTGATGCTGGGCTGGGCTTTGGCGCCATCGCAGGATCCCTCGATCGTGCCGAGAAGACAGCAGCGGCAATCATCGGAGAGGATGCTGTCCGACAGGCGCGGGGGAATGCAGCATATATGCTCTCATCGTGATGGGACATCTCCCATTGCGGATTGGGTATAGTTTACGGAGCCGTCATCGCCGGGCGGTTTCCTTATGAGAAAGAAGGGGATATGCCCTACAGCAGCGCACATGTAACTGGTCGGATACCGAATGTCCTGCTCGCCGGATCGGAGGATGGCCTCGGCCTTTCCCTCGATGACGTGGTCGTCGTATTCGCCGCAAGCGAGAGCTTCGTACCCTACCTCTCGGTGGCGCTCCAATCCCTGATCGAGCACGTCTCGGCCGACCGCAACTACGATATCGTTGTCTTGACGCGCGACATCTCGCCGTCGAGCATGATCACGCTCTCGCGCCAGGTAAACCGCGATAATATCGGCATCGGCTTTCTCGACGCTGAGGCCGCCATCGGCAACCGCAGGCTCCCCCACTATGGCCACTTCCGCTTGGAAACCTACTTCCGCCTGCTCGCACCCTCGCTGCTGCCGAGTGTGAGAAAGGCCGTCTACCTCGATTCCGATCTCGTGGTCCTCGATGATATCGCCAAGCTCTGGGATATAGACGTAGAGGGCTATCTTCTCGGTGCCACGCGCGATGCCGACACCGTGGGCCAAGTCGACGGTTATGATCAGGGCGTCGGACCCTATCTTAAGAACGATCTCGGGCTCACCGACCCCCATCGGTATTTCCAAGCGGGCGTCCTCCTCATGAATCTCGAGGAGTTCAGACGCCAAACCACCCCCGAGCAGCTTCTGGAGCTTGCCACACGCCGCGTGTGGCGCTGGCTCGACCAAGATGTCCTCAACAAGGTTGCCGACGGTACCTACGTGCGCATCGACATGAGCTGGAACTTTCTCTACGATTGGGTCAACATACGGAGGAAATCCATCATCGCGCAGGCTCCGGAGGATTTCCGCGATGAATACGATGCCGCACGTGTGAACAGGCGCATCATCCATTACGCTGGTCCCGATGACCGCCCGTGGCTCTATCCCGATTGCGATCTCGGCTACGTCTTCTGGGATTATGCGCGCCGCTCACCCTATCTGGGCACGCTGCGCGAGCGCCTTGAGGAATCGCGCCTGAAGCCGATGAGCGTGGCCAAGCGCACGCAGGCCGCCCTTGCGCTACGCGTGGGCATGCCGCTGTTCGACATCGTCTTCCCCCCCAAGTCCATCCGCCGGAAATACACCATCGGCGCCTATATGCGTATGGGCGGCAGCTTGGGCTGATCACAAGCCGGGATGCACGTGAACGGGGGGACGGGGGCAGCGTTCATGCCCAGCTTGAACGCTGCCCCCGTCCCCCCGTTCATCCCCCCGTTCATCGACCGCTACTTGCGGATGATCTCGGGTTCTGCCTCACCCCGCGCGCATTCGGGCGTGATGAGGACCTTCTGGATGGAGAGATCGTCGGGCATATCGAACATGATGCCTTGGAGCACCTGCTCCATGATGGCGCGGAGGCCGCGCGCGCCCGTTCCACGCGCAAGAGCGAGCTTGGCGATGGCGCGCAGCGATTCATCGGTGAATTCCAGCTCGACACCTTCGATCGCAAACATCTTGCGGTACTGCTTCACCAGCGCGTTGCGCGGGGTGACGAGGATATCCACGAGATCGTCCTCGGAGAGTTCGCGCGTTGCCGTGATCACGGGGATGCGGCCCAGCAGTTCGGGAATCATGCCGAACTTATGCAGGTCTTGGGGCATAGCCTGAGATATGAGCGCGCTTTCATCTTCCCTGACATCCTTGACGAGCTTGGCGTTGAAGCCGACCCCCTTCCTGCCGATGCGGTCGGCCACGATCTTATCGAGACCCACGAACGCGCCGCCGCAGATGAAGAGGATGTTGGTGGTGTCGATGTGGATGAGCTCCTGCTGGGGATGCTTGCGACCACCTTGAGGGGGCACCG
Source organism: Actinomycetes bacterium (assembly GCA_029546925.1). Lineage (GTDB taxonomy): Bacteria > Actinomycetota > Coriobacteriia > Coriobacteriales > Atopobiaceae > RUG721. The sequence goes on from JAKPQM010000014.1 coordinate 74,305, forward strand.
ATGCCTCCGTGCCCTCGAGGATCTTGAGAAGCGCCTGCTGGACACCCTCGCCCGAGACATCGCGCGTGATGGAGAGGTTCTCCGCTTTGCGGGCGACTTTGTCGATCTCATCGATATAGACGATGCCGAGCTCGGCACGCCCCACGTCGCCATCGGCGGCGTTGATGAGCTTGAGTAGGATGTTCTCGACGTCCTCGCCTACGTATCCGGCCTCGGTGAGGGTGGTCGCATCGGCGATGGCGAAGGGCACCTCGAGGAAGCGGGCGAGCGTCTGGGCCAAGAGCGTCTTGCCGGTGCCCGTGGGGCCGAGCAGCAGGATGTTGCTCTTGGCGATCTCGACATCCTCGGCTCCCTCGGGCGGCTCGTCATCGCTGGAGATGATGCGGCGGTAATGGTTGTAGACGGCCACGCTCATGGCGCGCTTGGCATCCTCCTGGCCCATGACGTATTGGGACAGCTCGTCGTAGATCTCATGCGGCGTAGGAAGATGCTTGAGCTCGATCTCGGAAACGGGAGCCTCTTCCTCGTCGTAGATTTGGGAATACGGTATGCCGGTGAGCATCTCGGAGGCGGCGGTGATGCACTCGTCGCAGATGCAGACCCCGTCAGGCCCTTGGATGAGCTTATCGACCTGGTTGCGGCTCTTGCCGCAGAAGGCGCAGTGCATCTCGTGCTGGCTACCTTGGAAATCGTCGTTTCTCGCCATGGAAAGCTGGCTCCAGACTACTCGTCGGACTGCTCGGTGCGAGAGCTGATGACCTTGTCGACAAGACCATATGCGGCGGCCTCTGTCGCGCGCAGGTAGTTGTCGCGCTCGGTATCGGCGTTGACCTTCTCGATGGGCTGGCCCGTGTACTCGGACAAAAGCTCGTTCAGATGCTGGCGGATCCATTTCGTCTCATCGGCTACGATCTGGATGTCGGTCTGCTGACCCTCGACACCGGAACTGGGCTGGTGGATGAGGATCATGGAGTTGGGGAGCGCAAGGCGCTTGCCCTTGGCACCGGCGGCCAGCAGCACGGACGCCATGGAGGCCGCCATGCCCACGCAGATGGTGGAGACTTCGGGCTTGATGAAGTTCATCGTGTCGAGGATGCCGAGACCGGCATAGACCTCGCCGCCGGGCGAGTCGATGTAGAGGGATATGTCCTTATCGGGGTCCTGGCTCTCGAGATGCAGGAGCTGGGCGATGACAAGGTTGGCGCTCTCGCGGGTGATGGGCTCGCCGAGGAAGACGATGCGATCGTTCAGGAGGCGAGAATAGATATCGTAGCTGCGCTCGCCGCGCGGGGTCTGCTCGATGACATAAGGGATGAGCGGGATGTTGGTCGGGTTGATCATGTGAATCCTCCTTTTTACTCCCTTAGGTGATACCCCGGGCAAGGATTATCTTACCCGGGGTAGGAAAAAAGCTTGAAAGATGCCCTACTCCGCAGGAGCCTCTTCGGGCTTCTTCTTGGGAGAAGCCTTCTTCTTGGCGGGCTTCTTCTCGGTGGCGTCGTCCTTCTTGGAGGCAGCCTTCTTCTTTGCGGGCTTCTTCTCGGCAGCAGCGCGCTCGGCGACCTCATCGACGATCTCGACCGTAGCGTTCTCGACGAGCCAGCTCAAGGCCTTGGTGCGCTTGATGGACTCGCGGATCGCCGGGATACGCCCCTCGGATGTCCACTCGTCGATGGCAGCGTCGACATCATCGACCTTGGCCTTCTCGAATTCGGCGCGGACGTCATCGGCGGAAACGGCGATACCGAGATGGGAGGCAAGCGCATCGAGGGCGAGCGACTGGCGTGCGCGGTCGTCGGCTTGGGCGTGCAGGTCGTTGAGGAAGTCCTGGATCTCCACGCCACGGGCGCCCAGATAGGTGTCGAGCGTGAGACCTTGGCGCTGCAGCGTCGAGAGGAACTCGTTGGCAAGCTCATTGAAGATCTGGTTCTTGTAGTTCTCGGGGATCTCATCGAGATCGAGGAGCTTTCCGACGGCCTCGACAAGGCGATCCTCCTTGAGACCGGGTAGCGAGCGGACCTTATCCTGCTCGATCTCCTCTTTGACGGCAGCCTTGAGCTCGTCGGCCGTCTCGAAGCCGAAGTTCTTCTTGGCGAGCTCGTCGGTGAGCTCGGAGGTGACGGCCTTCATGATGGAGTTGAGGGTGAGGGTGAGCTTGATGGTGGTATCGCCATCTTCCCATGCGACATCCTTGGTCTCGCCGGGCTTCATTCCCACGAGACCGTTGTGCAGGGCCTCGGGAAGGTTTGCGCCGTCGAGCGAGATCATGCGGTTCTGGCCGGCATAGCGCTCGCCGTTCTCGACGTCGTCGATGTTGGCGGAGATGATGTCCCCGTCATCGACGGCGCGCTCGAGCTTGGCATCCTCATAAGTGGTCTGGTAGGAGAGCAGCTGGTTGATCTGCAGCTCGATCTCGGCGTCGGTAGCCTCATCGGGCGGCATGGTAATGGACGGCGCGTCATAGGAGGTGAGGGTTGCGGAGGGGCGGACGTCCATGTGGCACTCGACCGTGTAGTCGCTGCCAGCAGAGAGCGTATCGGGCTCCTCGGGATACTCGAGGCGGCCGATGGGAACGATATCGAGCTCGTTGAGGATCATGGGCTCGGCATCGTTCAGGACGTCATTGGTAGCCTGTGCGAGAACAGCCTGTTTGCCGAGGATGCCATCGATGATGGGGCGCGGCACATGACCACGGCGGAAGCCCTGGAACTGGTACTTGTGGGCGATATCCTTATAGGTCTTGGCAATGGCTGCATCTACGTCCGCAGCAGAAACGGTAACCTGCGCAGTCAGGATGCCATCCTTGGGCTCCTGCGGTTTGACGGTGATGTTCAACGCGTCCTCCATGTGTCTCGCAATCCAGGCGATTCCTCGCCATCCCAACAAAACGGGCTCTCCGATCTCTCGTTTGGTGCGGGCGAAAGGACTCGAACCTTCACGGGCTAGCCCACTGGAACCTAAATCCAGCGCGTCTACCAATTCCGCCACGCCCGCAGAGAAATCGCATAGCCTTGAAATAATAGCAAAGATGCAGGTACTTTACCGTGCGACTGCGCAAATTTACGCGATATCCGAATATGGGGCGATCCGGTTGCCACGCTATGAGAACGAGCGGGACGAATAGAGCCCGGGAGAACCCGGGCTCTAGAACTGGCGCATGTCGAAGAGCCTACACGATGCCCTGGGCCATCATAGCCTCGGCAACCTTGAGGAAACCTGCGATATTGGCACCGAAGACGAGATTGCCCTCATGGCCGTACGCCTTGGCTGCATCGGCAGCGGAACGATAGATGGAGGCCATGATGCCCTTGAGACAGCCATCTACCTCTTCGAAGGTCCAAGAGATGTGGCCGGCATTCTGGCTCATCTCGAGACCGGAGGTGGCAACGCCGCCGGCATTGGCGGCCTTGCCCGGGCAGAACGCAACGCCCTGCTCGATCAGGTACGCGATGGCCTCGTTGGTGCAGGGCATGTTCGCGCCCTCGCCCACGACCTTGCAGCCACCTGCCACGAGTTTCTCGGCATCCTCGATGAGCAGGGTGTTCTCACGGGCGCACGGAAGCGCGATGTCGCAGGGAACGCCCCAGACGCCGCGCCCGTCCCCGGCGTGATACTCGGCATCGGGACGGTACTCGGTGTAGACGGCAAGGCTCGCATCCCAATCGTTACCGGAGCGCTTGGCCGCATAGATCGCCTCGAGAGCTGCGACATCGAGGCCCTCGGCATCGTAGATCCAACCCTTGGTGTCGGAGCATGCGACGACCTTGGCGCCAAGCTGCTCGGCCTTCTGGATGGCGTAGATGGCCACGTTACCGGAGCCGTGGACGACGACGGTCTTGCCTGAGAAGGAGTCTCCGTGGTCCTCGAGCAGATTCTGCACGAAGTAAACGAGGCCGTAGCCGGTAGCCTGGGTACGGGCGAGCGAGCCGCCGAACGCAAGCCCCTTTCCGGTGAGGACGCCCGTGAAATCGTTCTTGAGGCGCTTGTACTGGCCGAACAGGTAGGCCACCTCGCGGCCGCCTACGCCCAGATCGCCTGCGGGAACGTCGGTGTCTGGACCGATGTGGCGGAAAAGCTCGGTCATGAAGCTCTTGCAGAAGCGCATGATCTCGTTATTGGATTTGCCCTTGGGGTCGAAGTCGGAGCCACCCTTGCCGCCGCCCATGGGAAGCGTGGTGAGGGAGTTCTTGAAGATCTGCTCGAAGCCGAGGAACTTGAGCATGCCCACGGTGACGCTGGGGTTGAAGCGCAACCCCCCCTTATAGGGGCCGATTGCGGAGTTGAACTGCACCCGATACCCGTGGTTGACATGGACGGCGCCGGAGTCATCGACCCAAGGCACGCGGAAGATGATGATGCGCTCGGGCTCGACAAGGCGCTCGAGCAGGGCCGCCTTCTCATACTCGGGGTGGGCGTCGAGGGCGGGCTGAAGCGTGGGCAGGACCTCCTCGACTGCCTGGATGAACTCTTTCTGCTCCGGATAGCGCGCTTTGACGTCGGCGATGATACGTTCGGAATAGCTCATGTCCCCTCCAAACATACGCAATGAAATACGTTTTGGCTTTAAAGGATACGTAATATGAGGCACTCCCAAGATATGCGTAACGCTTTCTTTTTTCGGGTGTAATTTTTTCGACACATGCCGGGGGCGGCAGCTTGCGCGCGGCATGAGTTCTCGCCTATACTAGTCGGGCGACCGGGGTGTGGCGCAGTTTGGTAGCGCATCTGCTTTGGGAGCAGAGGGTCGCTGGTTCGAATCCAGTCACCCCGACCACGCGGGCGTGGTGCAATGGT
>JAKPQM010000039.1 GCA_029546925.1 Actinomycetes bacterium
ACATCGAGGAGCGCTCCGAGCGTTTCTACCCGTACGGCTCCCTTGCCGCCCATGTCGTCGGCTATACGGGAACCGTCACGGCCGAGCAGCTCGAGAGCAACTCGGAGGAGTCCGGCGCCATCACCTACCACTCGGGCGATATCGTCGGCCAGGCGGGTGTCGAGTACCAATACGAATCGGTGCTGCAGGGTATCAGCGGCGAGCAGACCGTCCACGTCGATTCGGGCGGCACCGTGCTCGACTACGTTTCCAGCATCGATGCGCAATCGGGTTCCGATCTCGTGCTCACCATCGACGCCCGGATCCAGGAGGCGGCCGAGCGCTCGCTCGTCAACGTCACCAACTATATCCGCTCAGAGCAGGGGTACCCTGCGAGCTCGGGCTGCGCCGTGGCCCTCGACTGCGCAACGGGCGAGGTCATCTGCATGGCGAGCTTCCCAACGTATTCGCCGAGCGTGTTCGTCGGCGGCATCTCGAACTCGGACTGGGATACCCTGACCGACGAGAAGAACAACTACCCGCTGTTCAACCGCGCCATCTCCGGCCAGTATCCCGCAGGATCCACCATCAAGGCCTTCTCCTCGCTCGCCGCCCTCGAATACGGTATCGCGGACGATAAGACGACTTGGAACTGCACGGGATGGTGGACGGGCTTCGGCGTGGACTACGGCATGTACTGCTACCTCAAGACCGGCCACGGGACGATCGGCCTGCAGCGCGGCATCACGATGTCGTGCGACGTCGTCTATTACGAGATCGGCAAGGGCTTCTACTACTCGTCCGATCCCGAAGGCCTCCAGAAGACGTATCGGAAGTTCGGCTTGGGCTCCTATACCGGCATAGATCTGCCCAGCGAGGAGCTGGGGCGCGTGCCCGACGCCGAGTGGAAGTGGAACTACTTCAGCGATGCTCCCGATGATTCGCGCCGTTGGCAGGGCGGCGATTACTGCAACATCGCCATCGGGCAGGGTGATATGCTCGTCACCACGTTGCAGATGGTGTGCGCGTACTGCGGTATCGCCAACAACGGGCACATCATGAAGCCCCATGTGCTGAAAAGCGTACGCGCCGCGACAGGCGAGGGGAGCGTTATCGACTACAAGCCCGAGGTCATCCACGAGTGTCCCGAGCCCAAGGAGAGCCTCGACATCGTCACGAAGGGCCTCACGGGCGTCGTCTACGAGGAAGCGTGGTCGCAGACCATTCACTGGAACTCCCTCGATGAGAAGGTCATGGGCAAGACCGGCACCGGTCAGATGGCGGGAGAGTATCCTATCGGCTGGTTCGTCGGCATCGTGCCCGTCGACAATCCCCGCTATGTGGTCGGAGCCAGCATCGACGAGGTCCTCGAGGGGGCGCAGTCGGGCATGTACGTCGTGCGCGACATCATGGGGGCGATCTACGATCAGCCCGATACCCTGTTCACCTACAACGTCGCCGATACGGATGCAAGCGACGAATCGTACCTTTGGTAGGATGGTCAGATATGGATAGCAGCGTACGGCATATCGCTCGAACCCCCGGTGTGGGCGGCCGTCTCGGGAGGGACCGGGGCATCCTCTCGGAGATCTTCCTGCCGCAATTCGTTCCTGCGGTGCTTTTGATCCTGTATGGCTCGCTCGTCATATGGTCCGCTTCGCTCACCAATCCCGACGCGGTCTTCTCGCGCCACCTCTTAGGCGTTGTGATCGGCCTCGTTGCCGCCGCCGTCATATGGCGCCTCGATTGCCGTTCTCTTGCGAATATGTCGACTGCCCTGCTCATCATCGTCGCCATCCTGCTCGTCTCACCGCGCATTCCCGGCCTCTCGTGGTCTGCCAAGGGCATGACCGGCTGGGTGAAGATCCCCTTCATCAACATGACGGCGCAGCCCTCCGAGCCTGCCAAGCTCGTGACCATCTTCCTCATGGCCGCGCTCGGCGCCCAGTACAATGGCAGGGTCGAGAACCTCAAGGACTATGTGCGTCTCTGCGCCATGCTCTGCGTCCCCTTCGGCCTCATCTTCGTGCAGCCCGATCTCGGCACGGGGCTCATCATCCTCGTGACCGGGGCGATCGTCATCATCTGCGCGGGTCCCAAACCGCAGTGGGTTGTGGTCACCATAGGCATCATCGTGATCGGCTCCGCCCTCATCATCATCGAATCGAGCATCGAGGGGATCCCGCATATCCTCAAGACCTACCAGCTCAACCGCCTGATCGTCTTCATCGATCCATCGGTCGACCCCTCCGGCAACGGGTACAACCTCCAGCAGGCCAAGATCGCCGTGGGCTCGGGCGGCCTCCTGGGAAAGGGCCTCGGCAATGCCACGCAGGCGGCGTACGGATTTCTGCCCGAGTCGCACACCGACTTCGTCTTCGCGCTGCTCGCCGAGGAGTTCGGCTTCCTCGGATCGATCGTCCTGCTCGGCCTCTTCGCATGGATGATCATCTCGACGATCCTGCTCGCCATGCGCATCGATGCGCCGTTCTCGAAGCTCGTGCTGGTGGGATGCGCGGCCATGTGGTCGTTCCAGGTTCTCGAGAATGTGGGGATGTGCATCGGCATCATGCCGATCACGGGCATTCCGCTCCCCTTCATCAGTTTCGGCTCCTCGTCGATGGTCTCGCAGATCATGGCCGTCGGTATGGTTCAATCTATGTGGCGGCACCGCCAAAAGTCCGGATAGCACGCACGACGTCCGAGAAGGATACGAGATGGCCTCCAAAATCCCCTATAACAACATCTTCGATGTGCTCAAGGCGGGCCGGGATGCTGGCAAGAGCGCAGATGAGACGGTATCCGTCCTCATCCTCTTGGGTGACGATGCCGACAGGTCCCACATCGATGCCCTGCACGGCGCGTTCCTTGCGGAGCGGGCCGGCGGCCTCGTGAGCGTGCGCCCGCTCTCCGATCCCACCGCCCCCGATGCCCCCTATGACATCGCCGTCATCGCTTCCGGCACCGATACCGAGGATCTTATGCGCGCGGTCGACCAGCTCGCGAGCCATGCAACCCCGTGCGCCATCCTCGTCAGGTCTGCGGTCTGCGGCTATGACTTCTCCCATCTCGGGTATCAGGACTACGAGCCCGAGGTCATCGCTGCAGCAGATGGCGAGACCCTGCTCGAGAAGCTTGCCGCATGGATCATCGGTGCAAGCGAGAAGGGCCGTGCATTCGCTGCGAACTTCTCCTTCGTGCGCCCTGCCGAGATACGCGCCCTCATCACCGCCTGTGCGATCCAGAACGCCACGGTGGGCGCCATCAATCTCATTCCGGGCTCCGATCTGCCCATCATGACCGCCAATCAGGCGAAGCTCGCGCTCGATATCGCCGCAGCATACGGCAAGGGCCTCACGCTCTCACGTGTCCCCGAGGTCGCGGGCGTCATAGGCGCCGGCTTCGCCTACCGTGCCCTCGCGCGCGCTCTCCTGGGACTCATCCCGGGGGTGGGCTGGGCGCTTCGCGCCGGTCTCGGCTATGCGGGAACGGTCGCCACGGGAAATGCCATCAAGGCGCGCTTCGAGTCCGAGAATCGCCTCGGACGTTCTGCGGAGACGGCTCTTGCCATGCGCCCCCAGGCCGACAGGACGCCCTCAGGCGTTCTCGAACGCCAGGGTTAGACCATGCGCATCGAGCGGAAAGACTGCTTCCATCTCATCGAGCCCCTGCTTCCGCTCGTCGAGAGGCCCGCACGCTACATCGATCACGAATGGGGTATCTGCGAGGATCAGGGTGGCCCGTTCCACGTATGCATGGTCTATGCGGATGTCTATGAGATCGGCCAGCCCAATCTGGGCGTCGCCATCCTCTACAACGAGATCAATCGCCTCGAGGGCATCTCGTGCGAGCGCGCCTATCTGCCTTGGGTCGATATGATCGCGCTCATGCGCGAGCGCAGCATACCGTTGCTCTCGCTCGAATCCGCAGCGCCCTTGGCATCCTTCGATGTCGTGGGTTTCACGCTCGCCCACGAGCTCATCATGACGAACGTCCTCGAGGCGCTCGACCTCGCGGGCATCCCCCAGCTGGGGCGGGAGCGCGCCGAGGACGATCCCATCGTCATCGCGGGCGGCCCTTCAGCGTGGAATATCGAGCCCATGGCCGCCGTGTTCGATGCGGTCCTTCTCGGTGATGGCGAGACGAGCATCAA